>NZ_JBFAMT010000003.1:0-406206 GCF_040656635.1 Actinosynnema sp. NPDC049800 | reverse complement strand
GGGGGGGGGGGTCTTGCTGTGGGGGGGCGGGGGCGGCCCCGTGGGGCGCCCGGGGGGCCCCCACCCCGAGTGGTCAGTTGTTCCGGACGACGTCATGCCCTGGCTCGGGAACCGGTCACCATGCGGTAGACGCCAAGCACGATCAGCGAGCCGAGGATGGCGAGCAGCCAGGTGCTCAGGTCGAAGAACGTGTTGATGTTGGTCCCGAAAATCGCCTGGCCGACGAAACCGCCGATGATGGCGCCGACGATGCCGAGCAGCATCGTGATGATGATGCCGCCGGGGTCCCGACCTGGCATGATGGCCTTGGCGATGGCACCCGCGATGAGGCCGAGGACGATCCAACCCAAGATGCCCACGGGGGCTCTCCTTCCTGATGGCCGCGACGGGGGATCCGTCGGGGCGCTTGATCGAGGAATGCCCACGTTCGAGTGATACCACGCCCTCGTTACCGTTCCGTTATCCAAGTACCGCTGTGCGGGCTATCAGGTCGGCTCGGGAACAATGGGCGGTGATGAGCACACCACGCACGGTCCTGGTACTCGGGTCGACCGGGTCGGTCGGCACCCAGGCCCTCGACGTCATCGCCGCCAACCGCGACCGGTTCACCGTGGTCGGACTGGCCGCCGGCGGCGCGGACCCGGCCGCCCTCGCCGCGCAGGCCGTCGAGTTCGGGGTCCAGGCCGTGGCCGTGGCCCGGGCCACCGCGGTCGAGGACGTCACGCTCGCCCTCTACGCCGAGGCGCAGAAGCGCGGCTACGCGCGGGGCGCGTTCAAGCTGCCGCGCATCCTCGCCGGCCCGACCGCGATGACCGACCTGGTCGACTCCACCCCGGCCGACGTGGTGCTCAACGGCATCACCGGCTCGATCGGCCTGGCGCCCACGCTGCACGCCCTCAAAGCGGGCGCGACGCTCGCCCTGGCCAACAAGGAATCGCTGATCGCGGGCGGTCCGCTCGTGCTCAAGGCGGCCAAGCCGGGCCAGATCGTGCCGGTCGACTCCGAGCACTCCGCGCTGGCCCAGTGCCTGCGCGGCGGCCGGCCCGACGAGGTGGCCAAGCTCGTCCTCACCGCCTCCGGCGGCCCGTTCCGCGGTCGCACCCGCGCGGACCTCGCCGACGTCACCGCGCGTGAGGCCATGGCGCACCCCACGTGGTCGATGGGGCCGGTCATCACCGTCAACTCGTCCACCCTCGTCAACAAGGGGCTGGAGCTGATCGAGGCGCAGCTGCTGTTCGGCGTGCCCTACGACCGCATCGACGTGGTCGTGCACCCGCAGTCGATCGTGCACTCGATGGTCACCTTCACCGACGGCTCCACGCTCGCCCAGGCCAGCCCGCCGGACATGAAGCTGCCGATCGCGCTGGCGCTGGGCTGGCCAGACCGGATCCCCGGCGCCGCCGCCGCGTGTACCTTCGACGTGGCGACGGCGTGGACGTTCGAGCCGCTGGACGACGAGACGTTCCCGGCGGTGAGGCTCGCCAGGCAGGCCGGCTCCGGCGGTGGCTGCCTGCCGGCGGTCTACAACGCGGCGAACGAGGAAGCGGTCGCGGTCTTCCTCGGCGGCGGCACGTCGTTCACCTCCATCGTGGACACTGTGGCAGGAGTGCTCGCGGAGGCGGACGGCTGGGCGCACGAGCCGGTCGACGTCGACGAAGTCCTCGCGGCGGAGCAATGGGCCCGGGCGCGGGCGCGGGAACTCGTGGCCACTTCGGTGGGGTCTGGAAGGGACTGACGTGCTCGTTTTCCTGGGCATTCTGCTGTTCGCCCTGCTCATCGGCATCTCGATCGCGCTGCACGAGCTCGGCCACCTGGCCACCGCGAAGATGTTCGGGATGAAGGTGACCCGGTACTTCATCGGGTTCGGGCCGAAGATCTGGTCCTTCCGCCGCGGCGAGACCGAGTACGGCCTCAAGGCCATCCCGGCGGGTGGCTTCTGCGAGATCACGGGCATGACCGCGCTGGAGGAGGTCGCGCCGGAGGACCGGCACCGCGCGTTCAACCGGCAGAAGACCTGGAAGCGCGTGGTGGTCCTGTCCGCGGGCTCCATCACCCACTTCATCGTGGGCTTCGTCATCTTGTACTTCATGGCCTTCACCATGGGCATCCCGAACCTGCGCGACAGCGCGATGATCGCCGAGGTCGCGCCGTGCGTGCAGAACAGCACCGACGCCGAGTGCGCGCCCGGTGCGCCGTCGCCGGCCAAGGACGCGGGCTTCCAGGCGGGCGACGAGATCGTGGCGGTGGCCGGCGCGGCCACGCCCACGTGGGCCGACGTGCTGACGAAGACCCGCGAGCGGACCGGCACCACGGAGTTCAAGGTGCTGCGCGACGGCCGTGAGCTGACCCTCACCGCCGACGTCGCCCGCGTCGAGCGCGAGATGGAGCGCAAGGACGGCACGCGCTACAAGGAAGAGGTCGGCGCGATCGGCGTCATCCAGCAGCGCAACTTCGAGTACAACGCGTTCACCGCGATCGGCGGCGCGACCCAGTTCACCGGCACGATGTTCGAGAACACCTGGCGCGGCCTGATCAACTTCCCGAAGAAGATCCCGGCCGTGATCGAGGCCATCGGCGGCGCCGAGCGCGACATCGACAGCCCGGTCAGCGTGGTCGGCGCGAGCAGGCTCGGCGGCGAGGCGGTCGACCGGGGCCTGTGGCAGCTGTTCTGGCTGATGCTGGCGGGCCTGAACTTCTTCGTGGGTGTGTTCAACCTCCTGCCGCTGCTGCCGCTTGACGGTGGTCACATCGCCGTCAACCTGTACGAACGGGTGCGAAACTGGATCCGGAAGCTCCGCGGTCTTCCGGACGGCGCACCGGTCAACTACCTGCGACTGCTGCCGCTGACCTACTTCGTGATCTTCGTCGGCGGATCGGTCACGCTGTTGACGATCACCGCGGACATCGTCAACCCGATCAAGCTCTTCCAGTGATCACAGTGAGAGGTGCGTAGTCCATGAGTGACGGCGTCATGCTCGGCCTGCCGGCGATGCCTCCTCCGGTGTTGTCGGAACGGCGCAAGACCCGCCAGCTCATGGTGGGCTCGGTGGGCGTCGGCAGTGAGTTCCCCGTGTCCGTGCAGTCCATGACGACGACGGTGACGGCGGACGTGAACGCCACGCTCCAGCAGATCGCCGAGCTGACGGCGGCGGGCTGCGACATCGTGCGCGTGGCGTGCCCGTCCCAGGACGACGCGGACGCGCTGGCGGCGATCGCGAAGAAGTCGCAGATCCCGGTGATCGCGGACATCCACTTCCAGCCGAAGTACGTGTTCGCGGCGATCGAGGCCGGGTGCGCGGCGGTCCGCGTGAACCCGGGCAACATCAAGAAGTTCGACGACAAGGTCAAGGAGATCGCGGCGGCGGCCCGCGACCACGGCACGCCGATCCGGATCGGCGTGAACGCGGGGTCGTTGGACCCGCGGCTGATGGCCAAGTACGGCAAGGCGACGCCGGAGGCGCTGGCCGAATCGGCGCTGTGGGAGGCGTCGCTGTTCGCCGAGCACGACTTCCACGACCTGAAGATCTCGGTCAAGCACAACGACCCGGTGGTGATGATCCGGGCCTACGAGCTGCTGGCCGAGCAGTGCGACTACCCGCTGCACCTGGGTGTGACGGAGGCGGGCCCGGCGTTCCAGGGCACGATCAAGTCGGCGGTGGCGTTCGGCGCGCTGCTGCGGCAGGGCATCGGGGACACGATCCGCGTCTCGCTGTCGGCTCCCCCGGTCGAGGAGGTGAAGGTCGGGCACCAGATCCTCCAGTCGCTCAACCTGCGCCCGCGCAAGCTGGAGATCGTGTCGTGCCCGTCCTGTGGCCGCGCCCAGGTCGACGTCTACACGTTGGCGGAGCAGGTCACGGCCGGTCTGGAGGGCATGGAGGTGCCGCTGCGGGTCGCCGTGATGGGCTGCGTGGTGAACGGGCCCGGTGAGGCGCGCGAGGCCGACCTCGGGGTCGCCTCCGGCAACGGCAAGGGTCAGATCTTCGTGAAGGGCAAGGTCGTCAAGACCGTGCCGGAGCACCAGATCGTGGAGACCCTGATCGAAGAGGCGATGCGGATCGCCGAGGAGATGGGCGAGACCGCCGAGGGCGGCGAACCGGTCGTCACGGTCGGCTGAGGGCAGTCGGGAGTGGGCCGGCAGTCGGCTGAGCGGGTGGCGGACGCGCGGGTAACGCGGTGGATCTGGCAGGCTTGACGGCGTGCTGAGGTTGGCTGGCGCGCGCTTGCTCGACGAGCGGGACCTGACCGAGGTCCTCGCCGTGCTCGCGGCCGACCCGGTGGCGTCCTGCATGGTCGCCGCACGGGTCGAGGTCGCGGGTCTGGACCCGTGGCGGCTCGGCGGCGAGGTGTGGGCGTACGACCACCGGTCGCTGCGCGGCGGCCGGGTCGACGCGCTGTGCTTCGCCGGCCCGAACCTCATCCCGCTGCGCGGCAACGCGCAGGCGCTGCGCGGCTTCGCCGACCGGGCCCGCCGCCGCGGCCGCATGTGCTCGTCGCTGGTCGGGCCCGCCGAGCAGGTGCTCGGCCTGTGGGAGGAGCTGTCCCCGGACTGGGGACCGGCCCGCGAGGTGCGCGCCGACCAGCCGTTGATGGCGCTGGGCGGCAGCCCGGCGATCCCGCTGGACCCGCTCGTGCGGCCGGTCCGGCCCGACGAGCTCGACCGGTACCTGCCCGCCGCGATCGCCATGTTCATCGAGGAGGTCGGCGTCGACCCGTGCGCCGAGGACGGCGGCGTGTCCTACCGGGCGCGGGTGGCCGAGCTGATCGCGAGCGGGCGGGCGTTCGCCCGGTTCGAGGGCGGCGACGTGGTGTTCAAGGCCGAGATCGGGGCCATGTCGGCGCAGGTCGGCCAGATCCAGGGCGTGTGGGTGCGGCCGGACCGCCGCGGGCACGGCATCGGCGCGGCGGGCACCGCGGCGGTGGCCGAACGCCTGGTCAGGACCCTGGGCCGGACCGCGTCGCTGTACGTGAACTCCTACAACGACGTGGCCAAGGCGGCGTACCGCAAGATCGGGTTCTCCCAGGTCGGCCAGTACGCGACCGTGCTGTTCTGAGACCGTCGCGGCGTGCGGCCGGTCACACCGGGCATACTCGGCGCCGTGATCGCGCGCAAGCCGTCCCTGTCCCGCTTGGTCCTTCCCGGGGTGGTCCTGCTGCTCGTCAGCGGCTGCGGCCTGTTCTCGTCCCGTCCCGGCCCGGACCAGGTGGCGGGCGACTTCCTGGCCAAGCTCGCCGCGGGCGACGTCGACGGCGCGGCCGGCCTGACCGACGACCCGGGCGGCGCGAAGGACGTGCTGGGCAAGGTCCACGAGGTGCTCAAGCCCAAGGGGCTGACCACCAAGGTCGAGCAGGTGCGCTCGGCGGGCGAGTCGACCACCGCCGACGCGACCGCGCAGCTGGACTGGGACCTCGGGCACGACCACGCGTGGAGCTACCAGACGAAGTTCGACCTGCGGCGCGAGGAGGACGACTGGAAGGTGCACTGGGCGCCTTCGGTCGTGCACCCGAAGCTCGCCGTGCAGCAGTCGCTCGGGGTGGCCGAGGTGAAGCCCGCGCTGGCGCCCGTGCTGGACCGCGACGGCACGCCGCTGCTCGCGCCGGAGCAGGTCGTGTCGATCCTGCTCAACGCCCAGGAGGCCGGTGACGTGGGCGCGGTGGCCGGCGCGCTGGCCGCGGCGCTGACGCCGATCGACCCGGCGATCACCCAGGTGGCGATCATGGACGGGGTGTCGAAGGTCCCCGCCGGGCAGGTCTACCAGGTGGCCGCGCTGCGTGACGCGGACTACCGGACCGTGAAGCCCGCGATCTACGAGCTGCCGGGGGTCCGGTTCACCACGCAGACGAGCCTGCTGGCGCCGTCGCGCACGTTCGGCTCGCAGGTGCTGCCCGCCGTGCGCAAGGCGGTGGAGGAGGAGATCGCGGGCAAGGCCGGGCTGCGCGTCTACACGGTGAACGCGGCCGGTGACGAGGTGGAGACGCTGCACGAGCAGGCGCCGGAGCCCGCGCAGGCGATCTCGACCGCGTTGAGCCGGGGCGTGCAGGTGGCGGCGGAGGACGCGCTGGAGCCCGTACCGCAGGCCGCGATGCTGGTGGCGTTGCAGGCGTCGACCGGCGACATCCTGGCGGTGGCGCAGAACGAGGCGGCCGACGCCGAGGGCCCGATGGCGCTGAGCGGCCGTTACCCGCCGGGGTCGACGTTCAAGATCGTGACGGCGGCGGCGGCCCTGTCGTCCGGGCAGGCGACGGCGGACAGCCCGCTGCCGTGCCCGGGCAAGGCGGTGATCGACGGTCGCCGGGTCGTGCCGAACGACCACGAGTTCGACAAGGGCACGATCCCGCTGCACTCGGCGTTCGCGTTCTCGTGCAACACGACGTTCGCGCAGCTCGCGGCCGGGATGGCGCCGGACGCGCTGACCAAGGCGGCGGACTCGTTCGGCCTCGGGGTCGACTTCGAGATCCCGGCGATCACCACGATCACCGGCTCCGTGCCGCCCGCCACCGACGTGGTGGAGCGGGCGGAGGACGGCTTCGGCCAGGGCAAGCTGCTGGCGAGCCCGTTCGGCATGGCCCTGGTGGCGGCGACGACGGCGACGGGCAAGATGCCGGTGCCCACGCTGCTGAAGGGCCGGGAGACGAAGGTGGACCACACCCCGACCCCACCGGCGCCCGCCGTGCTGGAGCCGTTGCGGGCGATGATGCGGGAAGTGGTCGAAACCGGCACCGCGCCGCAGCTCAAGCCGTACGGGGACGTGCGGGGCAAGACGGGCACGGCGCAGTTCGGCGACGGCACGAACTCGCACGGCTGGTTCGTCGGCTACCGCGGCGACATCGCGTTCGCGACCCTGCTCCTGGGCACGAACAGCTCCGCGCCGGCGGTCGACGCCTCGGCCCGCTTCCTGGCCGCGTTGGGCTGAACGGTCCAACATCAATGTGATACCGTGTTTCACATGGATCAGGTCGGACTTCGTGAACTCCGCCACCACGCGAGTGAGTACGTGCGGCGGGCCGAGGCCGGGGAACGGATCGCGGTGACCGATCACGGTCGGGTGGTCGCCGAGATCGTTCCTCCTCAGCACGGGGCGTCGAGTCTGCGGGACCAGCTCGTCGCCAACGGTGAGCTGCTCCGCGGCCGAGGTGGGCGGTTGCCCGAACCGTTGCCCGCCACGTCCGGCACGCCGATCTCGGAAGTGCTGCGCCAGATGCGGGACGAGGAGCGTTGGTGATCTACCTCGACACCTCGGCACTGGCCAAACTGGTGCGAACCGAGGCCGAGACCTCCGCGCTGCGCACCTGGCTGGACGACCGAGCCGGTGCCCGGCTGGTCAGCAGCTCGCTCGCCAGGGTCGAGCTGATCCGCGCCGTGCGCGCCGAGGGCGACGAGGCGATCAGGCAAGCCACGTTGATCCTGGTCGAGCTCGACCAGATGACCATGACCATGGACCTGTTGGACGCGGCCGGCGCGTTGCCGCTGCCGCTCAAGTCGCTCGACGCGATCCACCTCGCGTCGGCCTTGCGCCTGCGCGTGGACCTGGACGCGTTCGTGGCCTACGACAAGCGACTCCTGACCGCCGCCGACGAGATGGGGCTGCCGATCGCCTCGCCCGGAACGGTTGAACCGACCGCGTAACGGACACGTGGCGCATGCCCCGTCACGCTGAGCCGTAATCTGGAGGGCATGTCCGTGCGTGCCGTCCTCCAGCCAGGTGTGCTGTCCCCGCGCCGTCCGGTGCCCGCCCAGATCGAGCGGCCCGAGTACGTCGACCGACCCGAACCCAAGCGCAACACCGATCCCTGGGTGCAGCCGCCCGAGGTGATCGAGGCGATGCGCGTCGCGGGCAGACTGGCGGCGCAGGCGTTGCAGGAGGCGGGCAAGGTGATCGTGCCCGGCGTGACCACCGACGAGATCGACGCGGTCGCGCACGAGTTCCTGTGCGACAACGGGGCGTACCCGTCCACGCTCGGCTACCGCGGCTTCCCCAAGTCCTGCTGCACCTCGCTGAACGAGGTCATCTGCCACGGCATCCCCGACACGACCGTGGTCGAGGACGGTGACATCGTCAACGTCGACGTCACCGCCTACATCGGCGGCGTGCACGGCGACACGAACGCCACCTTCCTGGCCGGCGACGTGAGCGAGGAAGCCCGCCTCCTGGTCGAGCGCACGCACGAGGCCACCATGCGCGCCATCAAGGCGGTCAAGCCGGGACGGCAGCTCAACGTGGTCGGCCGCGTCATCGAGTCCTACGCCAACCGCTTCGGCTACGGCGTGGTGCGCGACTTCACCGGCCACGGCATCGGCCGCACCTTCCACAGCGGCCTCGTCGTGCTGCACTACGACGCGCCGCACGTGCCCACGGTGATCGAAGAGGGCATGACGTTCACCATCGAGCCGATGATCACCCTCGGCGGCATCGAGCACGACCTGTGGGACGACGGCTGGACGGTCACCACCCGCGACAAGAGCTGGACCGCCCAGTTCGAGCACACGATCGTGGTCACCGCGGACGGCGCGGAGATCCTCACCGTCTGCTGAGCAGCGGCACCAGGGTTTGCGCCACCTCGTCGGGCGAGGTCACCGCGCCCAGGTGGTGGCTGTCCAGCTCCACCACGGGCCAGCCGAGCCCGCGTGCCGCCGAGGCGGCGGCGTCGTAGGCGGGGCTGAGCTTCACGTACGAGCACGGCCCGGTCCACGCCACGGTGGGCCGGGGCTCCTTCAGGAACGCCAGCGGCACCTCGGGCGCCTCGGCCACGATCTCCTCCAGCAGCCGCACGTCCGGCACCATCGCCGACAGCGCCTCGGGCGCGAACCACAGGTCCCAGCGCGGCATCAGCCCGTCCCGCGAGATGGCCTTCAGGTGCGCCATCCGCTCGGCGGGCGCGTCGTCGCGCCAGCTCCGGCCCGGCGTGGGCAGGTCGGAGTCGAGGAACACCAGCCCGCGCACGGGCGTCTCCAGGGCGTCGGCGAACGCGGGCAGCAGCGGACCGGCGCCGCTGTGCCCCACGAGCACCAGGTCGCCCTCGACCAGGGAGTCCTCCACCGCGTCGGCGAACACGCCGAGCAGCCGCTGGTGGACGGGCGCGGCGTTGACCGTCACCCGCAGGTCGAGCAGCACCACGGGGTGACCGAGTCGGGCCAGCGCGTCGGCGAGCGGGCGCATGCTCGCGGGCCCGAGGTAGGGGCTGTGCACCAGGACCGCGGTGGGGGGGACGTCGACCATGCCGTGGATGATGTCAGTCGGGACCGACACGAGGGGACATTGTGCGCAGTGCGTTGCTGGTGGCCGGCACCACGTCGGACGCGGGGAAGAGCGTGCTGGTGGCCGGTCTGTGCAGGTGGCTCGCGCGGCAAGGGGTGAAGACGGCCCCGTTCAAGGCCCAGAACATGTCCAACAACTCGGTCGTGACGGCCGACGGCGGCGAGATCGGCCGCGCGCAGGCGGTGCAGGCCGCCGCGTGCGGGCTGGCGCCGAGCGTGCGGTTCAACCCGGTGCTGCTCAAGCCGGGCGGCGACCGCAGCTCGCAGGTCGTGGTGCTGGGTCGGGCGGTCGGCGAGGTGTCCGCGCTGTCCTACCGCGAGCGCAAGGCCGAGCTGTTCGCCACGGTTCTGACCACGCTGGACGGCCTGCGCGACGATTTCGACGTGGTCGTCTGCGAGGGCGCGGGCTCGCCCGCCGAGATCAACCTCAGGGCGAACGACATCGCGAACATGGGCTTGGCGCGGGCGGCGGACCTGCCGGTGCTCGTGGTCGGCGACATCGACCGGGGCGGGGTGTTCGCGCACCTGTTCGGCACGCTGGCCCTGCTCGACCCGGCCGACCAGGCGCTGGTCGCCGGGTTCGTGGTGAACAAGTTCCGCGGCGACCCGGCGTTGCTCGAACCGGGACTGCGGCAGCTGAACGCCCTCACCGGGCGTCCGGTGCTCGGCGTGCTGCCGTGGCGGGAGGAGCTGTGGCTGGACGCGGAGGACTCCCTGTCCTACGCGGCGGACGGCGTGATCGGCCGGCCGGAGCCGCCGTGCGGCGACCAGTGGCTGCGGGTGGCCGTGGTGCGGTTGCCGCGGATCTCCAACGCCACGGACGTGGAGGCGCTGGCGTGCGAGCCGGGTGTGTCCGTGCGGTTCGTCACCGAGCCGTCCCGGCTGGCCGACGCGGACCTCGTGGTGGTGCCCGGCTCGAAGGCGACGGTGGACGACCTGCGGTGGTTGCGCACCACCGGCCTGGCCGACGCGATCGCCGCGCACGACGGTCCGGTGCTCGGCATCTGCGGCGGTTTCCAGATGCTCGGCCGGACGATCGAGGACGCGGTGGAGTCGCGCGCGGGCGCGGTGGCGGGGTTGGGCCTGCTCGACGTGGACGTGCGGTTCGAGCCGGACAAGACGCTGGGCACGCCACGGGGCGACGCGTTCGGCGAGCCCGTCACGGGCTACGAGATCCACCACGGCGTGGTCACCCGCAACGCCGAGGAAGGGCTGGTCACCCTACCGGACGGCACGCCGGAGGGCGCCCTGCGCGGCCGGGTCGCCGGCACGCACTGGCACGGGTTGCTGGAGAACGACGGCTTCCGCCGCGCGCTCCTGCGCTGGGCCGCCCGCCACGCGGGCCGGCAAGGATTCACCCCCGCGCCGGACGTGGACTTCGCCGGACGGCGGTCCGCGCAGCTCGACCTGCTCGGCGACCTGGTCGCCGACCACCTCGACACCGACGCGGTGTGGGCGTTGCTGGAGCGGGGCGCGCCACCGGGACTTCCGGTGATCCCTCCCGCGGGTGCGCCACCTGTCGCCTGACGGCGTCCGACCGCGGTGCGGCGACCGACAAGTCGCGCGGTTGTGCCACCGGTGGGCGGAGTCGCGTGGACGACCGGCTCGGCGACGGCGGCGGGCGGCTGCCCGACCGGCAAGCCGGGCGGACCTACCCGCGTGGACCCGTCGTGGGCCGTGCGGTCACATCGCTGCGTGAGGAATCACGTGGTCCGAGTGGACGCTCGCTTAGATGCCCGCGGTCAGGCGGGGGGACATGCGGAAGACGGCGCACACGTCACACCTCCGCTCACGGGTAGTCACACAGTGAAGGTACCGGTGGTTCGCCGGAGGATACGTCGCCCGTTCGGGTCAAGCGGGTTTGTCGACGGGCACGAGCTCGGCCCAGCCGGGCTCGGCGGCCCGCTCCACCCACCCCGCCGGCCACTTCCGCCGCACGTCACCGGTCCGCGTCCGGGCGTCGGTCAGCTTGGCCGTCGTGTGCACGCCGAAGTCCGTGCGGCCCTCGAACACCGCGCCCCGGAACACCGAGTCGCCGAACGCGACCCGCCGGAAGTCGGCCAGGTCGCGGAAGCACGTGTCGCGGAAGTCGGCCGTGCCGGAGAACTCCGTGCCGCGGAACGCCGCCGGGCCGACGAACGTGGTGCCGGCGAACGACGCGGACCTGACCCTGGCGCGGGTCAGGGTGGGCTTGACCAGCGTGGCGTTGGACAGGTCGAGCGCGATGCCCGCCCAGAACGCCTCGGGCTCGTCCGGGCGCAGGTGGGCGGCCAGCAGCGCGGTCGCGGTCTGCCGGACCTCCAGCTCCTGGAACCGGTGCGCGTCGCGCGGCCCGATCCGCGTCCTGGCCCGCACCTCCGGCGGCGGCGTGAACGGCATCCGCAGGTAGGCGCAGATCAGGTTCACGATCGTCTGCCGGTGCGCGGGGTTGCCCTGCGCCAACCGCTCCAGCGCGTACAGCCCGGCCAACCGGACCGGCGCCTTGTCGCTGCCGAGCTGGTCGGCGGCCTTGCCGTACAGCTCGGTGACGCGGCGCTCGGTCGCGTCGTGGTCCTTCTGCACGAGGTCCAGCTCCGCGTAGCGCTGGCGGCGCGCCGTGAGCAGCAACGCCGCCGCACCGCCCGTGCCGAGCACGATGCTGGACGCCGTGCGGACGACGTCCAGCCGCACACCGTCCTGCGGCTCGCCGGACCCCAGCGTGACCAGCAGGAGCACCACGGACCCCACCGCCACCACCCCGAGCCCGACCGCCCAGAGCACGATCGTCCTGGCCGACAGCACGCGGTGCTCCACACCTCCAGCCCAGCGGAACGCCGGCGGGCCGTCAATCACCGATGCGGGCGGTAGAAAGGCCAGCTTCCTGCTGTACCGCCCGCATCGGGACGACCGCCGGGTGCTGTACGAGCTCGCGCCGGGTGTGGCGAGCCGGATCGGCGATCGGGCGCGGAGGCGCACTACGACGAGGCGTTGGCGCCGTACCGGAAGCTCGGCGACTGGCACAACCGAGCACGACGGACCCGCACCGCACCCACCGAAGTCCACTCACCCCACCCGCCCACAACGGACCCGCAACTCACCCACCTAGGCCCGATTTGACATGGGTTCGGGTGCCATAGGCTGGTCGAAGCCGGGCAGGCTTGGCGGACGCTTTTCCCGCCAGGCCTGCCCGGCTTTGGCCTGCCTGGGGTGCCCGTAAGGGCCCCATGTCAAATCGAGCCGGAAGTAACGCCCGACCCCGACCCCGACCCCGACCCGGGCCCGGCCCGACCCCAACCAACCACCCTCACCGAGCACCCACCCCAACGAGCACCGGTTCCGACACACGCGACCCACGTCGCTTCACCGTCGTCGCCGCCATGCCGATGATCACCAGCGCCGCCGCCCCGAGCCGCACCGCCGTGATCGCCTCGTCCAGCAGCAGCCACCCCGACAACATCCCCGCCACCGGCACCAGCAGCGCGAACGGCACGACGGCGCTCGCCTCGTAAGTCCGCAGCAGCAGGTTCCACAACCCGAACCCGAGCAGCGTCGACACCCACGCGATGAACAGGATCGCGCCGACGCCGCTCCAATCCATCCCCCGCAACGCGGCCAGGTCCGCGGCCGGGCCCTCGAAGACGAGCGACAACCCGAGCAGGGGCAGCACCGCCAACGCGCTGACCCACACGATGAAGTTGATCGGGTCCGGCGGCCGGGCGTACCGGGTGGCGACGTTGGCCAGGCCCCACGCCACCGCGCCGAGGACCACCAGCAGGAACGCCGAGATCGGGCTGCCGACCCCGTAGTCGAACGCGATCACCACGATCCCCGCCGCCGCCACGCCCATCCCGAGCAGCTGCACGGGCCGCGGCCGTTCCCGCAGCAGCACGGCCGCGAACAGCACGGTGAAGAACACCTGGCTCTGCAACACCAACGACGACAACCCGGCGGGCATCCCGGCCGCCATGCCGACGAACACCAACCCGAACTTGGCCACGCCGAGCGCCAGCGCGACCGCGGCGACCCACTTCCACGCCACCTTGGGCCGGCCGACGAACCACAGCGCGGGCACGGCGGCGGCCAGGAACCGCAGCGCGGAGAAGAACAACGGCGGGAAGTCGCGCAGACCCACCTTGATGACGACGAAGTTGATCCCCCAGATGGTGGCGACGAGCACCGCGATCGCGACGTGGCGTGGTTTCACACCACCGAGTCTCAGCGGTGCCATCGTTTAGGACCAGCGACGAGTGCTGAAGGTTTCGGTTTAGCATTGCTACATGCTTGATCTCGGACGGCTCCGCGCCCTGCACGCCGTGGCGCAGCACGGCTCGGTCGGCGCGGCGGCCACGGCGTTGGGCTACACCCCGTCGGCGGTGTCGCAGCAGATCGCCAAGCTGGAACGGGAGACCCGCACCACGCTGCTGGAACGCCGTGGCCGCGGTGTCGCGCTGACCGACGCCGCGCACCTGCTGTCGGCCACCGCCGGGCAGGTGCTCGCGCTGGTCGAGCACGCCGAGGTGGCGCTGGAGGAGCAGCGCGGCGCGGCCGTCGGCGAGTTGCGGGTCGGCGCGTTCGCCACCGCCGCGCGCGGCCTGCTGCCCGCGGCGGTGGTGCGGCTGGCCGAGCGGCACCCGCAGCTGGACGTGCGCCTGGTCGAGCTCGACCCGCCGGACTGCCTGGAGGCGGTGGCGCGCGGCGAGCTGGACCTGGCCGTCACGCACGACTGGGTCAACGCGCCGCTGGCCGTGCCCGAGCCCGTGTCGCGGGTGCGGCTCGGCGAGGACGTCGCCGACGTGCTGCTGCCCGTCGCGCACCCGTTGGCGCAGCGGGAGAGCGTGGTGCCGGAGGACCTGGCGGGCGAGCGGTGGATCTGCCAGCCGGAGGGCACGATCTGCCACGACTGGCTGGTGAACACCTTCCGCGGCGCGGGCATGGAACCCGACCTGGCCTACCGGATCGCCGAGTACGAGACGCAGTTGGCGTTGCTGGCCAAGGGGATCGGCGTGGCGCTGCTGCCCCGGCTCGGCCGTGGCGCGCTGCCGGACTCGGTGCGCGCGGTGCCGTTCCGGCCGACGCCGACGCGTCGGGTGTTCGCGGTGTGGCGCACGCAGGCCGGCCGCCGTCCCGCCGTGACCGCGACCCTGGCGGCGTTGCGGGACTGCTGGGAGCAGCGGGAGACCGCTTGAGGCCGGTTCCGGGGCCGCAGATAACGATCGGGCAACCGACGGTTGCGGCGGGCGCAATTGCGACGACTATCGAAGTGGGTCGTCGGGGGTCGTGGGTCTGGACCCGGTCAAGCCATTCACCAGGAGGCCTCCTGCGGAACTCCGCCGCCGTGGGAGGTCTCCGCCCCGTGGTGAAAGCCCTTACCGCCTTGGCACGCCCGGAAGGGCGCACGCCGGTGAGACCTGCCCGCAGGTCGTGGTAGGCCTGCGGGACCTCGCCCCGCAACGGCGTGGTGCCGCGGCTGCCGCGGTCGCGGACCGCGGTTCAGTCCTTGTGCCGCTCCAGCAACTCCTCCAGGAAGCCTCCCGCCTCGGCCGCCGCACGGGCCGCGTCACGGTCGCGGACCGCGTCGAGCAGACCGGTGTGCGACACGTGGTCGTCCTCGTGGTCGGTCTCCACGGTGGCCGTGATGCTGGCCCGGACCGCCTCGGTCAGGCCCTGGTACAGCTCGGCCAGCAGGGTGTTGTGCGAGCACTGCACGAGCATCACGTGGAACGCGGTGTCCCGCTCCACCAGCCGGGCCCACTCCTTCGCGGCCAGCGCGGCGTCCCGCTCGGCCAGCAGCTCCTCGAGCTTGCGGAGCTCCTCGTCGGTGCGGTGGGTCGCGGCCAGGCGGGCGCCCTCCACCTCCAGCGTCCGGCGCACCTGGAGCACCTCGCGCAGCTCGCTGCCGCACAACCGGCGGACCGCGCCGGACAGCTCGCTGGTCGCGCGGACGAACGTGCCGTCGCCCTGGCGCACCTCCAGCAGCCCCGCGTGCGACAGGGCGCGCACGGCCTCCCGCACGGTGTTGCGACCCACGCCCAGGGCGGTGACCAGCTCCGGCTCCGGTGGGATGCGGCGGCCGACCGGCCATTCACCGGCGGCGATCGCTCCCCTCATCTGGTCGATCACCTGGTCGACGAGCCCGGCCCGCCGAGTAGTGGCCAACGGCACAGCGTCATCCTTTCATCCGAACATCCCATGTCTGCGATAGTAGCCAGGTGCCAATCCAGCAGACCCGGCCAGACTGGTCACCGTCGACTGCCCACATTGCCACCGATGGCGATGCCAATGCGACGATCGCCGACCATCCTGGCCGCACTGCCGTGGGTGAGGGGCGTCGGAGCCGTCAAGTTGCCCTGGTCGGCAGCACCCTGTTGGCGATCGGCGTAGCGCTGGCCGCCGCGAACCTCCGCCCGGCCGTGACGAGCCTGGCCTCCGTGCTCGGTGACGTGCGCACGTCGCTCGGCGTGTCGACCGCGTGGACGAGCCTGCTGACCGCCGTGCCGACGCTGTGCTTCGGGTTCGCCGCGTTCCTCGCGCCCTGGCTGGGGCGGCGGTTCGGGATGGCCCGGGCGGTCGCGCTGTCGTTGCTGGTGCTGACGGTCGGCCTGGTGCTGCGGGTGGTGGACGGGCCGGTGGCGGTGCTCGGCGGCACGTTCATCGCGTGCGCGGGCATCGCGGTGTGCAACGTGCTGATCCCCGTGGTGGTGAAGGAGTCGTTCCCGGGCCGGGTGGGCCTGGTGACCGGCGTCTATACCGCCGCGCTGGCGGCCGGGGCAGCGGTCGGCGCGGCGTTCACGCCGGGGCTGGAGTCGGCGTTCGGGTCGTGGCGGCTGGCGGTCGGCGCCTGGGCGTTCCTGTCGGCGGCGGCTCTGCTGGTGTGGCTGGCGGGTGCCCGGCACGGGTTGGCCGCACGGCCGGTGACGCGGTCGGTGAAGGCCGGCCGGTCGTTGTTCCGCAGCCCGTTGGCCTGGGTGATCACGGTGTTCTTCGGGCTCCAGTCGCTGCTGGCCTACACGGTGATGGGCTGGTTGCCGCAGATCCTGGTCGACTCCGGGGTGGACCGGACGACGGCCGGGCTGCTGCTGGCCATCACGATGGTGCTGGGCGTGCCGGTGAGCCTGGTCGTGCCCCCGCTGGCGGCGCGGTGGTCCGGGCAGTCGTGGCTGGTGCTGGTGTTGGGCGTGCTGTCGGTGCTGGGCGTGCTGGGCCTCGCCCTGGCTCCTGGCGCGGCGCCCGGGTTGTGGGTCGTGCTGATCGGCGTGGGGATGGGCATGTTCCCGCTCGCGCTGGTGATGATCTCGTTGCGCACGTCGACCGGTGCGGACACGGCGCGGCTCTCGGCGATGGCGCAGAGCATCGGCTACCTGATCTCGGCCGCCGGACCGTTCGCGTTCGGGGTGCTGCGCGGTGCCACCGGCACCTGGACGATGTCGATGCTGGTCCTGGTGGGGCTGCTGGTCGTGCTGACCGGGCTCGGGTGGGTCGCCGGTCGGCCGCGCACGGTGTAGCTGATAACGCCTCGTCTTCCCGGCACGATGTGTCGGTTACGGACAGAACGGAGACCCGGTCGCACGAGGGGTACGACCGGGTCTCCATCTTGTGGTGCTGGTGCTGGTGCTCGTGGCCGCGGGGCGCGGGGCGCTCAGTCCGTCAGGGGCAGGTTGAGCAGCGCGTTCTCGATGACCTCGGGCATCGCCGGGTGGATCCAGTACTGCCCGCGCGCCATCGTCCGGGCGTCCAGGCCGAAGCTCATCGCCTGGATCACCGGCTGGATCACGCTCGACGCCTGCGGCCCGATCACGTGCGCGCCCAGGATCAGGCCCGTGTCGGGGTCGGCCATCACCTTCGCGAACCCGGTCGTGTCCTCCATCGCCCAGCCGTACGCGATCGACGCGTAGGCCTGCGCCGCCGTCACGTAGCGCACGCCGCGCTCGACGGCCTGCTCCTCGGTCAACCCGACCGACGCGATCTGCGGCGAGGAGAAGACGGCCGCCGGCACGAACCGGTGGTCGGAGGAGATCGGCTCGTCCGGGTGCAGCAGGTTGTGCTGCACGACCCGCGCCTCGTGGTTGGCCACGTGCTTGAGCTGGTACTCGGAGCTGATGTCGCCGAGCGCGTAGACGCCCTCGACGGACGTGCGCTGGTGCTCGTCGACGACCACGCGACCGTCGGGGTGCACGTCGACGCCGGTGGCGGCCAGGTCGAGCAGGTCCGAGTTCGGCGTGCGGCCGACCGCGACCAGCAGCTCCTCGGACTCCACGACCTCCGCGCCGTCCGGGCCCTCCAGGTGCAGCCGCACCACGCCGTCGACCCGTTCGGCCCGCACCGCCTTGCGCTTGAGCCGCACGTCCCACTTCTGCGCGGCGGTCTCGGTGAACCGGGTGGCGATCTCGCGGTCCTCGTGGCGCAGGAGCAGGTCGGACCGCCCGACCACGGTCACCTGCACGCCGAAGGACGAGAACACGTGCGCGAACTCGGCCGCCACGAAACCGCTGCCCAGGATGGTGAGGCGAGGGGGCAGGGCGTCGAGCCGCATGACCGTGTCGCTGGTGTGGTAGCCGACGGAGTCGAGGTCGGCGACGTCCGGGACCACCGGCCGGCTGCCCGCGGCGAGCACGAACCGGTCCGCGGTGATCACCTCGCCGGTGCCCGTGTCGAGGGTCTTGGGGCCGGTGAACCGGGCCGTGCCCTCGTAGACGGTGACGTTGGCGTTCTCCTCGGCCCGCCAGCGGCGGCCACCCTCGGAGATGGGGTCGATCCGGCCGAAGATCCGGTCGCGCACGTCGGTCCACCGCACGCCGTCCAGGTGGGCGTCGACGCCGAGCCGCGCGCCCGAGGAGGGTGCGGCGGCGACGTCCGCGGTGTGCACGAACATCTTGGTGGGGATGCACCCGACGTTCAGGCACGTGCCGCCGAACACACCCTTCTCGACGATCGCGATGTTCCAGCCGGCGAACCGCTCGTCCACGATGGAGTTGCCGGAACCGGTGCCGATGATGACCAGGTCGAAGTGCCTCACGTCGTGCTGCAACCCGCGACGTGAGGCACTTGTTCCCGGGGTCGGCGTCGATCGTTCAGTGGGCGTAGGTCGGCACGAGGATCGCCCGCGCCAGGGTGTGGAACGCGAGGTTGAAGCTGACCACGGCGGGGGAGGCGTCGCCGTCCACGTCCAGTCGGTCGACGTCGACGGCGTGCACCACGAAGTAGTACCGGTGCACCTGGTCGCCGGGCGGCGGGGCGGCCCCGCCGAACGCGCGGGTGCCGAAGTCGCTGCGCACGTGGAACGCGCCGGCGGGCAGCGTGTCGTCCGAGGCGCCGGCGCCGGTGTCGAGGGAGGTGACGGACGCCGGGAGGTCCACCGCGACCCAGTGCCAGAAGCCCGAGGGCGTCGGCGCGTCCGGGTCGAAGCAGGTGACCACGAAGCTCTTGGTCTCCTCCGGGAACCCGGTCCAGCTCAGCTGCGGCGAGGTGTTGCCGCCCTCGAAAACCTGCGCGTCCGCCAGGGGTTGGCCGTCGGACACGTCGGTCGAGCTGAGGGTGAACGACGCCACCTGCGGCAGCAGCGCGTAGGGATCGGGCGCGACGGGGCGTTCGAGGCTCATCAGGTCCTCCACACGTGATCTTGCGGGACCCGCCCGACCCTATCTCCGGGGTGGAAGTGCCGCAGCGAGGGTGCGCCGGAGGTCGCCAGGGGTGACGCTCGAATCCGTGAGCAACCTGAGTGATCCTCGTGGCGTCTCCAATCGAGTGAGCGTCACCTGGATGGGTGACGCCCGTTCGAGGGGGAAGCCCGGATGAGACCCAGGGGAGTGGCGGTCCTGGCCGCCGTCGTCGCGGTGCTGTGCGCGTGTTCGTCGCAGCCGGAACCACGGCAGGTCCCGTCGGCGGCGGCCGTCGCCGCGACGACGACCGCCACGACGACCACGACCACCACGCCGCCGACGGCCGTGCCCGGCCCCGGCGGGACCACCATTCCCGTGTTCCAGCGGCCGTACGTCTTCGGCACGCCCCAGCAGCACGTGCCGCCGATCGTGGACGGCATGGTGCCCGTGGTCCGGCGGATCGAGACCGACCGGCCGTACGTGTTCGTCACGATCGACGACGGCGCGGTCCGCCACCCGGCCGCGGCCGAGCTGATGCGCAAGAGCGGTGTCGAGCCGACCCTGTTCCTGAACTCGAAGCACGTGGACGGGCACGCCGACTACTTCAAGGGGTTCGAGGGTCTCGCGACGGTCCACGCGCACACGGCGACGCACCCCGACCTGACGGGCACGTCCTACGACTTCCAGCGCGGTGAGATCTGCGGCAACGCCGAGCTGCTCCGGGTGCAGCTCGGGGCGCGGCCGAAGCTGTTCCGCCCGCCGTTCGGCAACTTCGACCACACCACGCGCCGGGCGGCCGCCGACTGCGGGTTCACCGCGTTGGTCATGTGGACGGCGGCGGTCAACGACGGCGTCGTGCAGTTCCAGGCAGGTGGTCGGCTGAACGCGGGCGACATCGTGCTGATGCACTTCCGGCACACGTTCGTGCAGGACTTCCTGGCGTTCCTGGAGCGCTGCAAGCTGGACGGGGTGACGCCGGTCGTGCTGGGTGACTTCCTGGCCGATCCGCAGGCAACCGTGTGACGTGCGACACGTCTCTAGGGGTGTACCGGCAGTCAGCCGGGAGAGCCCTTGGAGGACGTCATGAACAGCCGTTTCAGGAAACTCGCAGTGCTCGTGTTCGCCATGGCCGCGGTCGGGGTCGCGGTTCCGGCCGCGGCGTCGGGCGTGTCCGGCGGGTCTGGTGCGTCGGGTGGGTCGGCGGTGTCCGGTGGGTCGCGTGTGTTGGGGGCGACGGGTGTGTCGTCGATGACGCAAACGCCGGTGTTGATCGGGGTGCGCACGGGCAGACACGTCGGGTTCGACCGGGTCGTGCTCGACCTCGACGGTCACCGGCCGGAGTTCTTCATCCGGAGCGTCGACCAGCTCTACGAGGACGGTTCCGGCAACCCGGTCTCGTTGCCGGGCGCCTACTTCCTGGAGGTGCGGCTCGCGCCGGCCGCAGCGCACGACGACAACGGGAACCCGACCTACACCGGTCCCCGGCGGTTCGAGACGCCCGCGCTGACCAACGTCCAGGCGTTCGCGATCACGGGTGACTTCGAGGCCAACCTCACCGTCGGGCTCGGCATGCGGCGCGACTCGTGGCACCGCGTGTTCCTGCTCGACTCGCCGACCCGCGTGGTCATCGACGTCGGGCACTGATAGGTGGTTCGAAGTCGGCACTGAGTAGGTGGTTCGAACGGCCGGACTCCCTTGACGTCCAGTGAAGTCACGGTGAACTCCCGGCGATGACCCGGTTCTCGGTCGGTCCGCCGACCGAGAATTCGGTGTGCAGGTGCTGCGTTCCGCGTTGGACTTCCTCGGTGGTCCCGGTCCGGTGCTGCTCGCGATCGGGCTGCTGTTCGCGACGCCGGTCATCGACCGGCTCTTCGTGCGCCGCAAGCGGCTCGGGTTCCGGGTGCTCTACAACTCCAAGATCGGTCTCGGGCCCGAGCAGTTGCACGACGGGACCGACCCGAACTCGCCCCAGCTGAGGGAACTGGTGCGGGTGCTGGACCGGATGAGCATCGTGGTGATCCGGGTGCGCAACACCGGTAGCTACGACATCGACGGCGAGGACTTCGACAAGCCGCTGACGTTCACCTTCGGCGACCGGATCGTGTGGAACGCCAGGGTGTCCGAGGCGGGCTCGGAGGAGCTGAAGGCCGAGATCCGGCGCAGCCTGCAGTTCTTCGGCTCGGAGGCGAGTCCGGCGAAGGCGTCGCTGCCGACGGTGCGCGAGCGGATGGCGCAGCGGGTGGCCAAGTGGGGTGGGCTGGCGGTGCCGGCGGACCCGCCGGGCGAGCCGGTCTGGCACGGCGTGCGGCTGGAGAAGCTCGTGCTGCGGCGCAAGCAGAAGTTCAAGCTGCTGGTGGTGCTGCGTGAGCCGGACGGCAAGCCGAAGGGCGAGCTCGGCAAGGACGTGAAGGTCGTCGGCAGCCTCGGGGGCGCGGGGATCGTGCACGACGAGCGCCCGGAGCGGCTGCTCACCCTGCCCCGGTTGACCGGTGGCCTGGCCGCGTTGCTGGCGGCGGTGCTGGTGCTGGTGCTGGCGTGGCCGCCGGGTTCGAACGACGCGACGGTGGCGTGCGCGTCGGGCAAGGTGCGGGTCGAGGGGTCGAGCGTGTTCATGCCGACCATGGCCACCATCGCCGACCAGTACGAGCGGGCCTGCCCCGGTGCGGAGATCACCACGTCCGCCACGGGGAGCATCCAAGGCGTGCGCGAGGTGGCCGGGGGTGAGGAGGGCGTGGTGGCGCTGTCGGACGGCAAGCAGGAGGTGCAGGGCGTTTTCGCGCAGCAGCTGGCGATCGTGGTCTACCACGTGGTGGTGCACAGCTCGGTCGGGCTCGACAGCATCACGGTGGAGCAGCTGCGCGGGATCTACGCGGGGGTCTACACGGATTGGAGCCAGCTGCGGGGTGGTTCGCCGTTGCCGATCCGGATTGTGGGCAGGGGTGGTGAGTCGGGGACGCGGGAGCTGTTCGAGCGGCGGGTGCTGGGTACGAGTGAGAGCGCGTTGTCGTCCAACGACTGCCGGGCGAAGGACCGCGCGCCGGAGGCCCCGGTGATCCGGTGCGAGCGGGACAAGAACGCGGACGTGGTGCGGGAGATCGGCGCGGTGGAGGGTGCGATCGGGTACGCGGACGCGCCTTCGGTGGCGGAGGCCCGCAAGACGAACGCGTTGACCGCGTTGTCGTTGGGCGGGAAGGTGTTCGACGCGGCGGCGGGGGTGGAGGCGGGCTACCCGTTCTGGACGGTGGAGTACTTGTACACGCGGTCGGAGCCGGCGTCGGGGTCGTTGGTCGCGCGGTTCGTGGCGTACGTGCGGGAGCACGACGGGGCTCGGGTGCGGATGAAGGATGCCGGGTACCTGCCGTGTGTGACGGCGGATGGGGTGCCGTTGGATTTGTGCAATCTGAGGTGAATGCGGGCGGGCGGGTGGTGCGGTGGTTGAGGGCGGCTCGGGGGTGAGTCCGGTTCGAGTTGGCGGGGCGGTGTGGGCGGTGTGGGTCCGGTCCGGCTCGATTTGACATGGGGCCCTTACGGGCACTCCAGGCAGGCCAAAGCCGGCAGGCCCGGCGGGGAAAAGCGTCCCGCCAGGCCTGCCGGCTTCGACCAGCCTAAAGCACCCGAACCCATGTCAAATCGGGCCTCTGAGGGTGCGCTGCGGGTCCGTTGTGGTGGTGGTGAGGGTTGGGGTTGGGGTTAGGCGGCTGCGGTGGTGGTGGTGTTGGTGGTTGTGGTGGTTGGTTGGAGGGCTAGGTCGAGGGCTTCGCGGACGTCGGTGACGAGGTGGACGGTCAGTTCGGCCAGGACCGAGTCCGGGACGTCGTCGAGGTCCGGTTCGTTGCGCTTGGGCAGGAGGACGGTGGTGATGCCGGCGCGGTGGGCGGCCAGCAGCTTTTGCTTGACGCCGCCGATGGGGAGGACGCGGCCCGTCAGGGAGACCTCGCCGGTCATGGCGACGTCGGAGCGGACCGGGCGGCCGGAGAGCAGGGAGGCGAGCGCCGTGGTCATGGTGACGCCTGCTGAAGGGCCGTCCTTGGGCACGGCGCCGGCTGGGACGTGGATGTGGACGCCGCGGTCTGCCAGGACTTCGGCTCGTTCGTCGTTGGAGCGCAGGTAGGAGAGGGCGATCTGGGCCGACTCCTTCATCACGTCGCCCAGTTGGCCGGTCAGGGTGACGCCGGACGCGCCGGTCCCCGCGGATGCCAGTGAGGCCTCCACGAAGAGCACGTCGCCGCCGGCTCCGGTCACGGCCAGGCCCGTGGCGACGCCCGGGACGGCAGTGCGCTCGGCGGACTCCGGGGTGTGCTTGGGCGAGCCCAGGTAGGTCCGGAGGTTCGGGATGTCGACGGTGACCGGCAGGGTGGATTCGTCCAGGGCGACGCGTGCGGTCACCTTGCGGAGGATGCGTGCGAGCGCGCGTTCCAGCTGCCGGACACCTGCTTCACGGGTGTACTCGCCGGCCAGTTTGCGCAGGGTCGGCTCGGTGATCGTGACGTCCTCGGGGGTGAGGCCGGCGCGTTCGACCTGGCGCGGCAGGAGGTGGTCGCGGGCGATGGTGACCTTCTCGTCCTCCGTGTAGCCGTCGAGCTGGACCAGTTCCATGCGGTCCAGCAGGGGACCCGGGATGGATTCCAGGACGTTGGCGGTGGCGAGGAAGACGACGTCGGAGAGGTCCAGTTCGACTTCGAGGTAGTGGTCGCGGAACGTGTGGTTCTGGGCCGGGTCGAGGACTTCGAGGAGGGCGGCGGTGGGGTCGCCGCGGTAGTCGGCGCCCACCTTGTCGATCTCGTCCAGGAGGACGACCGGGTTCATCGAGCCCGCTTCGGAGATGGCCCGGACGATCCGGCCCGGCAGCGCGCCCACGTAGGTGCGGCGGTGGCCGCGGATCTCGGCTTCGTCGCGGACGCCGCCCAGGGCCACCCGGACGAACTTGCGGCCCATCGCGCGGGCGACGGATTCACCGAGGGAGGTCTTGCCGACGCCGGGAGGTCCGACCAGGGCCAGGACCGCGCCGGAACGGCGGCCGCCCACGACGCCGAGACCGCGGTCGGCGCGGCGGCGGCGGACGGCCAGGTACTCGGTGATGCGTTCCTTGACGTCGTCCAGGCCCGCGTGGTCGGCGTCCAGGACGGCGCGGGCGCCCGCGATGTCGTAGGCGTCCTCGGTGCGTTCGTTCCACGGCAGGTCGAGGACGGTGTCGAGCCAGGTGCGGATCCAGCCGACCTCGGGTGACTGCTCGGAGGTCCGTTCGAGCTTGTCGACCTCGGCCAGGGCGGCCTCGCGGACTTTCTCCGGCAGGTCGGCGCCTTCGACGCGGGCTCGGTAGTCCTGCTCCTCGGTGGCGGGCTTGCCGTCGAGCTCGGCCAGTTCCTTGCGGATCGCGGCCAGCTGTTGGCGCAGCAGGAACTCGCGCTGCTGCTTCTCGACGCCTTCCTTGACGTCCTTGCGGATGGTCTCGGCGACGTCGAGTTCGGTCAGGTACTCGCGGCCCCACTCCAGCAGCTTCTCGAGCCGCTCGGTGACGTCGCTGGTCTCCAGCAGCCAGACCTTCTGCTCGTCGCTGAGGTACGAGGCGTAGCCGGCGAGGTCGGCGAGGGCGGACGGGTCGTCCACCTGCTGCACCGAGTCGACCACCTGCCACGCGCCGCGCTGCTGGAGGATCGTGGTGACCAGCCCCCGGTACTCGCGGGCCAGTTCGCGGGTGTGGTCGTCGACCGGTGATTCGTCCGCGATGGTCGCCTCGACCCACAGCGCCGCGCCGGGGCCGGTGGTGCCGGTGCCGATGCGCACCCGCTCGGTGCCGCGCACGACGGCCGCGCGCTCGCCGCCGGAGAGCCTGCCGACCTGCTCGATCAGGGCCAGCGTGCCCACCTTGGCGTACTTGCCGTCCAGCCGGGGCACCAGCAGGACCTTCGACTGACCGCCCGTCGCCGTCGCGGCCTCGATCGCGGCGCGGGCCTCGGCGGTGGCGTCCGAGCCGCTGAGGCGGATCGGCACGACCATGCCCGGCAGCACGACCACGTCGTCCAGCGGCAGCACCGGCAGCGCCAACGTCTCGCCCATGATCCCTCCAAAGTTGAGTCTGACTGGCTCAACCAAGATGAGCGTGGGTTTGTTTCCGGTAGGTGTTCGCCCAGAGCGAGCGTCCATTCGGGGGTTGTGCCCCGTGGATGGCGCCGCGACGATCACGCGGTCGGCTGACGAGGAGATGTGCGCATGGAGCAGGCGAGCTGGGTTCCGTCTTCGGTGGACCTGGACCGGCCGAGCGCGGCCCGGATGTACGACTACTTCCTGGGCGGGTCGCACAACTTCGCGGTGGACCGCGAGGCGGCGAAGTCGGTCGAGCAGATCTTCCCCGGCATGTCCGGCGCGGCCCGGGCCAACCGGTCGTTCCTGCGGCGGGCGGTGCGGTACCTGCTGTCGCAGGGCATCGACCAGTTCCTCGACCTGGGGTCGGGCATCCCGACGGTCGGCAACGTGCACGAGATCGCCCAGCAGACCAACCCGGCGGCACGGGTGGTGTACGCGGACGTCGAGCCGGTGGCCGTGGCGCACAGCACGGCGTTGCTGGCGGACAACCCGCTGGCCAGCGCGATCCAGGCGGACCTGCGCGACCCGGACTCCGTGCTGGAGAACGACGAGGTGCGGTCGGTGCTCGACTTCGACCGGCCGATCGGGCTGCTGATGGTCGCCGTGCTGCACTTCGTGCCGGACGAGGACGAGCCGGCCGCGGCCATCGCCCGGTACCGGGACGTGCTGGCGCCGGGCAGCTTCGTGGCAATCTCGCACGCGAGCTGGGACGGCGTGTCGCAGGAGGGGCGGGAGAGCGGCGAGCAGGTCAACGCCATCTACCGCCGCACGGACAGCCCGCTGGTGCTGCGGACCGGTGCGGAGGTCGCCACCTTCTTCGACGGGCTGGAGGTCGTGGAGCCCGGCGTGGTGCCGTTGAGCGAGTGGTGGCCGGATTCGGACGACGCCTACATCAACGCGTACGCGGGGGTCGGGAAGAAGGTCTGACGGCGTCCGTCACTCGGGCGGGGTGAGGCGGAGGTCCGGGTCGATCGGCGGCTCGCCGTCGAACGGGCCCGCGGGCACCGCGCCCAGCGCGTCGAGGGTGAGTCCGATCTCGCGCGCGTTCGGGTCGGTGTCGGGTGGCGTGGTGAACCAGGCGTGCAGGTCCTCGGGGATCCGGTAGCGGGCGGTGAGGTCGCGGTAGAGGGCGGCGCGGTCGCCGGACTGGTCGGCCAGCTGCTGGTACTCGCGCATGGCCAGGCGCATGCGGATCCAGCGGTAGCGGTCGGTCTTGGTCGAGTCGTCCTCGGTGAACCGGGTGCGCAGCAGCCGCCCGGCCTCGGCGCCGCGTTCGGCCAGGGCGCGGATCGTCTCCGGGCGCATGAAGAGGTTCGTGCCGCCTTCCAGGGCTCCGACGCGGACGTGCGCGATCCGTCCCCGGTAGCCCGGCAGGGCGGACTGCATCGTGTCGCGCCAGTCGAGCATGGTGTTGAGGATCGCCGACGCGAAGTGCTGCACCAGCCCGATGCCGCGCCACGGCGTGCCGCCGGTGGACGCGTCCTGCTCGGGCAGCCAGACGTCCCGGTCGTCGCCGGGCGGGTAGGACTGCAGGCTCAGGCCGAACGTCGGCCAGCGCGGCAGCAGGTTGTCGAAGAAGTGGATCGGGAAGTTGCTGGTGATGCCGCCGTCGGAGAACCAGTGGACGCGGGGTTCCGGCTCGGCGCGCACCAGCGGCACCGCGGCGATCAGGCCGGGCAGCGGCATGCTCATCCGGACGGCCAGCGCGACCGGCAGGTTCTTCGGCAGCACGTGCAGGGTCTCGGCGGGGTGCAGCGGGCAGTGGTGCCGCGAGGCGTCGTGGCCGAGCTTGTCGACGGTCCGCGGCGGAAGGACGGTCCCCAGGCACGTCGGGCAGAACAGCCACGCGGCCGACGGTTCGGTGAACGGCAGGCGGTAGGGGCGGCCCTCGGACAGGTCCGTGGTCATCAGGACCAGGTTGGTGGTCAGGTCGTCGAACGTCAGGTCCGTCGTCCCGGACAGGTCGTCCAGCACGTCGGCGATCCAGTCGCTCAGCGGGGGCACGCCGGTCGACGCGGGCACGCCGCACCGGCGGTCCCAGAAGTTCGGCCGGAACGCGCCGGTGCCCGGGATGAGTCCGAAGTGGATGGTGGTCGCCATCCGGTCGAGGAACCGCTTGGCGCCCAGGCCGTAGGTGAGGGCGACCGCGCTGACGAACGCGAACCCGAGCACCAGCCACCACACGGCGGCGGTGGCGGCGCTCGCCAGGCTCGGGGCCGTCCAGCGCGTGCTCAGGGCGACCGGGATCAGCGGGACGACCAGGAGCAGCGCGGTGCCGACGCGGCGCAACCACGCGTCCCGGCCGTTCGGCAGGACTCTCAGCACGATGCCGGGCACGGCGACGAGGGCCGCGACGGTGAGGCCGATCAGCGCCCACGTCGGCGTGGCGCCCCAGTCGATCGAGTGGAACCACAGGGTCGGACCGATGAGCCACAGCCCCAGCGCCAAGGCGAGGAAGGCCCGTGCCCGCCAGCCGATCGCGCTGATCAGGGCCAGCAGGAGGCACGTGAGCGGGCTGCGCCCGGTGGAGTCGCGGCGCTGCATGGAGGCCGCCACGATCCGGTACAGCTTGCGGGTGTGCTCGCTGGGCTGGAAGAGCTGGGCCAGCCGCCAGCCGGGCGCGGCGAACCAGTCGACGACCTCCCCGAGCTTGCGGAACCCGTCCCGGTCCCGGCCCTTCTCCGCGGCGGCGGTGAAGGCGGCCCCGATCGCACCGGCCGACGCACCGCCCAACGACCGGAACCGGTAGTGCCCGGCCAACTCCACGACGGCCAACGGGTAGACGACGCCACTGGCCGCCCCACCCCGCATGGTCAGGTCGCAGTACCGGTTGAAGTCCTCGGCCATGGCGAACCTCCCGGCCTCCATGGTCTCGTGCCGCCGGCCGGTGTGGCGCTAGACCAATCGGTTGTTCACTCGCGCGTTCACAGCTGGGATCGCGCGATCTGCTCGATCTCGGCCGGCGTGCCGGACATGATCGTGCGGACGTGCTCGGTCACCAGCTCGATCGGCCAGTCCCACCACTTGGCGCGCAGCAGCCGGGCCACGTCCTCCTCGGCGTAGCGCCGCTTCACCGGCTTGGCCGGGTTGCCGCCCACCACCGTGTACGGCGGCACGTCCGACGTCACCACGGCGCCGGTCGCGATGATCGCGCCGTCCCCGATCGTCACGCCCGGCATCACGAGCGCGTTGTAGCCGAACCAGACGTCGTTGCCGACCACCGTGTCGCCCCGCGTCTGCATGCCGGTCATCAGGTCCATCGTCTGCTCGGCCCACGTGCCACCGAAGATCGTGAACGGGAACGTCGACACGCCGATGTTGAGGTGGTTCGCGCCGGCCATGATGAACCTGGTGCCGGTGGCCAGCGCGCAGAACCTGCCGATGACCAGCTTCTCGGCGCCGTACCCGTAGAGCACGTTGCGGGTCTCGAACTCCAGCGCGTGCTCCGGGTCGTCGTAGTACGTGTACTCGCCGACCTCGATCGTCGGCGACGTCACCAACGGCTTGAGCTGGACGACGCGGTCCGCGTGCGGCAGCGGGTGCAGGACGGTGGGGTCTGGGATCAAAGTGGAGGGCTCCTAACGCGACTCGTGTTGCGTTAGAGTGGCACAACTCGCCCACTAACGCAACTGGAGTTGCAGTTGACCTCACGACCGGGTGGACGCTCGGCACGCGTCCGCGAAGCCGTCCTGGAAGCCGTGTACGCCGAGCTGACCCGGCACGGCTACGCCGGCATGACGGTGGAGAACGTCGCCGAACGCGCGGGCGTGCACAAGACCACCGTCTACCGCCGGTGGGGGACGGTCGACGTGCTCATCGCCGACGCCCTCGACCACACCCGCGAGTCCGAGTGGCCGGTGCCCGACACCGGCACGCTGGAGGGCGACCTGATCGCCGTCGCCACCGAGATCGCGGACACCTTCGCCGACCCGGAACGCCGGCTCGTCCCGATCGCGATCGTCATCGCCGCACAGCAGTCCACCCGCGCCCAGGACGCGAAGCGCCGCTTCTACGCCGCCCGCCAAGCCGAAGCGGCCAAGGTCGTCACCCGCGCCGTCGAACGCGGCGAACTCCCACCGCAGGCCGACCCGGTCGAACTCGTCCGCCTCACCTGCGCCCCGCTGTACCACCGGATCTTCGTCACCGGCGAGCCGGTCGACCGCCCCACCGC
The DNA here is from genome assembly GCF_040656635.1 of Actinosynnema sp. NPDC049800. Classification (NCBI taxonomy): domain Bacteria; kingdom Bacillati; phylum Actinomycetota; class Actinomycetes; order Pseudonocardiales; family Pseudonocardiaceae; genus Actinosynnema; species Actinosynnema sp. NPDC049800. The sequence goes on along the minus strand of NZ_JBFAMT010000003.1, from coordinate 377,123 downwards.
CGAGCGCTCCGCCCGAGCCGCCCTGGCCGCCGCCCGAGCCGGCCTGCTCTGAACCGGGATCAAGCGCCGGACAACCGGAGATCGCCCTCCCGACTCCGGCACCGCACGCGGCCCGACGGGAACGCGAGGTCGAGCGCCATCCGCCCGGTGCGCGGTTCGTGCTCCTGGGCGACCGCGAGCACCTCTTGCCCGAGGTGACGGGCGAACGGCGTCTCACCGCCGATCGGCCCGACCTCGACCCGCCCGTACTCCTGCATGTCATAGCCCTCGTGGGGCGGTGACTCCTCCACGATCAGGCACCAGTCCGAACCGGTCGTGACGTGCGTGCACCCGTCCTCGTCGTCCACCAGCCACACGTCCAACGGGTCGGTCGGCACCTCCGAGCCGTAGTGGTGCCAAGCCGCGACCACCCGCGCCAACCGCCGACCGACCAGGCGCCGGGGATCGATGCCGGCGCCGTGCAGTCCACAACTCGCCTCCACGGGCGAACCGTACGCCGCTACAGCTCGTACCAGCGCAGGATTTCCGGGTCCAGCACCCGGGCCGCGAGGCCGATCCGCCGCGCCGTCTCCGCCAACTCCGCCGCCGCCGCGGGGTTGCCGCGCGGCGGCAGGGCGGGATCGTCCAACTGGGTCACCATGTCGTCGTGGTGGCTCGGGACGAGCAACTTGGGCCGGGTCGCCCGCAGCGCCCGCGCGGTGTAGTCGTGCACGTTCGCGTGGCCGCTCATGCCCAGCACGAGGACGTCCGGCCGCAGCCCCGCGATCTCCCGCTCGACGTAGTTCGCCGTGCCCGACAGGAACAGCACCGAGAACCCGCCCACGGTGATCAGGTACGCCAGCGAGCCGCCTTCCACGAGGTCGCTGATCGTCGTGGGCGCCTCCGGCGGCGCGGTCAGGCTGCCCGGCGCGAAGTACCCGTACGAGCCGAACTGGCTGTGCAGGCTCCGGAACACCTGGACGGTGAAGCCGTGGAAGTCCAGGTACTCCCCACCGGACGCCACGACCACGTCGTCACCCGGCACGCCCTGCGCCGTCAACAGGTGCCGGTGCGTCTCGGTGCCGATCACCCGCGAACCGTGCTTCTCCACCACGTACGGGATCTCCAACAAGTGGTCGTAGTGCCCGTGCGTGGCCAGCACCAGCTCCGGCCGCTCACCGAGGTGCCGGTCGACCAACTCCTTCCGCACCGCCAACGGGTGGTCGGGGATGAACTCGCCGTCCCGGTCGAACACCGGCAACCGGCTCAGGTACGGGTCGATCAGCACCCGCCGGCCGTCGAACAGCAACTCCCACCCGGCGACGCCCAACCAGCGCAAGCCCACCCCGCTGCGCCCCGCCGCGAACGCCACCCCCGGCAACCCCGCACCCGCCACCGCGACCGCCGCCGAACCGATCAACACCTGCCGCCTGTTCACGCACATGCCACAACAACACCAGCGCCCAGCCGCACGTGTCCAAGTCCGATATCACCACGCCTGCGATATCCGAACAGCTATCATCCCTGCTCGTGGACCTCCTCCGGCACCTGCGGCACTTCCTCGCCGTGGCCGAGGAACTGCACTTCGGCCGAGCCGCGGCCCGCCTGCACATGTCCCAGCCGCCGCTGTCGCAGAGCATCCAACGCCTGGAACGCGAACTCGGCGTCCGCCTCCTCGACCGCGACGCCCGGCACGTCGCCCTCACCGATGCGGGCCGCCAGATCCTCACCGAGGCCCGAGGCCTCCTCGCAGGCGAAGACCGACTCCGCGCGCTCGCCGAACGTTTCCGCCATGGCGAGGCCGGCTCACTGCGCGCGGGCGTCCCACCGGACCTGGGCGGACGAGCCGTGGCCGCACTCCTCCCGGCCTTCCGCCACCGCAGCCCCGTCGACCTGAAACTCCGCGAGATCGGCACCGCCGAACAACTCCGCGCCCTGGCCGACCGGAGCCTGGACGTCGGCGTCCTGCGCTTCCCGTTCGACGTCTCCTGGCTGAGCCTCGGCCCGGTCCTGACCAGCCCGCTGGGCGTCCTGCTGCCCCGCGACCACCCCCTGGCCACCGCCCCGGACGTCCGCTTGGCCGACCTGAACGGCCTGGCCCTCGTCCTCTTCCCCCGCACCACCGCACCCGCCCTGCACGACGAGGTGCTGACCACGTGCGCCCGACACGGCTACACACCCACCGACGTCCACCAAGCCGGCAACCCGGAGTTCGCCTTGGGGCTCGTCCTGGCCGGCGGCGCGGTCGCCCTGCACGACGGCATCACCCCACCACCGGACGCCGCCTGGCGACCACTGCGCGGCAACCCGATCCTGTGGCGCACCTCGGCCGCCTGGCCACGCGGCCGGCGAACCCCCGCCGTCACCGCGTTCGCCGACGCCGTCACCGAAGTCCTCACCGCACAAGGGATGCGCCACGCGGAGGGCACCCTGCCCCGCTACCCCCGCCCGGCCGCGGAGTACCTGTCATGACCGCCGCCAGGGTGCGCGCCGCGTTCGCCGACGCCGGCGTCACCGGCAAGCTCCACGCCGTCGACCTCGACCACCCCGACCGCGAACTGTCGGTCGGCGCGGACGACCCGGTCGTCCTCGCCAGCGTCTTCAAAGTCCCACTGCTCGTCGCCCTGCACCACAGCACCCACGACCTGACCGCCCGGATCACCCTCGACCACGACCGCAGCACCGGCCCCACCGGCGTGGGCGGCATGCTCGACCCGGTCACGATGTCCTTGCGCGACTTGGCCTACCTGGCCATCACCGTCTCCGACAACGCCGCCGCCGACGCCCTCGTCGACCTCATCGGCCTGGACGACATCAACCACACCCTGGACGAACTGCACCTCAGCCACACGCGGATCGTCCACCGGGCACGGGACTTCATGCGCACCATGGCCGAAGACGCCGTCCCCGCCGAACCACCGGCCGCCCTCACCGACCCCGTCGTCCTGTCCCGACTGCGCGCCCTGGACCCGACCCGAACCAACCGCGGCACCGCACGCGACCTGACCACCCTGCTGCGGCACGTCTGGCAGCACGAGGCCTGCGCCCCGATCCGCCGCAACATGGCCCTTCAAGTCTGGCCACACCGCCTGGCCTCCGGCTTCCCCTTCGACGACGTCCGCGTAGCCGGCAAAACCGGCACCCTCCCGACCATCCGCAACGAGATCGGCGTCGTCGAGTACCCGGACGGCGGCCGCTACGCCGTCGCCGTCTTCACCCGCAGCGCGAGCACCGCCTTCACCCTGCCACCAGCAGACGCCGTCATCGGCACAGCCGCCAGACTCGCCATCGAACACCTCCGCTGAAGCCGTGCAACAGAAGGGCTTCGTGTCATCCCGCCGACCTGGCTCCGCCCTACCGCGCGTGTCAAGGGGGCTGTGCGTCCCTTGCCCGCCCCTCCACCTATACCTGCCCCCTTGATACGTGTGGTAGCCCGTAGGGAGGTCGGTGGGATGACACGAAACCCGACCAACAACGGACCCGGCGCGTACCCACCCACCCCGCCGTCATCCTGCTGATCTGCCCGTCCGGCGAGGACTCTTTCAATCTTTTGATCTTTCAGCCCTTGCCGCAGACACCCCACACCGCACCCACATCAAATCTCGTCCAAGAACTCGTCCACCTCGGCCAACGCCCTCAACCGCACGGGCTCCGCGGACAGGAACAGGTCGTGCATACCGCCCTCCACCTGCACCACCCTGACCTGCCTGCCGATCTTCGGCCCCCACACCCGCATGTGCTCCACGTCCAGCACGGTGTCCGCCGTCATCGCCTCGGGCGTCCACCGCTTCGCGTGGAGGTGGCTGCGCCCCGACCGCAGCAGCAGCACCGGCGCCCCCACCTCCAACCCCCGGTGCAGCCGGGCCTGACCGCGACGGATCGCGCGCAACCACCCCGCGTGCACCGGGAAAGCCTCGATCGGCTTCCACGTCGTGTCGAAGTCCCACTCCCCGTGGTGGTCGCGGTGGATGCTCTCGCCGTACACCGGCCCCAGCCCGGGCTTGAGCACCAGCTTCGGCGCCACCCGACCCACACCCCGGATCAACGCCGTCCCCACCGTCCGCACCAGCCACGGCTCGGCCAGGTCCAACCAAGGGCTGTTGAGCACCAACGCGTCCAGCACGTCGTCCGAACGCCGCTCGTGCGCCCACAAACTCGTGATGAGCCCTCCGGTCGAATGGCCCATCACCACCAGGTGCCGGTGCCCGTCCTCTTCACGGATCACCCGTGCCGCGGCGTCGATCTCCTCGAAGTGCTCGGCCAGGTCGGTCACGTAGTTCGCCACCTGCCCCGGCCGCAACGACCGCCCGTACGCGCGCAGGTCGATGGCGTAGAAGTCGAAGCCGCGCGCGGTGAAGTGCTCGGCGACGTGCCGCTGGAAGAAGTAGTCCGCGAAACCGTGCACGTACAGCACCGCGCCGCGGACGGCCGGCTGCGCGCGACGGCGGACCAGGGTCGCGGTCGTGTCACCGCCGCCCAAGGGCAGCGCGCGGGTCTCGTAGTCGGTGCCGAGCACGTCTGCGTTCACCAGGCCAGTGTGCACGTCGATTCGTCCGATCGGGGAGATGTGGGGCACGGGTCGTGGCACTGTGGGAACCATGAGCAGCGAGGAGATCGAACGGTCGAGCGCGCGTGTCCGGTTCCCGGGCATCAGCCCGCGTGCGTACGAGCACCCGGTCGACCGGGGGGCGTTGGCGGTCTTGCGCGCGGTGCCGGGCATCGGCCCGGTGCTGCAGGCGGTGGCGGGCGCGTTCACGGAACGCGGTGAGAGGTTGGGCTACCTGGCGTCGAGCATCCGGGTGGGCCCCAGGCAGTACCCGGAGCTGGACCGGCTCCGGCTCGAGGCGGCGGCGACGCTGGACGTCGACCCGGTGCCGGAGCTGTTCGTCAAGCGCGACCCGGTGCCCAACGCCATGACGCTGGGCATCGACAAGCCGTTCATCGTGCTCACCACGGGCCTGATCGAGCTGCTGGACGCGGAGGGCCTGCGGTTCGCCATCGGGCACGAGATGGGGCACGTGCTGTCCGGGCACGCGCTGTACCAGACGATCCTGCAGCGGCTGATGCAGCTGCAGCACGGTCTGGGCTGGATGCCGGGCGGCTACTGGGCGATCACCGCGATCATCGCCGCGCTGCGCGAGTGGTACCGCAAGACCGAGCTGTCCTGCGACCGCGCCGGCCTGCTGTGCGGGCAGGACCCGGCCGCCGCGCTGCGCGTGCACGTGGCCATGGCGGGCGGCATGGACCTCAGCCAGGTCGACACGGCCGAGTTCCTCAAGCAGGCCAAGGAGTACGAGCAGGTCGAGGACGTGCGCGACAGCGTGCTCAAGCTGATCCGCACGTGGCCGCTGACCCACCCGATGGCCGTGGTCCGCGCCGCCGAGCTGCAGAAGTGGGCGGCGGGCGAGGAGTACCGCGCCATCCTGACCGGCTCGTACCAGCGGCGCGAGGACGACCGGCCGACGAGCTCGTTCACCGAGGACATCAAGTCCGCGGCCAGGTCGTACAAGGAGTCGGCGGCCGAGTCCGAGGACCCGCTGATGAAGGTCTTCAACGAGGTCGGCGACGTGCTCGCGGGCGCGGCGGGCCGGGTGCGCAGCAAGTTCACCGGAGCGGACTAGTCCGCTTGGCCCAGCGGAACCGGCCATTCTGGCTAACCTCCTCCTGACGCCTTTGATCAGGAGGAGGGGCCGATGCGGCTTGCCGCGTTGTTGATGACGTTGTCGATGGCTCTCGCGGGCACTGCCACGGCGGACGTGGACGAGCGCGTAGTGGGCGGTGAACGGGTGTCCATCGCGGACCACCCGTGGGTGGTGTACGTGGCCGACGCCACCGGGAACCAGTTTTGCGGCGGCACGCTGGTGGCGCCGACCAAGGTGGTCACCGCCGCCCACTGCGCCACCACCCGGACGCCCCGCAACACGCGGGTCGTGCTGGGCCGCGAGGATCGCAAGGGTGACGAGGGCGTGGTCGCCCGGCTGTCCGAGATCTGGGTCCACCCGGAGTACGTGTCCGCGGACCAGGGTGCGGACGTCGCCGTGCTGACCTTGCGCTCGCCGGTGGACTACACGCCCCTGCCGCTGGCGCAGCCGTCCGACGGCGCGCTGTACGAGCCGGGCACGAGCGGTCGGGTGTTCGGCTGGGGCCGGACCAGCGAGCAGGGCTCGGGCTCGCGCTACCTGCTCGGCGCGACCGTGCCGGTGACGGACCACGAGTACTGCCGCACCGCTTACCCCCAGTTCGACCCGGACGAGATGACGTGCGCCGGTTACCCGGAGGGTGGCGTCGACACGTGCCAGGGCGACTCGGGCGGCCCGTTCGTGGCCGGCGGGAAGCTGATCGGCGTCACCTCTTGGGGTGAAGGTTGCGCGCGGGAGGGCAAGCCGGGCGTCTACAGCAACATCGCCGCCTACTCCCAGGTGATCGAGGAACAACTGGCGGCGTGACCAACCGGCGTGCGGACCCTTCGGACGGGTTCGCACGCCGGTTGGGCCTCGCCCTGCGCCGGACCTGCACCAGGAACCGACCTGCACCCGGAACCGACCTGCACCCGGAACTGGCCTACACCCGGAACTCGACCTGCGCCGGGGCTGTCGACCTACAGCACGAGCCCGATCGACATCGTCACGAACACCGCCGCGCAGACCGCGTCCAACGCCGTCGTCACACCGGGTCGCCGCAACGAGCCGGCCACCCGCGCCGCCGCCACCACGATCGTCAGCTCCCACAACGCCGCGAGCCCGAGGAACACGGCCGCGAGCAGGCCGAGCTGCCACGTCGGGTCGCCCGTTCCGATGAACTGCGGCAGGAACGCCAGCGAGAACAGCAGCATCTTCGGGTTGGTGATGTTGGTCAGGAACCCCTGCCGGAACGGCCGGGGCGGCGCGACCCCCACCACCTCGCCGCCCGAACGCCGCAGCAGCCCGCGGGTGATCGTCACGGCCAGGTAGAGCAGGTACGCCGCGCCGATCCAGCGCAGCCCGGTCAGCACGGCCGGGTAGCGGGCGATCACCACGCCCAGGCCCGAGATCACCAGGGCCACCTGCACGAAGGCCGCGGTGTGGATGCCCGCCAGCGCCAGCAGCCCGGCCCGCGTGCCGGACCTCATCGAGGTGCGCAGCAGGAGGAAGGCGTCCACGCCGGGCGTCAGCACGACCACCGCGCAGGCGATCAGGAACGCCGGCAGCTGGGTGAAGTCCAGGTGCATGGAAAACCTCCCTCAGGTTCCGGACAGATCGCCGTGATCTGCCTCACTGGCCGTTAAATCTTCGGCACCACCGCACTCTAACAACAGATTTTCCGGATCTCATACCCGGATCCCGTCCGCTCGGACCTTCCGCTACCGTCGGTGCCCGTTCGGCCACTTGACGTAGAGAGGTGCTCCATGCGCATCAGCGCGCCGGTCTTCGCCGTTCTCGTTCTGATCCTCTCGGCGCTGCCCGCGGACGCGATCGTCGGCGGTCGGGAGGCGCCCGCGACGCCGTGGGCGGTGGCGTTGTTCGACGGGGGCACCTTCTTCTGCGGCGGCGCGCTGATCGCACCGGACAAGGTGGTCACCGCCGCGCACTGCACGGTCGCGCGCACTGCCCTCGGCGTCCGCGACCGGGTGCCCGCCGACCTGACCGTCGTCGCCGGCCGGGCCGACCTCGACACCACCGAGGGACGGGCCGCGGGTGTCACCGCGCTCTGGCGCCACCCCGCGTTCACCGAGGTGTCTGCGGGCGACGACGTGGCCACCCTCACCCTCGCCACCCCGCTGCCGTACCGGCCGGTCCGGATCGCGGACGCCGCGCCGGGCCGGGCCACCGTCTACGGCTGGGGCCGCACCGCCGAGCTGAGCGCACCGAGCCGCCGCCTGCGCGAGGTCGACGTGCCGATCCGCGCGGACGCCGAGTGCGCCGCCGAGGTGCCCGACTACCGGCCGGGCGGGATGCTGTGCGCGGGCTACCCCGAGGGCGGCAAGGACGCCTGCGAGGGTGATTCCGGCGGACCGCTCACCGTGGCCGGCGAACTGGTGGGCCTCGTGTCCTACGGCCGCGGCTGCGCCCGACCGGGCCAACCCGGCGTCTACACGCGCTTGAGCCGGTACCGGGCGGAGCTCTAAGAATCGGGACGCCGCCGCACAGAACCACAGGAAGCTCTTCCCAAGACGCGGCCCGACCACAGACCCGACCGGGCCCGACCACAGGACCCACCAGGCTCGACCACAGGAGCCACCACACAACCCACCCCAGGACCCGTGTGATACCACGGTGGGGTGCGCTCACACCCGTACCCGGCGACGCTGCGCCGGCAGTGGTCGGCCGACCTGACCCCCGACCAGCTCTACGCCGTGCTCAAACTGCGTTCCGACGTCTTCGTCGTGGAGCAGAACTGCGTCTACCCCGAACTGGACGGGCGTGACCTCGAACCGGGCACCCGCCACTTCTGGCTGGAAGCCGACGACCTGCCCGGCCCGCAGGCCTACCTGCGCCTGCTGGAGGAACCCGGCGGCACATTCCGCGTCGGCCGGGTCTGCACGGCCCGCGCCGCCCGCGGCCGCGGCTACAGCCGTCGGCTGATGGAGGCGGTGCTGGCCGAGATCGGCCAGGTGGAGTGCGTGCTGGACGCCCAGACCTACGTGGCCGACTTCTACGCGTCGTTCGGCTTCGAGCCGCAGGGCGCGGAGTTCATCGAGGACGGGATACCGCACCTGCGGATGCGCCGGTCTCCGTGATCACCCGCACGGCGCGCTCGATCTCGCCCTCGGACAGGTCGGCGCGGGCGGTCAGGCGCAGCCGGGAGATCCGGTCGGGCACCGACGGCGGCCGGAAGCAGCCGACGACCACGCCCTGCGCCCGGCACGCCTCGGCCCAGTCGAACGCCGCCTCCGGCGACGGCGCCTGCACGGACACGACGGCCGCGGTCGGCGTGCTGACCCGCAACCCCGCCTCCTTCAGCCGGAACGCCAGGTCCTGAGCCACTTCCAGGGCCCGGGCGGGCCGTTCCGGCTCGTCCCGCAACACCTTCAACGCGGCCAACGACGCCGCCGCGCTGGCCGGTGCGAGCCCGGTGTCGAAGATGAACGTGCGCGCGGTGTCGACGAGGTGCTTGATCACCCGGCTCGGCCCGAGCACCGCGCCGCCCTGCGCGCCGAGCGACTTGGACAGCGTCACCGTGGTGACCACGTCGGGCGCCTTGGCCAGGCCCGCCGCGTGCACCGCGCCCCGTCCGCCCTCGCCGATCACGCCGAGGCCGTGCGCGTCGTCCACGACCAGCGCCGCGTCGTGCTCGCGGCACGCGGCGGCCAGCCGGGCCAGCGGCGCGAGGTCGCCGTCGACGGAGAACACCGAGTCCGTCACCACCAGCGCCCGCCGCTTGCCGCGCGTGGCCAGGGCGTGCGTGACCTGGTCGACGTCGCAGTGCCCGGCGACCACGACGTCCGCTTTGGACAGCCGGGTGCCGTCGATCAGGGAGGCGTGGATGTGCTGGTCGGCGACGATCGCGGTGCCGGGGCCGGACAGCGCGGTCAGCGCGCCGAGGTTCGCCGCGTAGCCCGAGGAGAACACCAGCGCGGACTGCGCGCCGCAGAAGTTCGCGAGCTCGTACTCCAGCTCGGTGTGCAGCTCGGTCGAGCCGGTGACCAGCCGCGACCCGGTCGAGCCCGCGCCCCAGCGCAACGCGGCCGCCGCGGCGGCGCCCGTGACCCGCTTGTCGCGGGCCAGGCCGAGGTAGTCGTTCGAGGCCAGGTCGAGGTTCGTCGAGTCCGCCGGCCGTGGCCGGACCCGGCGGGCGAGACCGGCTTTCGCGCGCGCCTCGGCACGCGTGTCGATCCAGTCGAACACCGAGTCACCTGTGCGCACGCTCACGCCGGCAGTGTCGCATCCGACGGCTACGGTGCCGGCGTGGACCTCTTCCAGCCGGAGCCTGCCGACCTGCGCTCGTTGCGGGAGAACGCGCCGGTCCACCGCGACGAGCGCACCGGGATGTGGCTGGTCAGCCGCTACGACGACGTGCGCGCGGTGCTGGCCGACCCACGTCGCTTCCACCCGGACAACGCGTTGACCGCGGTGACCCCGATCCCGCGGCCGGTGCTGCGGGTGCTGGCCCGCGCCGGGTTCTCGCTGCCGCCGACGTTGGCCAACAACGGCACCGAGACGCACGCCGACCTGCGCCGACTGGTGTCCCGGTTCCTCACCCCGGCCCGCGTGGCGGCGATGGGGCCGCGGATCGCGGAGCTGACCGGGGAGCGCCTGGACCGGCTCGACCTCCGCGCCGGACGTGCCGACCTGCACCCGGCGCTGGCCCGCGACCTGCCGGCGATCGTGCTGCTGGAGGTCCTGGGCATCCGGGACGTCGACGTCGAGGCGCTCAAGGCCTGGAGCACGGCGTCGTTGGAGCTGTTCTGGGGCGACGTCACGGCGGAGCGGCAGCACGAGCTGGCCCGTCCCGCCGCCGCGTTCCACCAGTGGCTCACCTCGCGGATCAAGGCCGCCGACCCGGAGGACGACGACCTGTTCGGCGCGCTGCGGGCGCAGGACGTGCCGATCCGGGACGCGGCCGGGCTCTGCTACTTCCTGCTGATCGCGGGCCAGGAGACGACGACCCAGCTGCTGTGCGCGGCGTTCCACGCGGTCCTGGGGCAGGACGACCTGTGGTCGCGGCTGGACGAGCCCGGGGTGGCCGGCGCGTGCGTGGAAGAGGTGCTGCGCCGTGATCCGCCGGTGAGCACGTGGCGGCGGATCACGGCCGAGCCCGTCACCCTTTCAGGGGTGGAGGTGCCGGCGGGCGAGCCGCTGCTGCTCATGCTCGCGGGCAGCGGCTCGGACCCGGACGTCTTCGGCGAGCCCGAGCGCTTCTGCCCGGCCAGGCCGAACGCCCGCAAGCACCTGGCGTTCGGCTTCGGCAGGCACTTCTGCCTCGGCGCGGGCCTGGCGAGGCTGGAGGCGGAGGTCGTGCTGCGGGAGACCGCACGGCGGTTCCCGGACCTGCGCCTCGCCTCGACCGGGCCGCCGCCGATGCTGGGCCTGCTGTCGTTCCGCGCGCCGTTGAGCGTGGAGGTCGAGCTAGGGGACCAGCACGACCTTGCCGGTCGAGGCCCGGGTCTCCAGCAGTTCGTGGGCGCGGGCGGCGTCGGCCAGCGGTAGCGCCTCGCCCAGCACCGGGCGCAGGCCCGAGGTGAACGCCCGCCGCACCGTGTCGGGGTTGACGGGGTTGCCGAACCCGAGGACCGCGACGCCCTTGCGGAACACGTCGGACGCGGTCACGTCCAGCGGCTCGCCGCTCGCGAAGCCGAACACGGCCAGCCGGCCGACCCCGTCGCGCAGCAGCTCGAACGACTGCCGCGCCACCGTGCCGCCGACCGAGGAGAACACCACGTCGACCGGCTCGACCCCGGTCGGCCAGTCCGGCTCGCCGTAGTCCACGACCTCGTGCGCGCCCAGCTCACGGGCCAGCGCCAGCTTCCGCTCGCCCCGCGCGGCGGCCACGACCGTCGCGCCCGCCCGTGCCGCGACCTGCACGAGCAGGCTGCCGACACCGCCCGCCGCCGCCTCGACCAGCACCCGCTCGCCCGCGGCGAGCCGGACCGCGTCCGCGGCGGCCACCGCCGTCGTGCCCTGGAGGTACAGGGCCAGCGCCTCGTGGTCGGACACGTCGTCGGGCACCTCGGTCGCGTCCTCGGGCAGCAGGGCCAGTTCGGCGTAGCCCTCGCCGAGCGCGAAGCCGATCAGCCGCCTGCCGTCGGGGCCCACGCCGACCACCTCGCCGCCCAGCGCGCCGGGCGCGAGGTCGTACCAGGGCACCACCCGCGCGCCCGTGCCCGACCGGATGATCGTCTCGCCGTAGTTCACGCCGATCGCCGTGACGCGGACCAGGACCTGGCCCGGCCCGGCGACCGGATCGGGCACCTCCTCCACGCCGAGCACGTCCGCCGGACCGAACTCGTGGAACCGCACCGCTCGCACAACGCCTCCAGAATTTCAAACGGACCGCCGGTCCGTTTCCTGTCCGCTACCATACGGACTGCTGGTCCGCTTTTGTCAAGCGAGTCGATCGAGCCGCGGGTCGGAGGAGGTCCACGATGCGCAAGGACGCCGAGCGCAACCGCGCCGCGGTCCTGGCCACCGCCGCGCGCCTGATCGCCGAACGCGGGCCGGACGGGTTCTCCATGGACGACGTCGCCGCCGCCGCTGGCGTGGGCAAGGGCACCGTGTTCCGCCGCTTCGGCGACCGCGACGGCCTCGTGCAGGCGGTGGTCGACGAGACCTCCGAGTCGTGGCGGGCGGAGGCGGAGGCGTTGCTGGAAGCCGGCGACGTGCCGCCGGAGGAGCGGGTGATCACGTTCGTGGCGACCCTGTTCGACCACGTGATCGCCGCCCTGCCGCTGGTGATCGCCTTCGAGCGGGTGTCCACGCGCAGCATCGCGTGCGACGCGGACGCCAAGCTCACGCACCAGCGCCTCGTCGCGTTGATCTCGCAGGTCAAGCCCGGTGCGGACGCCGAGTACCTGGCGCACGCCCTGATCGCGCAGGTGCGTGCCGACACGCTGCAGCACATGGTCGAGCGGTGCGGTCTGGACGTGGCACGGGTGCGCGCCGGCGTGATCTCGCTCGCCCGGGGCGTGCTGTCGGGTGACCTGGCGCCTGCCGTGAGCTGACCGACCAACACCCGCACCAACACCCGCACCGGCACCGGGCCCGCACCCGCGCCGGCCCGCATCGGCGCTGTCCGGGATTCGCCGGTGTGATCGTCCTCGCCCGCCCGGGACTTGGAGCGCGCCGGGGGAAGTGCGACGATGCCCAGGCTTGAGGGGGTGCGCGAGGAAGCCGGTGTGAATCCGGCACGGTCCCGCCACTGTGACCGGACCGAGGAGCCCGGGAGTCAGGAACTCGACCCCCGACTCATCGACCGGACACGGGCGTGGACACCCGAGGAAGGACACCGCCGCATGGGCGCGCGTTTCCCCTTTTCCGCTGTCGTCGGCCACGACGACCTCCGCACGGCTCTGCTGCTCAACGCCGTGCACCCCGGTATCGGCGGGGTGCTCGTCCGAGGCGAGAAGGGGACCGCGAAGTCGACCGTGGTCCGCGCCCTCGCCGCGCTGCTCCCCGAGCTGGACGTGGTGCCGGGCTGCCGCTTCGGCTGCGACCCGGCGACACCGACCGACTGCCCCGACGGGCCGCACGACCACGGCGCCCAACGGCGGCCCGCACGGCTGGTCGAGCTGCCGGTCGGCGCGACCGAGGACCGGCTGATCGGCTCGCTCGACCTGGAACGCGCGTTGACCGAGGGGGTCCGCGCCTACCAGCCCGGTCTGCTGGCCGCCGCGCACCGGGGCGTGCTGTACGTGGACGAGGTGAACCTCCTGCACGACCACCTCGTGGACCTGCTGCTCGACGCCGCCGCCATGGGCCGCGCGCACGTCGAGCGCGAAGGCGTGTCCGTGTCGCACGCCGCGTCGTTCCTCCTGGTGGGCACCATGAACCCGGAGGAGGGCGAGCTGCGCCCGCAGCTGCTGGACCGCTTCGGCCTCACGGTCGCGGTCCGCGCCTCGCGGGACGTGCCGACGCGCACCGAGGTGGTGCGGCGGCGGTTGGCGTACGAGGCGGACCCCGAGGGCTTCGCCGCCCGCTGGGCCGAGGCCGACCGGGAGCTGGCCCGGCGGATCGTCGCCGCCCGCGAGCGGCTCGGGGACGTGGTGCTGCCGGACGCGGAACTGCGCCGCATCTCCGGCATCTGCGCCGCGTTCGAGGTGGACGGCATGCGCGCGGACCTCGTGGTGGCCCGCACCGCGACCGCGCACGCCGCCTGGCGGGGCGCCGACGAGGTGGCCGAGCAGGACGTGGAGGCGGCCGTGCGGCTGGCGTTGCCGCACCGCAAGCGCCGGGACCCGTTCGACGAGCCGGGGCTGGAGGAAGAGCAGCTCGACGACGCCCTCCAGCAGGGCGCGGAAGCCGCCCGAGAACCCGAGGACGACCCCGACGACGACCCCGAAGGCCCCGGAACCGACCCCGGCGGCCCGGACGGCGACGGCGACGGCTCGGAGCTGCCCGGCGAGCCGCCGGAGTCCACTTCGGACGGTCAGGGCAACGGCCGGTCCGACCGGTCGCACGCACCGGCCCCGGCGTTCCGCGCCCGGCTGTTGCAGGTGCCCGGGGTCGGCGAGGGTGCGCCCGGCAAGCGGTCGCGCGCCCGTGCCCGCACCGGCCGCGTGGTCCGCTCGTCCACAGTGGACGGTGCGGGTCTGCACCTGGTCGGCACGCTCGGCGCGGCGGCGCCCCACCAGTCCGCCCGGGGCCGCACGGGTCCCGGCCTGGAACTGCGCGGCGCGGACCTGCGGCTCTCGGTGCGCGAGGGCAAGGAGGGCAACCTCGTGCTGTTCGTCGTCGACGCCTCCGGCTCGATGGCGGCCCGGCAGCGGATGTCGGCGGTCACCGGCGCGGTGATCTCCCTGCTCCGCGACGCCTACCAGCGGCGGGACAAGGTCGGCGTGGTGACCTTCCGCGGCCGGGAGGCCCAGGTCGCCCTGCCGCCGACGAACTCGGTCGACGCGGCGGCGGCCCGGCTGCGCGCCCTGCGCACCGGCGGCCGGACCCCGTTGGCCGACGGCCTGCTGCGCGCCCGCCGCGTGCTGGACGCCGAACGCGTCCGCGACCCGCGCCGCCGACCGCTGCTGGTGCTGCTCACCGACGGCCGCGCGACGGCCACCGGCACGGGCGGCGACCCGATGCGCGACGCCCTGCGCGCGGCCGGCCTGCTGGCGGCCGACCGGGTGGCGTCGGTCGTCGTGGACTGCGAGCACGGCCCGGTCAGGCTCGGCCTGGCGGCACGGGTGGCGGGCGCGCTGGCCGCGGCGTGCGTGCGCTTGGAGGAACTGTCCGCAGACCAGGTGGCGGGCGTCGTCCGCGCCGCCCGAGCCGCTTAGGAGCGTCTAAAGTGCCTCAAGGTCAACCGTCCGTCGTCCCGAACGACGGCCTCAGCACCCGCCAGCGCCGCAACCGGCCGTTGGTCGTGCTGCACACCGGCGAGATGAAGGGCAAGTCGACCGCCGCCTTCGGGCTCGCGCTGCGCGGGTGGAACCAGGGCTGGTCCATCGGCGTCTTCCAGTTCGTGAAGTCAGCGAAGTGGAAGGTCGGCGAGGAGTCGGCGTTCCGCGCGCTCGGCCGCCTGCACGAGCAGACCGGCGAGGGCGGCCCCGTCGAGTGGCACAAGATGGGCGAGGGCTGGTCCTGGACCCGCAAGCAGGGCACCGAGGACGACCACGCCGCCGCCGCGCGCGAGGGCTGGCAGGAGATCGCCCGCCGCCTCGCCGCCGGGCAGCACGGCCTCTACGTGCTCGACGAGTTCACCTACCCCCTGCACTGGGGCTGGATCGACGTGGACGAGGTGGTCGAGGCGCTGATCAACCGACCCGGCCACCAGCACGTCGTCATCACCGGCCGGTACGCGCCCGACAAGCTGGTCGAGGCCGCCGACCTGGTGGTGGAGATGACCAAGGTCAAGCACCCGATGGACGCGGGCCAGAAGGGCCAGAAGGGGATCGAGTGGTGAACCGGCTGGTGGTCGCCGCGCCCGCGTCGGGCAGCGGCAAGACCACCGTGGCCACCGGCCTGATGGCGGCGCTGCGCCGCGCGGGCGACAAGGTCGCGCCGTTCAAGGTCGGCCCGGACTACATCGACCCCGGCTACCACTCGGTGGCTACCGGCAGGCCGGGCCGCAACCTCGACCCCGTCATGGTCGGCGAGCACCGGGTGGCGTCGCTGTTCGCGCACGGCGCGCGCGGCTGCGACCTGGCCGTGGTGGAAGGCGTGATGGGCCTGTTCGACGGGCGGGTGGACACCGAGGGCATCGGGTCCACCGCGCACGTCGCCAAGCTGCTGTCCGCGCCGGTGCTGTTCGTGGTCGACGCCCGGGGCCAGAGCCGCAGCCTCGCCGCCCTGCTGCACGGGTTCCGCGGCTACGACCCGACCGTGCGGCTCGGCGGCGTGGTGCTCAACCAGGTCGGCTCGGCCCGGCACGAGCAGGTGCTGCGCGGCGCCTGCGCCGAGGTCGGCCTGGAAGTGCTCGGCGTGCTGCCGCGCGACCCTCAGTTCTCGCTGCCGTCGCGCCACCTCGGCCTGGTCACGGCCGCCGAGCACGGACCGGCCGCCACCGCCGCCGTGGACGCCATCGCCGCCGCCGTCGCACGGCACGTCGACCTGGACGCCGTGCGGCGGCTCGCCGCCGAGGTGCCCGCGATGGCGGTGCCGACGTGGGACCCGCGGGCGGAGGTCGAGCAGGTGGACGGCAGGCCGACGGTCGCGGTCGCGGGCGGCGCGGCGTTCACGTTCGGCTACGCCGAGCAGGTCGAGCTGCTCGGCGCGGCCGGCGCGGACGTCGTCGTGGTCGACCCGCTGCGCGACGAGGCGCTGCCCGAGGGCACGGCCGGCCTGGTGCTGCCCGGCGGGTTCCCCGAGCAGCACGCGGCCGAGCTGTCGGCCAACGAGAAGCTGCGCGCCGCCGTCGCCGCCCTGGCCCGCGGCGGCGCGCCCGTGCACGCCGAGTGCGGCGGCCTGCTGTACCTGGCGAACTCGTTGGACGGCGCGCCGATGTGCGGCGTGATCGACGCGGACGGCTCGATGACGTCCCGGCTCACCCTCGGCTACCGCGACGCCGTCGCGCCGCAGGACTCCGTGCTGGCCCGCGCGGGCTCCCGGATCACCGGGCACGAGTTCCACCGCACCGCGCTGAGCGTCCCGCACGGGGCGAAGCCCGCCTGGCAGTGGCGCGGCCACGACCTGCGCCCGGTGGCCGAGGGATTCGTCCTCGGCGGGGTGCACGCGTCGTACCTGCACACCCACCCGGCGTCCGCGCCGGAGGCCGTGACGCGCTTCGTCCGGGCCTGCGCGAACGAGTCCGTGCGCTTCGAGGCCACTCGTTAGTGGATCGCGCTCGCGCGGTACGGTCCTTGCCCACCAGCCGAACACGTCGTGGGGAGCAGTTGTGATGACTGGTCGGGTCTCCTTCGTGGGCGCCGGTCCCGGCGCCGCCGATCTCATCACCGTGCGCGGCGCGAAGCGGATAGCCGAGGCCGACGTCGTGCTGTGGGCCCCGAGCGTGATCGAGGTGGAGTGCGTGCGCGAGCACGCCCGCGCCGACGCCGAGCTGGTCGACTTCTCCCGCGTCACCGAGGCCGAGGTGGTCGAGGTGTACCGGCGCGCGTCGGCGGGCAGGCTCAAGGTGGTGCGGCTGCACGCGGGCGACCCGTCGCTGTGGGGCGGCTTGCGCGACCAGCAGGACGCGTGCCAGCGGCTCGGCTTGGTGACCGACGTCGTGCCGGGCGTGTCGCAGGTGTCCGCCGCGGCGGCGGCCGTCGGCCGCGAGCTGACCACTTCGGACGTCGCGCAGTCGTTGCTGCTGGTCGGGCCCGACACCGCCGAGCACGTCGCGGAGCTCGCCGCGCACGGCACCACGATGGCGATCTCCGCGTCCGGCTCCCGGGCCGGCCTGCTGGTCGAGCGGCTGCGCGCGGGCGGTTACGCCGACGACACGCCGGTCGTGGTGGCGTACAAGGTTTCCCTGCCCGACGAAACGGTCGCGCAGACGACGGTGGGCGAGCTGGAGGCGTGCGTCAAGGAGCACAAGCTCTACCGCACCACGCTGTTCCTGGTCGGCAAGGTGCTCGCGCAGCCCTCGTCGCGCCGCCGGTCACCGGTGGTCGAGGGCGACGAGCCGGTGCGCAGGCCGCGGGCGTCGAAGTGGGCCGCGCGCGCGAACCGGCCGGTGGTGAAGTCGGTCGGTGACTCGCCGTCGGCGGCGGCGTGGTCGGCGGTGCACGACTGGCAGGAGACCGCGCGCACCAAGCGCTCCGCGCCCGCGAGGCCGAAGGCCGTGCCGGTCGGCGAGCCGCTGCTGGAGCTGGTCGTCGACGTGCCCGAGAACGCGCCCGACAACGCACTGGGCAACGCGCCGGAGAGCGCACCGGTGGAGACCTCGGTGGAGCACGAAGCCAAGCCGAAGCCCAAGCCCGTGGTCGCCGCCGCCGCGAAGCGCAAGCCCACCACCGTGCAGGCGAGCACCACGCCGCGCAAGCCGTCCGGGTCGCGGGCCAAGAAGAACAAGCGCGTGAACTGACGTGGACGTCGTCGCGCTGCACCGCTTCGTCACGGACGCCGGCCGTTCGTGGGATGACGTGACCGTCGTGGACGCGGAGGCCGCCGGCACCCGGCACGCGCTGAACGTGTGCCGGGCCAAGCCCGCCGTCGTCGTGTCCGGCGCCGATCCGGCGGAACTGGCCCGCGGCCTGACCGGGTGGCGGCGCGCGCTGGTCGTCGAGTCGGCCGCCGGTCTGTCCACTGTGGACCCGGCGGACGCGGTCGCGCGCCAGTGGTCCGAGCCCGGCGCGATCCTGTGCCTGGCCGAGCAGAACTTCGCGCCCGCCGGCGAGGGCTGGGCGCTGCCCGACGGCGACTTCGCGCAACGCGACGGCATGATCGCGGTCGCCGAGGTGCGGGCGCTGGTGCTGGCCCGGCTCGCGCCGCGCCCCGGCGTGCTGGTCTGGGACGTCGGCGCGGGCCCCGGCGCGATCGGCGTCGAGTGCGGCCGGCTCGGCGCGGCCGTCGTCGCGGTGGAGCGCGATCCGGTGCAGTGCGTGCGGATCATCGCCAACGCCTCCGCGCACGGCGTGGACGTGCGCGTGGTCGAGGCCGAGCTGGGTGACGCGGGCGAGCTGCCCCGGCCGGACGCGGTGTTCGTCGGCGGCGGTGGCGCGGACGTGGTGCGGCGGTGCGTGCGGTCGGGCGCCCGGCGGGTCGTGGTGGCGACCCCGGACCTGGACCGCGTGCTGCCCGCGCGTGACGCGTTGCTGGAGGCCGGGTACGAGGTCGAGGGCAGCCAGGTGGCCGCCGCCCGGCTCGCCGGCGGCACGTTGCTGGCCACCAACCCGGTGACCGTGCTGTGGGGAGTGAAGAAGGCGTGATCGGTGTGTTCGCCGCCGGCGAGCGCGGGCGGCGGGCCGCGGTCGAGCTGGCCGGGTTCCTCGGGCCCGACGCGGTGGTGCCGGACGGTCCGATCGGGCCCGCGCTGCGCGCGTTGTGGCCCCGGCTGGGTTCGGCGGTGTTCTTCCTCGGCACGGAGGCGACCGTGCGCCTGGTGGCGCCGTTGCTGCGCGACGAGCGGGCCGACCCGGGCGTGGTGTGCGTGGACGGCGGGTTCGCCGTGTCGCTGCTCGGCGGCGCGGACGCGGTGGCCGAACGGGTCGCCGACGTGCTCGGCGCGCAGGCCGTGACCACCGCGGCGTCGGCCGATTCGCCGCTGGACGAGCTGGTCGAGCTGCTGGACGCCACCGTCGAGGGCGACCTGGCGGCGTGCGGCGAAGCGGTCCGGTCGGGCGAGCCCGTGCTGCTGGCCAACCCGCTCGGCTTCCCGCTTCCCGCGCTGCCGGACAACGTCGTCGCCCACGGCCACGGCGCGGCGTGGAGCGTGCTGGTGGACGACCGCGTGCCCAAGGGCCCCGTCGACGACCGCGTGGTGCGGGTGGTGCCGCGCACGCTCGTCGTGGGCGTCGGGTCGAGCACGGGTGTGTCGGCGGCGGCGGTGTCGGCCGCGCTGGCGGCGTTGGAGGAGGAGCGCGGGCTGGACCTGCGCGCCGTCCGGGCGTTCGCCACGCTGGACCGCAAGGTCGCCGAGCAGGGCATCGCGGACGCGTTGGAGGACTGGGGTTTCTGGCACGACTCGACCACCGCGCCGCTGCTGTCCTACCCGGGCGAGGAGCTGGCGGTGATCCCGGTGCCGAACCCGGCGGAGCTGGCCATCGGCATCCCGAGCGTGGCCGAGGCGGCGGCGTTGCGCGGCGCGATGGAGCTCTCCGCCGGCGGCCGGGTGGAGATCGCGGCCGAGAAGGTGAAGGGCGTCGGGGTGACGGTCGCCGCCGCACGGGTGCTGCCGCGCGGCCGGTTGGCGCTGGTGGGGCTGGGCCCGGGTGACGCGGACGAGCGCACGCCGCGCGCCGAGGCCGAGCTGCGCCGGGCGTCGGTCGTGGTGGGCAGCGCCGAGTGCGTGGCGCAGGTGCGGCACCTGCTGCGGCCGGGCACCAGGGTGGTGGCGGACGGCGCGGTGCGGCTGGCCGAGGACGGCGCGGCGGTGGCGTTCGTCGAGGCGGGCGCCGGGCCGGACGTTTCCGGGCCGATTCACGCCGATGTCGTGCGCGTGACGGGTGTCACTCGTCAACTGTGAAGTGCCGACGAGCCGTCTAAAGGCGGTTGTCGGCTCCGTCGTCTTGGTCCTAGCTGGAGGTGCGCCCGCACAGGGCGTCCCTGCACCGGAAGGATCGACATGGCGAAAACCCTGCGTCGCCTGCTCACCGTCCTGGCCGCGACGGTGGCCGCGATCGGTCTGATGACCACCGCGCCCGCCTCGGCCGAGACCTCCTCCGACACCGGCGTGTCGCCGTTCATCGTCGGCGGCACCCGCGTGTCCACCAGCACCTACCCGTGGGTCGTCTACCTGGCCACCAGCACCGGCGGCCAGTTCTGCGGCGGCACGCTGGTCAAGGCCAACAAGGTCGTCACGGCCGCGCACTGCGTCAGCGGCCGGAGCGCGTCGAGCACCCGCGTGGTGCACGGCCGCGACGACAAGCAGAGCACGGCGGGCACCGTGGCCACGGTGAGCCGGATCTGGGTGCACCCCAGCTACCGGACCGCGAGCTCGGGCTACGACGTGGCGGTGCTGACCCTGGGCACCAACATCAACTCGACCTACCTGCCGCTGGCCACCCCGTCCGACACCGCGCTGTACGCGGCGGGCACGAGCGCCCGGATCTACGGCTGGGGCACCACGTCCTCCGGCGGCTCGGCCTCGCGGTACCTGCTCGGCGCGACCGTGCCGGTGACGTCCGACGCGACCTGCCGCACGGCCTACTCCAACTACAGCCCGACCTCGATGGTGTGCGCCGGCTACCCGAACGGCGGCACCGACACCTGCCAGGGTGACTCGGGCGGCCCGCTGGTCGCGGGTGGCAAGCTGATCGGCGCCACCTCGTTCGGCCGCGGCTGCGCGCTCGCCGGCTACCCCGGCGTGTACGCGCGGATCGCCTCGTACTACTCGGTGATCACCGCGCAGCTGTAATCACCCCGCGACGGGCCCACGACCGGGTGCTTGCCGGTCGTGGGCCCGTCCGGCGTGTTCGATCCGGTGCCATGCGCCGACTACTACTGCTCGTGATGCTGGTCGTGGTGTCCGCCGTGCCGGGTGTGGCCTCCGCGGCGGAAGGTCTGCACTCGTGCGCCACGTCGATCGACGGCAAGGCCGCCTCGGGGCGGTGCGAGGGCCGCGGGTCGTTCCGCCTGGTCGCCTCCTGCGCGGACGGCACGACCGTCACCAGTTCGTGGCTCACCGTCCTCAACGGCGTCGCCAGGACCAAGGTGCACTGCCGGTCGAACGCCGTGCACGCCGGGATCGAGCAGCGCGAGCCGACGTTCCCATGATGTGAAGCACCCGGGTTGGACAGGACATGTCCGGTGTGGATGCTTCTACCCATGCACGGTGAACAGCACTACCTCGTGGGCCTGGACCTGACCGGTCGGCGGGTCGTCGTCGTCGGCGGTGGCACGGTCGCGCAGCGCAGGCTGCCCAGGCTGGTCGCGGCGGGCGCCAGGGTGGAGGTGATCTCGCCCGAGGTGACCCCGGCGGTCCAGGGCCTCGTCGACGGCGGCGAGGCCGTCTGGCACGCCCGCGAGTACGCCGACGGCGACCTCGACGGCGCCTGGTACGTGCTGGCCTGCACGTCCTCGCCCGAGGTGAACGCGCGGATCACGGCGGACGCCGAGGAGCGCCGCGTGTTCTGCGTGCGCGCCGACGTCGCCGTGAAGGGCACCGCCGTGACGCCGGCGGTCGGCGAGCACGACGGCCTGCTGGTGGGCGTCCTCGCGGGCGGGCAGCACCGCCGGTCCGCCGGGGTGCGCGACGGCCTGCTCTCGGCGTTGCGCGACGGCTCCATCGCCGACCACCACGACCAGCCGGCGGGCGTGGCGCTGGTCGGCGGCGGCCCCGGCGACCCCGAGCTGATCACCGTGCGCGGTCGCAGGCTCCTGGCCAGGGCGGACGTCGTGGTGGCCGATCGGCTCGCGCCGCGCGAGCTGCTGGACGAGCTGCCGCCGCACGTCGAGGTGGTGGATGCGGCGAAGATCCCGTACGGCCGCGCGGCGACGCAGGACTTCATCAACACCACGCTGGTCGAGCACGCCAAGGCCGGCCGGTTCGTGGTCCGCCTCAAGGGCGGTGACCCGTACGTGTTCGGCCGGGGCTTCGAGGAGCTGATCGCGTGCGCCGAGGCGGGCGTGCCGGTCACCGTCGTGCCCGGCGTGACCAGCGCGTTCGGCGTGCCCGCGCTGGCGGACGTGCCGGTGACGCACCGGGGTGTGTCGCACGAGGTGGTGGTCGTGTCCGGGCACGTGGCGCCGGACGACGAGCGGTCGCTGGTCGACTGGTCGGCGTTGGCGCGGCTGAGCGGCACGGTCGTGATCCTGATGGGGGTCGAGCGGGCGGCGGCGTTCGCGGACGCCCTCATGGCGGGCCGTCCGGGCGACACCCCGGTGTCGGTGATCCAGGAGGGCGGCACCCGCACGCAGAAGGTCGTCCGGTCCACGCTGGCGTCCCTGGCCGCGGACATCGCCGAGCACGGCATCCGCCCGCCCGCGATCATCGTTGCGGGACCGGTTGCCGCGCTGGCGGACGAACTGCCGTTCCGCTCCTGAGCGCCAACCCCGCCCCGGCGGCCACGACCACCGCCAGCCCGCCCAGGGCTGCCCACGTCGTGGCGCCGGGGTGGACCGCCGGCTCACCGCGCAGCGCCTGCCAGACCAGCACCGCGAACAACCCGGCGTACCCGAGGGCGGCCACCACGACCAGCCGGGTGCGGACCCGTTCGGCCAGGCCCAGCGCGGCCAGGCCGAGCGCCAGCAGGATCATCACCTGCAACCCGTGCATGCCGACGAAGTGCGGCACGCGCAGGTCGCCGCCCGTCGTGCTCCAGCCCGTGATCGGCATGCCCGCCCCGCCGTCGAGCACGCCGACGCTGTGCCCGCCCACCAGCTCGACCTCCCGGCCACCGGCGTCCACCGCCGTGACGGGCTCGCGCTTGCCCACCATCAGGTAGCCCGACGCCATGCCGAGGATGGCCAGGTAGAGCCCACCGCGCACGGCCCACCGCACGTCCGGCCGCGCGAAGCGCTGGAAGGACAGCACCAGCGCCAGCACCACGTTCGCCAGGAACATCGCCGGGATCAACGTCGCGAAGGTCGCCTGCACGAACCGGTTGAGCGGGTCGTCGGAGACGTTGTAGTGGGTGAACATGCCCCGACCCGCCTGGACGCTGATCAACCCGACTTCGAGGAACATGATCCCCGCGATCACCGTCGCGGTCCCGGACGTCCACCTCCGCCCCCGGTGGGGCAGGGAGAGCATCCACGAGAGCGTCGCCGAGTAGACCGCCAGCGACACCGTGAACTTGAACGGCTTCGACCACAGCGGCACGTCCTGCAACAACCGCCCGTCGACCACCATCGCCACCGCGCACCCCAGCGCACCCACCGCCATCACCACGGCCAACCACAGGGTGGGCCGGTGCCACGTCTTCGTCATGCCGACCAGCCTCGGGCGTCGACCCGTCAAGATCACTGGTGCTGACCGGGCAGTGCGAGGTAGGGCTGTCCATGCCCCCGGTGGGACAATGGCCGCGAGCGGAACGGGGACGTCGTGGCGGTGTGGGTGCGGCTCGCCGGGGTGGGGCTGGCCAAGGTGCGGTTCGCCTACTCCCCGGTGTTCGAGACCGTGATGGCGGTCGACGGCCTCCGGACGCCGGGCGCGCACGCCGTGCACCTGCCGTGGGTGCGGTGGGCGCGGGAGAGGGTCGAGGGGATCGCCGGCCTGGACGCGTTGCTGGCCCGGCTGGAGGGCCCGGCGAAACCGGCCGACCTGATGCCCGTGCCGGACGTGCGGATGCCGGACCTGGACGCCGAGCTGCGCCACGTCGCGCCGCCCGAGGCCGACGTGATCCGGCGCTGCCACGACCGCCTCATCGCGCCGCACTGGAAGCGCATCACCGCCGTCCTCGAAGCGGACATCGCGGCACGTGCGGCGACCCTGGCCGACCAGGGCGTGGAGGCGGTGTTCCACGACCTGCACCCGGAGGTCACGTGGGCCGACGGCGAACTGGTCCTGCACCGCAAGCCCGAGCACCGCGTCGACCTGGCCGAGCGCGGTCTCGTCCTGTGCCCGAGCGTGTTCTGCTGGCCGAAGGCGTGGATCGCGATCGACCCGGTGGGCCAGGGCGTGCTGCGCTACCCCGCGCGGGGCATCGGCACGCTGTGGGAGGACCGGGGCACACCGGACGACCTGGCGGCCCTCATCGGCCGGACCCGCGCCCACCTGCTCACGTTGCTGGAGGCGCCGAAGAGCACGACGGACCTGGCGGCGGCGGTCGGCGTCACGGCGGGCGCGGTGTCGCAGCACATCGGCGTGCTGCGGGCCGCCCGCCTGGTCACCACGCGCCGCGAAGGCCGGCACGTGCTGCACATGCGCACCGCCCGGGCCGACGCGCTCATGAGCTGAGCCCGGACCAGGGCGGGGCCGAACCGAGCCGGAGCCCGAGCTCCCGCGAGGGCTCCACCACGTGCCCGTGCTCGCAGACCGGCACGAGCGACACCTTCCCGCCGCACCCGACGTGCTCGGGCTCGACCGGCGGCGGCCCGTCGACCAGGTGCCGGTCACCCCACGCCATCAACGCCGTCAACACCGGCCACAGCTCCCGCCCCGACGGCGTCAACGCGTACTCGAACCGCTGCCGCGAGCCGGACTCCCGGTACGGCACGCGTTCCAGCAACCCGGCCGCCACCAGCGAGGACAGCCGGTTGCTCAGCACGTTCCTGGCGACGCCGAGGTGATCGCGCAGCTCCTCGAACCGGCGGACGCCGTTGGAGACGTCCCGCACGATCTGCAACGACCACCGCTCACCGAGCAGCGCCAGCGCCCGCGCGATCGAACACCGGTCGTTGTCGATGACGACTCCCATGACCCCGACCCTACCGCAGGGTTGCCGATCGAAACTCAGCCAGGCTACGTTGCGCAGAAGGACTCAGCTTGAGGGGACGCCATGCGACTCGAAGACCACCCGACCGTGCGCCACGTCCGGGACAACCCGCCGCCACCACCGCCCTCGCCCGTGAGCACGGCGTGGTTGCGGGAGTTGGCGGCGGAGGCGGGGGCCGACGACGTCGGTTTCGTGGCCGTGGACTCGCCGGACGTCGAGGTGGACCGGGAGCACGCGCGGACGGCGTTGCCGGGCGCCCGCACCTACATCGCGTTCTGCGTGCGGATGAACCGGGACAACGTGCGCAGCCCGCTGCGCAGCATCGCCAACACCGAGTTCCACCAGACCCTGGACGACGCCGACGCGGTGGGGCACCGGCTGACCAAGGCCCTCCAGCGGGCCGGGTACCGGGCCGTCCACCCGGCCGCCGCGTTCCCCCAGGAGATGGACGACTTCCCGGGACGCGGGTGGGTCGTCTCGCACAAGCTGGTGGCGCAGGCGGCGGGCCTGGGCCGGATCGGCATCCACCGCAACGTGATCCACCCGAGGTTCGGCAACTTCATCCTGCTCGGCACGGTCGTGGCGGCCTTCGACGTGGACGAGCACTCCCGGCCGACGGACTTCAACCCGTGCCTGGAGTGCAAGCTGTGCGTGGCGGCGTGCCCGGTCGGCGCGATCTCGAAGGACGGCGCCTTCAACTTCCGCGACTGCTACACCCACAACTACCGGGAGTTCATGAGCGGCTTCACCGACTGGGTGGAGAACGTCGCCGACAGCGCGGACCGCGACGACTACCGCAGCCGCGTGACGCCGGCGGAATCGGCGTCGATGTGGCAGAGCCTGGCGTTCCGCCCGAACTACAAGGCGGCGTACTGCATGGCGGCGTGCCCGGCGGGGGAGGACGTCATCGGCCCGTTCCTGGACGACCGCAAGGCCTTCCTCACCTCGGTGGTGAAACCCTTGCAGGACAAGGAAGAGCCGGTCTACGTGGTGCCGGGCTCAGCGGCCGAGACCCACGTCCGCAAGCGCTTCCCCCACAAGACCGTCCGCCGGGTCTCGAACGGCCTGTAGCCCGCGCACGGCAACGGCACCCCGCCCGGTGGACGAGGTGCCGTTGCCGAAGAGCGCCGGACTAGTGCTGGGCCACCCGGCGCGGGCGACCCGAGCTGCCGCCGCGATCGCGCTCGGAACGGCCGCCGCGGAAGCCGCCGAAGCCGCCACCGCTGCCGCCGCCACTGCGCCGAGGCCCACCGCCGCCACCGCCACCGCGACGGGCGCGGACCGGGACCTCGGGCTCGACCACGGGGATGCCGCTGGGCACGCGAGCGCCCGTGATGCGGACCAGCTCCTCGTCACCGGGGCGGACCTTGGTCGAGGTCGGGCGGACGCCCGCCCGCGCGGTCAGGCCCTGCACGGTGCGCCGCTGGTCGTGCGTGACCAGGGTGACGACCGTGCCGGACTGGCCCGCGCGCGCCGTGCGACCGGCGCGGTGCAGGTAGTCCTTCGGGTCGGCCGGCGGGTCGACGTGGACCACGAGGCTCACGTCGTCCACGTGGATGCCGCGCGCCGCCACGTCGGTGGCGATCAGCACCGGCATGCTGCCGTCGCGGAACTGGGTGAGGACGCGCGTGCGCGCGCTCTGCGCCTTGCCGCCGTGCAACGCGCCGGCGTGCACGCCCATGGACCGCAGCTTCTTGGCCAACCGGTCGACGTGGTGCTTGGTGCGCACGAACATGATCGTGCGGCCCTCGCGCGCGGCGACTTCGGTGACCACGTTCTGCTTGTCCTCGGCGGACACGAACAGCAGGTGGTGGTCCATCGTGGTGACGCTGCCCGTGGGCGGCGAGACCGAGTGGACCACGGGGTCGTGCAGGTACTGGCGGACCAGCTTGTCCACGTCGCCGTCGAGCGTCGCGGAGAACAGCAGCCGCTGGCCGTCCTGCGGCGTCAGGTCGAGGATCGCCCGGACCTGCGGCATGAAGCCCATGTCGGCCATCTGGTCGGCCTCGTCCAACGCGGTGAACATGACCTCGGACAGGTCCGCCGTGCCCTGCCGCACGTGGTCGGACAGCCGGCCGGGGGTGGCGATCAGCAGGTCGACGCCACGGCGCAGCGCGTCGACCTGACGCGGGAACGACGTGCCGCCGACGACCGTGCGGCACCACAGGCCCAGCGAACGGGCGAACGGGTTGAGGGCTTCCTCGACCTGCATCGCCAGCTCACGGGTGGGCACGAGCACGAGCGCGCGCGGCTTGAGCGGCTTGGCCCGGCCGCCGGTCAGGCGGGACAGCAGGGCGAGGCCGAACGCCAGCGTCTTGCCGGAGCCGGTCTGGCCGCGACCGAGGAGGTCACGACCCGCCATGGCGTCCGGCAGCGTGGCGGCCTGGATCGGGAACGGCTCGGTGATGCCCGCCTGCTCGAGCGCGCGCAGCAGCTCGTCGGACAGGCCCAACTCCGCGAACGAGGGCAGCGGGCCCTCGGGCATGGTGCTCTCGACGTGGTCGGGAATGGTGGTCGCCAGCTCCGCGGCGGGAGCGGGACGACGGTTGCCCTGGCCTGGGCGCCTGTTACTGCGGGGCTTGCGGAACTGCGGGCGCTCGGAACGGCCTTGGGACATTGTCGGCAAAACAAACCTCCGGGACACGGCACGTCTCGAGGATTGCTCTGCTTGAGCAGGCGCGATCGCGGGGACGGGCCCGGCGCGCGGATCGCGCCGATAGTGGTTGGGAAGCACCACCGGCCACTTTGGCGGCCTGGGGCGCTCAGTGGCGCCACCGGGCGGTGCACCACTCAGTCTAGCCGATCACGCGGCGGAGTTCGTCACCCCGGCGGTGTTCTCGCGCACACGGGTGGCGAGCCGGGCGATCAGGTGCGCTCCGCCGACGATCACGGGGAACCACAAAAGGCCACGTGGCGAGGGGTTCACCTCGATACCCGCGCGCCGGAGCCGACGCAGCGCCCACCAGCTGAACGGAGCAACGACGGTAGGCGCGGTGAGCACCCCGGGCGTGTAACCGCGGCACACCGCGCTGCTCGCCACGTGCACGACGGCGTGCAGCCCGAAACCGGTGAGCGCCGACTGGAAGAACTTCGACCTCCCGCAGGTGCGGGCGCCGTCGGCCGCCGCCGCGGCGATCACGACCCCGACCACGCCGATGGCGATCGCCGCCTCCGCCGTCGTGGTCGTCGGCACGTGCTTCCGCTCGCGCGTCCAGCGGGCCATGGTCGCCAGCTCTTCGAGGTCGTGCACGACCCACGCGGCGAGCAGACCCCAGGTGACCCTCTTGCCGACCCCCTGGTCGACCGGAGCGTTCTTGCTCGTCATGGCAATTACGTTACATGATGTAACGCATGGCCGGACGCCCCCGCAACGCCGAGATCGACCGCGCGCTCGCCCGCGCCACCCTCGACCTGCTCCAGGAGGTCGGCTTCGACGCGTTGGCGCTCGACGCCGTCGCCGCCCGCGCGGGGGTGAGCCGACCGGCCCTGTACCGGCGGTGGCCGACCAAGCTGCACCTCGTCGCGCACGTCCTGCTGACCGACGTCGTGCCGATGACCGACCCGGACACCGGCAGCGCGCGCGAAGACCTGCTCCGGCTGGCGACCGCGCTGGTCGACGGCCTGTCGTGGGTGGTGCTCGCGGTGCACGCGGAAGCCCGGCGCGTGCCCGGCCTGGTCGACGGCTTCCTGGCCGACCGGCACGCGCTGGTCGACGAGGTCGTGCGGCGCGGGGTGGCGCGCGGCGAGCTCCGGGCCGGTGTCGACCCGGAGCTCGTGCGCGACCTGCTGTTCGGCCCGCTCGTCTACCACTGGCTGGCGACGGACGGCCGCCGTTCGCCGGACGCGGTCTTCGACCTGGTCTGGCCCCTGTTCACCGCAGTCCGGCCAGGTCCAGCAGCATCTCGGTGACGCCGCGCGGCTCGGCCAGCTCCGGTGACAGGCCGTGCGAGGTGAACCAGCCGGCCACGTTGCGCACGTCCCGCTCCAGGAACTCGGGCCCGCGCGGGTTCGCGACCAGGTCCACCACCTGCGGCAGGTCGATCACGATCAGCCGCCCGTCGTGCACCATCAGGTTGAACGCCGACAGGTCGCCGTGCCCGAGCCCGGCGGACGCCATCACGCCCAGCGCGTCCACGAGCTGCCGCCACAGGTCGAGCAGCTCGTCCGGCTCCGGCCGCAGCTGCGCCAACCTCGGCGCCGCCGCGCCGTCCGTGCCGACGAACTCCAGCAGCAGCTCGGTGCCGTCGCGCTGCACCGGGTAGGGCACCGGCGCGCCCAGCTGCCACAGCCTGGCCAGCGCGGCGAACTCGGCCACCGCCCACCGCTCGGCGATGAGGTTGCGGCCGAACGCGCTGCGGTTCGCCATCGCGCGCATCTCGCGCGACCGGCGCATGCGCCTGCCTTCGAGGTAGCCCGCGTCGCGGTGGAACAGCCGGTGGTCGTTGCTGCGGTACCGCTTCGCGGCCAGCAGGCAGGACCGGTCGGTGCCGGGCATCGCGCGTTCGAGCAGGAAGACGTCCGCCTCCTTGCCGGTCTTCACGATCCCCAGCTCGCGGTCGACCGCGGCCAGGTCCGTGACCAGCCACTCGGGGTGCGGTTTCGGGCCCTGGTCGGCGTCGCCCCAGGTGGACCAGCGGTCGCCGTCGTCCGGGACGTCCGCCGCGACGGCGTCCTCCCGCATCTGGGCGAGGCGGTCCTTGCTCTCCTCGGTGAGGCGGCCGCGCCTGCCCGGCGCGACGTCGCCGTCACCCCGTGCCTGGGCGGCCTTCTTCGCTTTCTTGGCACGCCACTTGAGGTCGTCGGCGTGGTCGAACTCGGATTCGAACTCGGTGTACTGATCGTGCTCGCGCACTGGATGTGCTCCAGGTGAAGTGGGAGTGATCGCCCCCACCCGGCGCGGTGTGGTCTTTCGCGCGGGTTCGCGTCAGGCGAGCGGGGCGAGCGGACGGGTCGGTGCCACGTCCCGGACAGCTGTCGCCATCTGGCACCTCCTCGACTCCGCCGTGGTCTGCCACCACCGGCGCTCTGCGCGTACGTGCACAGGTTGCCGGGCCGTCCGGCCCGGCCGCAACCGAATTACCGCGAGGACGATCCGCCGCTCTGGCGCGACTCCGCGCGGTAGCTGCCGCGCTCGCCCATCCAGGCCGCGGCCAGCTGGGCGATCACCAGCGAGTCGTGCCGCAGCACGCGTTCGTCGTGCCACTGGGGCGCCTTCGGCGCGACGGCCAGCATCCGCTGCCGGGCCGTGCCGCTGAACTCCACCAACGCGGCCACCGCGTCGTCGACCTCGTCCGGCGCGAGCGGGAGGGGCGTCGCGGTGTCGGGCAGCGAGAGGGCGACGTCGGTGAACGTCGCCGAGGTGCCGAGGTCGCGGGCGAGCTGGTGCTCCACCGACTCCGCGTTGATCTGCCGCTGCTGCCACGTGGGGTCGGCCAGGGCGAGCCGCAGGCCGAGCAGCCGGGCCAGGCACACCCCGGACCACACCCGCTTCAGGGCTTCCGGCGCGGCGAGCGCGTCGGTCCGCAGGTCCTCGGTGACGCCCCGCAGCTGGGCCGCGGTGACCGGGTCCGAGAACGTGGTGCTCGCTGAGTCGCCGGGTGTGTCGGGGGTCACCCGGTCATTCTGTCACCACCCTCGCGAGTGATGACAAATCGCGGACTTCGGTCACGCGGATGGCGGTCAGCGGTGCGAAAAGGACCGGCGGTAATCCTTCGGCGCCACTCCCACCACGGACGTGAAGTGGTGGCGCAGCAGCGCCGCCGTGCCGAAGCCCGAGCGGTGGGCCACGTCCTCCACGGTCAGGCGCGTCTCCTCCAGGAGCTGGCGGGCGCGCAGCACCCGCTGGGTGGTGAGCCAGCGGTGCGGTGTCGTGCCGGTCTCGGCGGCGAAGCGGCGGGCGAACGTGCGTTCGGACATGTTGGCCCGCTCCGCCAGGCTCGTGACGGTGTGCTCCTGGTCGAGCTGGTCCTGGAGCCAGGCGAGGAGCGGCTGGAGGCTGTCGGCCTGGTGGGGCGTCGGCAGTTCGACGAACTGGCGCTGCCCGCCGTCGCGTTGCGGGGCGACGACCATGCGGCGCGCGATGACCGCCGTGGCGGCCGCGCCGAACTCGCGGCGGACCACGTGCAGGCTCGCGTCGATGCCCGCGGCCGTGCCCGCGCTGGAGACGATGTCGCCGTCGTCCACGAACAGCACGTCCGGGTCGACCTCGGCGAGGGGGAAGCGCTCGGCCAGCGTGGCGGCGTGGCGCCAGTGGGTGGTGCAGCGGCGGCCGTCGAGCAGGCCCGCCGCGCCGAGGACGAACGCGCCGCTGCACACCGACAGCAGCGTGGCGCCGCGCCGGTGGGCGTCGCGGAGGGCTTCCAGGAGGCGGGGCGGGTACTCGTCGCGGACCTGCGCGGCGGCCACGGCGACCAGGTCGGCATCCGCCAGCGCGTCGAGGCCGTGGTCGGCGATCAGGGACGCGCCGACCTCCGTGCGGATCGGTTCGCCCGGGCGTTCGCCGCAGACCCGGAAGTCGATCAGCGGGACGCCGTCGTCGGTGCGGTCGACGCCGAAGACCTCGCAGAGCACGCCGAACTCGAACGGGGTGGCGCCGTCGATGAGGACGGCCGCAACGGTGCGCAGCATGCCGTCACAGTACTTGGCAGGATTTTGACGCACAACGGCAAGACTGCCAGTTGTGGCAGTTTCTTGCGCATCGCACAGTTAGTGCCATGACTTCGATCCTCTTCGCCCTCGCCGTCGTCGCACTGGTCGTCTACGGCCTGGAGCGCAACCACCGGCGTCAACTCGGCCTCGGCTCCCGCCTGGCGGGCAGCACGGACACCGACGACCGCGACGTGCCGCGCGTGGCGGCCGACCTGCGCACCATCGCCGCGCACTCGACCGCGAACCGCCCCGCCGTGCGCCGGCGCACGGTCGCGCCGGTGCGTTCGACCCGCCCGGTCCGCTCGGCCTGAACCGCTAGACGACCAGGTCGGCGGTCCGGGGGCCGGTCGGCTCCACCCGCAGCCCGGCCCGGCCCGCGAGCTTGACCAAGCCCTTGAGGTCGGCCGGTTCGGAGCGCGACTTGACGATCGCCTGCGCGAGCCGGCCCTTGTGCGCCTTGTTGAAGTGGCTGACCGCGTTGCGCCGCCCGTTGTCGTCCTCGGTGACCACCCGGATCACCGCGGCGGCCGGGATGCGGGCCAGCGAGGTGTACGGACTCGACCGCAGGTCGACGACGAACTCGTCGACCGCGGCCAGCACCGGTTCGAGCGCGGGGCGCCACAACCCGCCGAGCGGACCGACGGACGGCGGCACGCTGCCACCCGACAACCGGTAGGCGGGGATGGGATCGCCACCGCCGACCACGCCGAACAGCGCCGAGGCCACCGACAGGCGCGCGAACGCCCGTGACTTCTCGGTCTTCGTCAACGCGTCCAGGCCGAGCGCGTCGTACAGCACCCCGGTGTACCGGGCCAGCGCGGGCAGGGTGGGTGAGCGGCGCAGCTGGGCGTTGCGCTCCACCTCGCCGGCCTGGCGTTCGGAGAGCCCGAGCACGGCGAGGCTGGCGGGGACGTCGGCGGCGAGCTCGACCAGCGCGTCGACGAGCTTCCCGCGAACCGGCGTGAGTTCCGGGTGCGAGAGCAGGTCGAGGTCGAGCGGCGCACCGGAGCCACCAGGGGCCTTGGTCTCCGACGGGGGGAGCAGTACCAACACGAGGGACCAGCCTATGCGCCCCCACCAGCCACTCCCTCCGCCGCACCCTCCCGCCACACCAGCTCCGCCACCGGCCTCCAGATCCCCGCCGCCGGCTCCCCGCCGCACTCGCCCCCGCCTGCCCCCCGCGCGCCTACCCCCCGGCCGGTCGCCCGCCGCACCTGCCCTCGCCGGCCACCCTCCGCTGGTCGCCTGTCGCCTCTCCGCCTGCCGCCGCCCTCCAGCCGCTGCCCGCGTGCCCCACCTCCTGGGCTGCTTGCCGCCGCCTGCCCTCCGCCCCCGGTTGCCCCCCGTCACCTGCCCCCGGTTACTCGCCCCGGTCAGCCGGACTGGCCGACGCAGAACTGGTTGCCGTCCGGATCGGCCAGGACGGTCCAGGTCAGGCCCGGGACGGTGTGCTCGCTGATCTCCGTCGCGCCCAACCCGACCAGCCGGGCCACCTCACCCGCGCGATCCTCGACGTGGGCGTCGAGGTGCACCCGGTTCTTGCCCGGCGTCGGGTCGTCGACGCGTTGCAGCCCCAGCTGCGGCCCGCCCTCGCCGCCCACCGCCGCCAGGACCAGGAACTCGCCCCAGTCGTGCTGGATCGAGGTGCCGAGCGCCTTGGTCCAGAAGTCCGCCAGCCGCTGCGGGTCCGTCGTGTCGATGGTGATCATGCCGATGGTGAGCGTCATGGCCCGGCACGCTAGCGACGACCACCGACAATCCCGCCCCGGACGCCCGCCGCCCCCGCCCCCCGGCCTAACCCGTTGGAACTGATCAGAGCACGTTCACTACCCTTTCCCGGACAACCCGCCCACGAGGAGCACCCACCGTGATCACGAGGATGTCGTCGCTGTTCCTGCGCACCCTGCGCGAGGACCCGGCCGACGCCGAAGTACCCAGCCACAAGCTGCTGGTCCGCGCCGGCTACGTGCGCCGCGTCGCGCCGGGCGGTTACTCGTGGCTGCCGCTGGGGCTGCGGGTGCTGCGGAACATCGAGCAGGTCGTGCGCGAGGAGATGGACGCCTTCGGCGCGCAGGAGATCCAGTTCCCCGCGCTGCTGCCGAAGGAGCCCTACGAGGCGACGAACCGGTGGACCGAGTACGGGCCCAACCTCTTCCGCCTCAAGGACCGCAAGGGCGCCGACTACCTGCTCGGCCCCACCCACGAGGAGCTGTTCGCGCTCACCGTGAAGGGCGAGTACTCCTCGTACAAGGACTACCCGGTCACGCTCTACCAGATCCAGACCAAGTACCGGGACGAGGCGCGTCCCCGCGCGGGCATCCTGCGCGGCCGCGAGTTCCTGATGAAGGACTCCTACTCCTTCGACCTCGCCGACGAAGGGCTGGCCGAGTCCTACCAGCGGCACCGCGAGGCCTACATCCGCATCTTCGACCGGCTCGGCCTGGAGTACGTGATCGTCTCGGCCACGTCGGGCGCGATGGGCGGCTCGGCGTCGGAGGAGTTCCTGGCGGTCGCGCCGACCGGCGAGGACACCTTCGTCCGCAGCACGGAGTCGGACTACGCGGCGAACGTGGAAGCCGTCGTCACGCCCGCGCCCCCCGAGCAGGACCCGGCGGCGCACCCCGCGGCGCAGGTGCACCACACGCCGAACACGCCCACCATCAAGACGCTGGTCGACTTCCTCAACGCCAACACCGACCGCACCTTCACCGCCGCGGACACCCTGAAGAACGTCCTGGTGAAGACGCGCGCGCCCGGCGAGTCGGACTGGTCGCTGCTGGCCATCGGCCTGCCCGGCGACCGCGAGGTCGACCTCAAGCGCCTGGAGGCGGCGATCGAGCCCGCCGAGGTGGCGATGCTGGAGGACGCGGACTTCGCCCGCAACTCCTTCCTGGTCAAGGGCTACATCGGCCCGGCCGCGATCCAGGACAACGGCGTGAAGTACCTGGCCGACCCGCGCGTGGTGCGCGGCACGGCGTGGGTGACCGGCGCGGACAAGGCCGACCACCACGTGGTCGACCTGGTCGTCGGCCGCGACTTCACCCCCGACGGCACGATCGACGTGGCCGAGGTCCGGGAGGGCGACGCGTCGCCGGACGGCAAGGGCCTGCTGGTCGCCGCGCGCGGCATCGAGATCGGGCACATCTTCCAGCTGGGCCGCAAGTACGCGGACGCGTTCTCGCTGGACGCGCTCGGCCCGGACAGCAAGCCCATCCGGATCACCATGGGCTCCTACGGCATCGGCGTGTCCCGCCTGGTCGCCGTGATCGCCGAGCAGAGCCACGACGACCGCGGCCTCATCTGGCCGCGCAACGTCGCGCCCGCCGACGTGCACGTGGTCGTCGCCGGCAAGGACGAGACGCTGCTCGCGGGCGGCGAGAAGCTGGCGGGCGAGCTGTCCGCGGCGGGCTTGGCGGTGCTGCTGGACGACCGCAAGGCGAGCCCGGGCGTGAAGTTCGCCGACGCCGAGCTGATCGGCGTGCCGACGATCCTGGTGGTCGGCCGCGGCCTGGCGAACGGCCTGGTCGAGGTCAAGGACCGCCGCACGGGCGAGCGCGTGGAGGTGCCGGTCGACGACGCGGTCCAGCACCTGCTGAACGCCGTCAAGGGCTAGTTCCCGCGAGGTCGCGTTGTTCGCGTCCTGATCTCCCGCGATCACGATCGTCGATCGTCGGGGGATCAGGGCGTGGACGACCGACTTTCAGGCGACTGAGCCGCCGTCTGCGGAGCAGCGGCCGTTCAACACCGCGGCCAGCACGGCCGCCGTGTCGGACAGGTCCTCCAGCACGACGTGCGCGCCGGCCTCCCGCAGTTCCGCCACGTCGCTGCGACCCGTCGCCACGCCGATGGCGACGGCGCCGTGGTGCAGCGCGGCGTCCACGTCGTGCGGCGTGTCGCCGATGACCACGGGCCGGAACTCGCGGGTGTGCTTGGCCGTGGCCAGCCGCACCGCCTCCAGCACCAGCGCGGGCCGGTGCTCGGACACCGAGCCGTAGCCGCCGATCTCGAAGTCCAGGTGCTCGTCGAGCCCGAACGCGGCCAGCTTGTACCGGGCGATCTCCACGAGGTTCCCGGTGACCAGCGACTGCACGACGTCCTCCTGCGCCCCCAACGCCTTCAGCGCGGCCAAGGCGCCCGGGAGCGCGTGCCCCCGGGTCGGCAGCAGGTCGCGTTCCCGCGTGGCCACGTCGATCAGCTCGGCGTGCAGCCGGGCCACCAGCTCCTCGGTCGGCTCCAGGTCGTGCGCCGTCAGCAGCTCGCGCGTGATGGCGCGCTCGGTGCGGCCGGGGAAGCTGGGCACGTGCACGAGGTCCAGGCCCGACGTCGCGCGCAACGCGGTGCGGTACCAGTCGTGCCCGAGGCCCCTGGCGTCGATCAACGTCAGGTCGATGTCCCACAGCACCAACGTGTTCACGACTGCCGCACGCTTTCCAGGATGCGCTTCACGTCGTCGTCCGAGGGACCTTCGGCCACGTGCGGCCCGCCCTCGGCGACGTTGAGCACGAACACCGCCACCTCGGACCCGTTGCTCATGGCCACCGCGCTGACCGTGGCCTTGGGCGCGTAGCAGGCGCTGGCGGACTGGGGCGTCACCTCGACGCTGAGCCGGACCACCCCGTCGTCACCGGACTCGACGCGCGGCTCGCCGATCTCGGGCGGCGCGTTGTTCACCGTGTACCCGCCGGCGGCGATCCGGTTCACCAGCTCGGCGGCGACCTGCTCCGGGTCGTCGTGCACGACCGAACCGGCCATCGCCTGCGCCTGGATCATGCTCCGGCCCTGGCACTGGAACGGCCGCGACACGTACGTCGTGCTCAGCTTGACCCGCCCGGACGAGCCGGCGCCGCTGGACTCCCAGGACGGCGGCAGCTCGTAGGACAGGCCGGCCTTCTCGTCCTCCACCGCCTGCCAGTCCGGCTCGGGCGCGGCCGACGTGGTCGACGTCGAGGTGGGCCGCGCCGCCTGGCCGTCG
Source organism: Actinosynnema sp. NPDC049800 (assembly GCF_040656635.1). NCBI lineage: Bacteria > Bacillati > Actinomycetota > Actinomycetes > Pseudonocardiales > Pseudonocardiaceae > Actinosynnema > Actinosynnema sp. NPDC049800. Next base: position 340,479 of record NZ_JBFAMT010000003.1, on the reverse strand, counting down.
CCGGAGTTCAGCAGCACGATCGCGGTGACGCCGCCGCCGACGACGAGCAGCGCGACCACGCCCAGCGCGATCCACAGCGGCGCGCGGCTGGGCCGCTTCGGCGGTTGCTGCTGGTAGAAGCCCAGTCCGGAGTAGCTCACCGGCTCAGCGGCTTCACGGAGTCGACCATGCCCTGCAACTCGGCCTCGGCCAGCGGCTTCGGCTCCGCCGGGCCGCCTTCGAGGTCGCCGTTCGCCATGAACACGTGGAAGCCCTTGTCCCCCTTGAGGACCAGGACCTTGACCATGCCCTTGGTGGCCAGGCACTCGTCGCCGGACGTGGTGGCGGTGGCGTCGACCTGCACGCCCTCGATGTCGCCCAGCGAGCTCGTCAGCTTCACCGGCTTCGGCTCGCCGAGCTTGACCTCGGACTTCGGCGCGGACTTGTAGTACTGCGTGGCGAGCTTCTCGGCGAAGTCCTTGGCCACCGCGGTGAGGTCGGTCTGCGGCACCACGACACCGCCCGCGCCGCCGCGGGTGAAGTCCTTGCCGCCGCAGTCGTACGCGCCGTTGACGGTGAGGCCGGTCAGCTTCACGTCCGGCATCGCCTCGACCGGCGCGCTGCCCTGCGCGGGCGACCAGCCCTTGGGCACGTCGTAGCTGTACGACAGGGCGGTCACCGGCAGGCAGTTCCAGCCCTGCTTGACGGGCTCGCAGGTGGCGTTCGGCGGGGTCGACGGCGTCGTCTTCGCCGTGGTGGTCGTGGTCGTCGACGTGCTGCTCGTCGTGGTGTTCTGCGCGACCGGCGGCGTGGCGTCCGGCCTGGTCAGCACGTACGCGGTCACGCCGCCGCCGACCAGCACGACGACGACCGCGCCGATCACCAGCCACAGCTTGGCCTTGCTCTTCTTCTCGGGCGGGGGCTCCTCGCCGCCCGAGAAGACGCCGAGACCGCCGTACGAACCGCCGTAGTTCTGCGGGAAGACCTGCTGCGGGTAGCCCTGGTCCTGCCGGCCCCAATCGCCCTGGTTGGGCTGGCCGCCCCAGCCGGACTGCCCGTCACCTGGGTAAGTCACGGCCCAAACCGTACCCGGTGCCGCTCGCGCCCCGGACCGCTCCGATCAATTCAGCGCGCGTTGACTTCCGTGGGCGGTCGGTCGTAGCCTCTAATTCAACACTTGATGAACTACCTAGGAGGGCACCATGGCCGCACTGCACGACCGGCCGCCGTCGGTCATCGCGGTGGCCACCGCCGTCGCGGGCGCGTTGATCGCGCTCGTGCTGGGCCTGCTGACGTTCGGCGTCCAAGCGACGGTCCACCCCGACGCGGTGCCGCTCGCGGTCGCCGTGGGCGCCGACGCGCCACCGCAGCTGCGCGGCGTCGCCGAGAAGGTGGGCGGCAGCGACGTGGCGGAAGTCTCGTGGCGGGTGACCACTCCCGACGACGCGCGGGAGCTGCTCTCCCGCCAAGAGGTCTACGGGGTGCTCGAGCTGGCGCCCGGCGGCGCGACCGTGCTGCTGTCCGGCGCGGTGAACCCGTCCGGCACGCAGGTCGCCCAGCAGGTGCTCGGCGGCGTCGTCCAAGGGGCCGGGATGGAGGCGAAGGTCGTCACGCTCGACCCGGCGTCCGCCGCCGGTCGCACGGCGCCGCTGGCCGCCAGCGCGCTGCTGTGGATCACCGGCCTGATCGCCGCGGCGGCGTTCACGGTGGTGGTCCGCAAGCCGACCCTGATCGGCCGGCTCACGGGCGTCGCCGCCACGACCGTGCTCGGCGTCGCGGTGGTCGCGGGCCTGTTCGCCCTGTGGGACTCGTCCCTGCCCCTCACCGCCACCGTGCTCGGCTACCTCGCCCTGGTCGGTGCGGCGTTCGCGCTGGTCCAGGGCGCGCTGCTGAGGCTGCTCGGCATCCGGGCGATGGCCCTGCTCGGCCCGCTGTACCTGATCGCGCCCGCCGTCGCGGGCCAGGTGCCGGAGCTGATCGACCCCGTCTACCGGACCCTGCTCTGGTCCTGGACGCCGTTCCGCTTCTCCACGGAGGGCGTGCGCGCCCTGCTCCACGGTGGGTCGCTGGACACCGCCCAGGTCTGGGTGTTCGTGGGACTTGCCGTCGCGGGTCTGGCCGTCCTGCTGCTACCCGGCCAGGAAGCTCAGCCGGACCTTGCGGACGGGGTTGTCGACGTTGGTGTCGACGAGGCAGACCGACTGCCAGGTGCCGAGCGCCAGCACACCGCCTAGCACCGGGATCGTCGCGTAGGGCGGCACGAGCGCGGGGAGCACGTGGTCACGGCCGTGACCGGGCGACCCGTGCCGGTGCCGCCACCGCCCGTCGGCGGGCAGCAGCTCGCGCAACGCGGCCAGCAGGTCGTCGTCGCTGCCCGCGCCGGTCTCCAGCACCGCCAGTCCCGCGGTCGCGTGCGGCACCCAGACGTGCAGCAGGCCGTCGCCGTCCACGCCGGCCAGGAAGTCCTCGCAGGCGCGGGTCAGATCGTGGACGACCTCGGCCGAGCCGGTGCGGATCTCGATCTCTTCGCTGCGCATGCCTCCAGAGCTTAAATCGCGGTGCGCCACCGCCGCCCGATCAGGCACGATGCCGTACGTGATCCACACCGCGATCGTCACCGGGGCCAACCAGGGCATCGGGGCGGCCACCGCCAAGGCGCTCGCCGCCCGGGGCGTCAACGTCCTCATCTCGTTCCTGCGCTTCGCGCCCGCGCCGGACCCGAGCCTGCCGCGCGAGTACTTCACCGCCCGCGAGTCGGACGCGGCCGACGTGGTCGCCGCCATCACCGAGGCGGGCGGCAAGGCGCACGCTCTGGAGATCGACCTCACCGACCCGCTGGCGCCCGGCACGCTCTTCGATACCGCGGAGAAGCTCTTCGGGCCGGTCGACATCCTGGTCAACAACGCCTCCAGCTGGGTGCAGGACACGTTCCTGGCCGTCGAGACCGACCAGTTCGGCCGCGTCCTGCAGGCCGTCACGCCCCAGACGTTCGACGCGCAGTTCGCCGTGGACGCCCGCGCCGGTGCGCTCCTGATCGCCGAGTTCGCCCGCCGGCACATCGCCCGCGGCGGCAACTGGGGCCGCATCGTCGGCCTGACCTCCGGCGGCCCGCTCGGCTTCCCGAGCGAGGTGTCCTACGGCGCGGCGAAGGCGGCGCTGGACAACTACGCCATGTCCGCGGCGGCCGAGCTGTGGCCGCACGGCATCACGTCCAACGTCGTCAAACCGGGCGTCACCGACACCGGTTGGGTCAACGACGCGGTGCGCGCCGCGCACGACGTCTCCCAGCCCGAGGACGTGGCCGACGTGGTCGCGTTCCTCTGCTCGGACGCCGCCTCGAAGGTGACGAAGAACGTCATCACCCTGCACTGATTCCACCCGACCGACTATTACCCGCTGGTAACATAGTCGCCGTGAAGGCATCCCGACTGCGCCGCGGCATGAACCTGTGGCCACCGTTCCTGTTCGCCGGCATCCGCGTGGTCGAGCTGTCCGACGACTACCGCCACGCCAAGGTCCGGATGCGGCTGCACTGGTGGAACCGCAACTACGTGGGCACGCACTTCGGCGGCTCGCTGTTCTCGATGACCGACCCGTTCTGGATGCTGCTCGTGCTGCACCACCTCGGCCGCGAGCACCTGGTGTGGGACCGGGCGGGCGAGATCGAGTTCGTCAAGCCCGGCCGCGGCACCGTCCACGCCGAGTTCCACCTGACCGACGAGCACCTCGACGAGCTGCGCTCCCGGGCCGCTTCGGACAGCAAGGCCCTGCTGTGGTTCTCCACCGACGTCGTGGACTCCGCCGGCGAGGTCGTCGCCCGCACCCGCAAGCAGGTCTACGCCCGCCGCAAGAACCGCAATTCGGTGGACGACGGGATCGCCGAGACCGTGTGATCACCCCATGCGCTCAGCCTTCGGCACGACCTTCGACGTCCCCCTCGGCTACCTGAACACCGCGAGCATCGGCGTCCCTCCCACACCCGCGGCCACGGCCGTCGCGGACGCCGTGCGCCGGTGGTCGGCCGGCGCGGACGGGCCGGGCGCGGTCGACGAGCACGTGACGACGGCGCGCGAGGCGTTCGGCCGGCTCGTCGGCGTGCCGTCCGACCGCGTCGCCGCGGGCGCGTCGGGCTCCCAGCTCGTCTCCCTCGTCGCCGCCGGACTGCCCGCCGACGCCTCGGTCCTCGTCGCCCGCGGCGAGTTCACCAGCCTGACGTTCCCCTTCGCCGCCCGCGGCCTGCGGGTCACCGAAGTCGAACTGGACGAGATCGTCGCCCACGCGGGCGCGCACGACCTCGTCGCGGTCAGCGTCGTGCAGTCCGCCGACGGTCGCGTCGTCGACCTGGACGGCCTGCGCGCGACCGGCGTGCCGGTCCTGCTGGACGCCTCCCAGGCGATCGGCTGGCTACCGCTCGACCTGGGCTGGGCCGACTGGGTCGTCGCCGTGGGCTACAAGTTCCTCATGGCGCCACGGGGCTGCGCCTGGCTGGCGTGCTCTCCCTCGGCCCTGGAGCGCACGGTGCCCGTGGCGGCCAACTGGTACGCCGGCGACGACCCGTGGAGCACGGTCTACGGCCTCCCGCTCCGCCTGGCCCCCGACGCCCGCCGCCTCGACCTCTCCCCGGTCCTGCTGTCCCAGTTCGGCGCCGCCGTCTCCCTCCCCCACCTCGCCTCGCTGGACCTCGGGGCGGTCCGCGACCACAACGTGGGCCTGGCCGACGCCCTGCTCACCGGCCTCGACTTGCCTCCCCGCGGAACCGCGATCGTCTCCCTCGACCTCCCCGACGCCGCCGACCGGCTCGCGGCGGCCGGCGTGCGGTCCAGCATCCGAGCCGGCCGCGTCCGCCTGGCCTTCCACCTCTACAACACCGCCGAGGATGTCGATCAGGTGCTCACGGCGCTCAGCTGACCCGCTTCCGTTACCGTGGGTCTTTGTGTCGGTTCCTCCCGAATCACCCGAAGAGGTGACGCAGCGGATCCCGCCCGTCCGACCGTCGGACACCGCCCCGCTGTGGCGGTCGGAGATCGGGCAGCTGGACTCGCTGCTGAGCTCGCCTCCGCCCCCGCCACGCCGCGGGCCCGCCGCTCCCACGGCGCACCCGCGCCGCGGGATGGTGCTCAAGGGCCTCGGCCTGCTCGGCGTGGCGGTGGTGTCCGGCCTGGTGTGGCTGGTCGTGATGCCGAAGAACACTCCCACCGGCACCCCCACCACCACGTCCGCGCCGTCGGGGGAGTTCTCCTTCGCCGCGTCGCCCGACGTCCCCGAGCCGCTGAAGGACAGCGACTGCGCGTCGCACGCGTACGGGCAGACCAAGACGTTCCTGACCAACACGCCGTGCCAACAACTCACGCGCGGTCTGTACACGACGACCACCCCTGACGGGGTGAAGGTCTACACGTCCGTGTCAATCGTGCGGATGAAGACACCCGAGGACGCCGCCAAACTGAAGGACCTGACCACCCGCGACGGCACCGGCAACGTCAACGACCTGGTCAAAGACGGCGCCGTCCGCGTGCCGAACCTGACCACCCTGGCCAACGGCGGCTTCGCCGCCCGCCTGCAAGACCGCGACGTGATCATCATCGAATCGGACTCGGTCAAACACGGCCCCGACGAGACCGCGCACAACCAGCTGATGAAGCGGATCAGCAACGACGCCTTCCGCCTCGCCGCCGACCTGAACGCCTAACCAACCCCCACACCTCGGCCCACCAGGCCCCTCACCGCCCGCGCCGCCCCCGGCCCGCACCCCGCGCCACCACACCACCCGCTCGGCCCGCACCCCCCTCACCGCCCGCACCCCTGCTCGGCCCGCACCGCCTGCTCGGCCCGCACCCCCCACTCGGCCCGCACCGCCCACTCGGCCCGCACCACCTCACCGCCCGCACCACCGCACCGCCCGCACCCACCGCACCCACCGCACCGCGCACACCCCAACCAGGGGCCACGTCACGCTCGCCCTCCCCCAAACGAAGGGCTTCGTGTCATCCCGCCGACCTGGCTCCGCCCTACCGCGCGTGTCAAGGGGGGCGCTGTCCGACCTATACCTCGGCGTTCACTGATGTCGCCCCCCTTGATACGTGTGGTAGCCCGTAGGGAGGTCGGTGGGATGACACGAAACCCGACCCACAACGGACCCGGCGCGTACCCACCCACCGGTCGTCATCCTGCTGATCTGCCCGTCCGGCGAGGACTCTTTTGATCTTCGAGGCTCCTACATCTCGCCGACCATCAACCAACCTCAACCAACCCCCGCACCAGGAAACGCGATCGACGTCGGCGTAACCCCTGCCACCTTCCTCCACCGCGTCGCCCGCACCGCCGACACCGTCAACGCGTCCAACGCCGACGTCCGCAGCGCCGCGTCATCAGTCCGCTCCAACACCCCGCGCCAAGCCACGCACGCATCCGTCTCCACCGTGATCAACGCCGCGATCGCCGACGCCGCGCTGTCCACCGGCTGAGGCGGCAGGTAGGCCGCTGCCGGAGGCCTGGGCGTCGCGCCCGCATCGCGCAACCACCGCTCCGTCACATCCCGCCGCGCCCGGTGGGCGTTCGCCCCGTCCGCCACCGCCGCCGACTGCTGCGGCACCGAGATGAACGCGCTGACCAGCCCGTACGTCCACACCGCCGCGTGCTCCGCCGCCAACGCGTCCTGCACCGCGTCCACGCTCACGACAAACCCCCACCACTCACGACAGCGCCCCCACCACTCACGACAGCGCCCGTGCCACTCACGACAGCGCCTCCACCAGGCTCGCGCACCCGGCCGCCACCGAGGCGACCAACCCCACCCGGTGCGTCTCCACCTTCGCCACCAACTCAGCCGCCTGCTTCTGCGCCGCCTGCAACGCCGGCGCCAACGCCTCCCGCGTCGCCCCCGCCTGCGGCGCCACCGAAGGCAACGTCGTCGGCACCACCGACGACCCCGGCACCCGCGGCGTCGCCCGGTCGACCTCAGCCTGCAACCGCGTCGCGTGCTCGGTCCGCGCCGCGGCCGTCTCGGGCGCTCCGACCGCCGTGGCGAGCGCGGCGTCCGACAGCGCCGCCTTCACCAGCTCCGCCAGCGGGTCCGGTGGCGGCGGAGGGGGAGGGGGTGTGGTGCACGCAACCGCCAACGGCGCCGTCGCCGTCGCCAGCAGCACCGCGCGCCTGCTGAACGCCGTTCTTCCGATCACGTGTTCCGATCCTGCCAGAGCCGCACCGCACCAACCCGGCCGCACCAACCCCACCGCACCTCCCACCCCAACCCATCCACCCACCCATCCATCCGCCCACCCACCCCCACCGACCCCACCCACCCCCACCGACCCCACCCACCCCCACCGACCCCACCCACCCCACGTGCCGCCTTCGCCCGTGGCACGTGGGAGCCCGCCGAACGAGATAGTCTGGGCGACCACGGCCGGCGAAGTGCAGCGTCGGCCGGGGTTGCCGTGCCCTCTGCACTCGAACAGAACCTGGAGTCACCACATGTCCAGCCCGCCGCGCGGAGAACTCGCCGCGCAGCTAACACCCGTCGTGCGGGAGGCGGTCGAGGCGATCGGCTTCGACCTCGAACTGCTCGACGTGAACCAGGCTGGGCGTCGCAGGCTGGTCAAGGTGGTCGTGGACGGCGACGACGGGATCGGGTTGGACGAGGTGGCGCAGGCCAGCCGCGCCGTCTCCGCCGCCCTCGACGCCAACGAGCACCTGATCGCCGGGCCGTACACGCTCGAGGTCACCTCGCCCGGCGCGGACCGCCCGCTCACCAAGCCTCGCCACTGGAAGCGCAACCGGCTGCGCCTGGTGAAGGTCAAGCCGCAGGCCCCTGCCAAGGAACCGGACCCGGTCGAGTTCTTCGGCCGGGTCGGCGATGCCGACGACACCGGCGTCGTGCTGCTGGTCAAGGGCGAGCTGCGCCGCGTCGAGTACCGGACGATCGAGCGCGCCGTCGTCGAAGTCGAGTTCAAGCAGCCGCCGGTCGACGAGCTCGCGCTCCTCGAAGGCAAGCACCTGAAGGAGGAGTCGGAGTGAACGTCGACATCGCCGCTCTCAGGGCGATCGAACGGGACAAGGACATCCCCTTCGACACCGTTCTCGAAGCCATCGAGACGGCCCTGCTGACCGCCTACAAGCACACCGAGGGCCACCACGCCCACTCCCGCGTCGAGATCGACCGCAAGAGCGGCGCGGTGCGCGTGCTCGCCCAGGAGCTCAACCCGGACGGCACCGTGGCCGAGGAGTGGGACGACACCCCCGAGGGTTTCGGCCGCATCGCCGCCACCACCGCCCGCCAGGTCATCCTCCAGCGCCTGCGCGACGCCGAGCACGAGCGCACGTTCGGCGAGTTCTCCGCCAAGGAGGGCGAGATCATCGCCGGCGTCGTGCAGCGCGACGCCCGCGCCAACGCCCGCGGCATGGTCGTGGTCCAGGTCGGCGACACCGAGGGCGTGCTGCCGCCCGCCGAGCAGGTGCCCGGCGAGTCCTACGAGCACGGCTCGCGCCTCAAGTGCTACGTCGTCGGCGTGTCCCGCGGCTCGCGAGGCCCCCAGATCACCCTTTCGCGCACGCACCCGAACCTGGTGCGCAGGCTGTTCGCGCTCGAGGTCCCGGAGATCGCCGACGGCACCGTGGAGATCCCCGCGGTGGCACGTGAGGCAGGTCACCGTTCGAAGATCGCGGTCCGCACGACCGTCCCCGGCGTCAACGCCAAGGGCGCGTGCATCGGGCCGATGGGCGCCCGCGTGCGCAACGTCATGAGCGAGCTGGCCGGTGAGAAGATCGACATCATCGACCACTCCGACGACCCGGCCACGTTCGTCGGGAATGCCTTGTCACCGGCGAAGGTTGTCTCCGTCAAGGTGCTCGACGAGCGCGCCAAGACGGCACGGGTCGTGGTCCCGGACTTCCAGCTCTCCCTCGCCATCGGCAAGGAGGGGCAGAACGCCCGGTTGGCCGCCAGGCTCACCGGCTGGCGCATCGACATCCGCAGTGATGCGGAGGCCGGCGGGGCCGCTCCGGCGGGCGCATCGGCATCCGGTTCGGCTGAATAGGCAACAGGGGATAGACTTCTCAGTGGTTCAACGTCGGGGATCGGATCTCGCGCACATCGGCCCGGTTCGTACGTGCATCGGATGCCGCTCTCGGACGTTGCCCTCCGAGCTGCTGCGCGTGGTGGTCGTGGACGGGGCTGTGGTCCCGGACACACGTCGACGGTTGCCCGGTAGGGGAGCATGGCTGCACCCCGATCCGGACTGCCTCCGCAACGCCGAGAAGCGACGGGCGTTCCCCCGGGCCTTCAGGGTCCAGGGTCCGCTCGACGTGGAACGCGTGCGCGGTCATCTCGAGCAGTGTGGGCAGGAGGTCGCGGGATCGCCCCGTGACCAGCAGGAAGCAAGGAAGCAGGTCGACCCGTCATGAGTCAGCCGTGAAGCTGAAGACATGAACGCGCGACGTTAAGACGAGGTCGACGGGACTTGCCCGCCGGCCTCCCTCACAGAGGAGTGCAGTGGCAGGTAAGGCCCGCGTGCACGAGCTCGCCAAAGAGCTCGGAGTCACGAGTAAAGAACTACTCACCAAGCTCGCCGACCAGGGCGAGTACGTGAAGTCCGCGTCCAGCACCGTCGAGGCCCCCGTGGCCCGGCGGCTCCGTGACGCCTACGCCAAGGGCGAGTCCAAGCCCAAGCCCGCAGGCGCCCGCCCGGCGCCGCCGAAGCCCGCGCCGACGAGCGCGGCCTCGGGCGAGACCAAGAGCGAGGCCCCGCGCCCGCCGGCGACCGCCGGCAAGCCGGGTCCCCGCCCGGTGCCCGGTCCCAAGCCGATGGCGCCCAAGCCGGTGGCCAAGCCCGCCGCTCCGGCGCCCGCGGCTCCGGCTCCCGCCGCGCAGCCCGAGGCCCCGGCCCCGGCGGCGGCCGCGGCTCCGACGCCCGTCCAGGCGCCCAAGCAGCAGCCGACCGCGGCACCCGCGCCGCAGCCGCAGCAGCGGCCCCAGCAGGCGCCCCAGCAGGCGCCGCGGACCAGTGGCCCCGGCCCTCGTCCCGGCCCCCGCGCACCGCAGCAGCAGCCCGCGGCGGCGCAGAACCCCCCGTCCGTGGTCCCGCCGCGCCCGCAGGCCCCCAAGCCCGCCGGCCCGCGGCCCCCGCGTCCGGGCAACAACCCGTTCGGCGTGGGCGGTGGCGCTCCGGCGCCGCGTCCGCAGGCGCCCCGCCCGGCCGCGCCGGGTGGCGGCGAGCGGCCGTCCGGCCCCAAGCCCGGTGACTCACGTCCGGCAGGCCCCCGTCCGGGTGGCTCCGGTGGCGGTCCCGGCGGTCCCCGGCCCAACCCCGGCAACATGCCGCCCCGGCCGAACCCGGGCATGATGCCCGGTCGTCCCGCGCCCCGCCCCGGTGGCGGTGGTGGCGGCGGTCGTGGCCCCGGCGGTCCCGGTGGCGGTGGCGGCGGTGGCCGCGGTCCTGGTGGCGGCGGCGGTCGTCCCGGTGGTGGCGGTGGCGCCGGTGGCGGCTTCCGCCCCGGTGGCGGCGGCGGTGGCGCCGGTGGCGGCTTCCGTCCCGGTGGCGGCGGTGGCGGCGGCGGTGGCTTCCGCCCCGGTGGCGGTGGCGGCGGTGGCGGTGGCGCACCGGCCGGTGGTGGCGGCGGTTTCCGCGGTCGTCCCGGTGGTGGCGGTCCCGGTGGTCGCGGCGGCGCCGCGGGTGCCTTCGGCCGTCCCGGTGGTCCGGCGCGTCGTGGCCGCAAGTCGAAGCGGCAGAAGCGCCAGGAGTACATGGACAACATGCAGGCGCCTTCGGTCGGTGGCGTCCGCCTGCCCAAGGGCAGCGGCGAGACGATCCGCCTGCCGCGTGGCGCCTCGCTGACCGACTTCGCCGACAAGATCAACGCCAACCCGGCCTCGCTGGTGCAGGTGCTGTTCCACCTCGGCGAGATGGTCACCGCGACGCAGTCCGTCTCCGACGAGATCCTGGAGCTGCTCGGCTCCGAGATGAACTACAACGTGCAGGTCGTGTCCCCCGAGGAGGAGGACCGCGAGCTGCTGGAGACGTTCGACATCACCTACGGCGACGACGCCGGCGGCGAGGAGGACCTCCAGATCCGCCCGCCGGTCGTCACCGTCATGGGTCACGTCGACCACGGCAAGACGCGCCTGTTGGACACCATCCGCACGGCGAAGGTGGCCGAGGGCGAGGCGGGTGGCATCACCCAGCACATCGGCGCCTACCAGGTGAACACGGAGCTCGAGGGCAACGAGCGCCTGATCACGTTCATCGACACCCCGGGTCACGAGGCGTTCACCGCCATGCGTGCGCGTGGTGCGAACTCGACCGACATCGCGGTCATCGTGGTGGCGGCCGACGACGGCGTGATGCCGCAGACGGTGGAGGCGATCAACCACGCCCAGGCGGCCAACGCGCCGATCGTGGTCGCGGTGAACAAGATCGACAAGGAGGGGGCCAACCCCGCCAAGATCCGCCAGCAGCTCACCGAGTACGGGCTGGTCGCCGAGGAGTACGGCGGCGAGACCATGTTCGTCGACATCTCGGCGAAGCAGGGCATCAACATCGACGGCCTGCTGGAAGCGATCCTGCTGACCGCCGACGCCTCGCTCGACCTGCGGGCCAACCCGGAGATGGAGGCGCAGGGCGTCGCCATCGAGGCGCACCTGGACCGCGGTCGCGGCCCGGTGGCCACGGTGCTGGTCCAGCGCGGTTCGCTCCGCGTGGGTGACTCGATCGTGGCGGGCGCCGCCTACGGTCGCGTGCGCCGCATGGTCGACGAGCACGGCGCGGACGTCACGGTGGCGACGCCGTCGCGTCCGGTGCAGGTCATCGGCCTCACCTCGGTGCCCGGCGCGGGCGACACGTTCCTCGTGGTCGAGGAGGACCGGGTGGCCCGGCAGATCGCCGAGCGCCGCCAGGCCCGCAACCGCAACGCGATGAACGCCGCGAAGCGCAAGCGCGTCAGCCTGGAGGACCTGGACGCCGCGCTGAAGGAGACGAGCGCCCTCACCTTGATCATCAAGGGCGACAACTCGGGTACCGTCGAGGCCCTCGAGGACGCGCTGATGAAGATCGAGGTCGGCGACGACGTCGAGCTGCGGGTCATCCACCGCGGCGTCGGTGGCATCACCGAAGGCGACATCAACCTCGCCGTCGCGGGTAGCGCCATCGTCCTGGGCTTCAACGTCCGGGCCGAGGGCAAGGCCACCGAGCTCGCCAACCGCGAGGGCGTGGACGTCCGCTACTACACGGTGATCTACCAGGCGATCGACGAGATCGAGCAGGCCCTGAAGGGCATGCTCAAGCCGGAGTACGAAGAGGTCCAGCTGGGCCGCGCGGAGGTCCGCGAGGTCTTCAAGTCCTCCAAGGTCGGCACGATCGCGGGTTGCCTCGTGATGTCGGGCGAGATCCGGCGCAACGCCCGGGCCCGCCTGCTGCGCGACAACAACGTCGTGCAGGAGAACCTGCCGATCAGCTCGCTGCGCCGGTTCAAGGACGACGCGACCGAGGTCCGCGAGGGCTTCGAGTGCGGTCTGACGCTCGGCAACTACAGCGACCTGAAGGTCGGCGACATCATCGAGACGTTCGAGATGCGCGAGAAGCCGCGCGCCTGATCGTCTTCAGCCAGGTGCGGGGCCGTCGTAGCCGGCGGCCCCGCACCTCTGGACACCCTTGGTGATCATCTGTGTTCGTCGGTGCCCTTGAGTTGGACGTGCTGCTCGGCGACGTGCACTCGTTGAAGCAGAAGCGGTCCGTGGTCAAGCCCATCGTGGCCGAGCTGCGCCGCAGGTTCGAGGTGTCGGTCGCCGAGGCGGGCCACCTGGACCTGCACCGCCGGGCCCTGATCGGAGTGGCGGCCGTCGCCGCCGACGCCGAGCATGTGAGGGACCTGATGGCCGCGTGCGAGCGGCTGGTGGCCGGACGGCCCGAACTGGAACTTCTCTCCGCCCGCCACAGGTTGGTCGGGCCGGAGGACGACTAGCAAGCGTCGCCGAGCAGGCGACGAATCGCAACGACAGGAGGGGAGCGCCGTGGCCGACCAGGCACGGGCTCGCAAGCTGGCCAAGCGGATCTCGCAGATCGTGGCTTCCGCGCTGGAGCACGAGGTGAAGGACCCCCGGCTGGCTCGCGTCACCATCACGGACACGAGGGTGACCGGCGACCTGCACGACGCGACGATCTACTACACCGTGCTCGGCGAGAAGCTCGACTCCGAGCCGGACCTCGCGGGCGCCGCCGCCGCGCTGGAGAAGGCCAAGGGCGTGCTGCGCACCATGGTCGGCCAGCAGACCGGTGTCCGGTTCACGCCGACCCTGTCGTTCGTCACCGACAACGTGCCCGCCGAGGCGCGTCGGATGGACGAACTGCTGGCCAAGGCGCGGGAGCTGGACGCCGAGGTGGCGCGCATCGCGCACGGCGCGGAGCCGGCGGGCGAGCCGGACCCGTACAAGCCTCCGCGCGAGGCCGAGGACGCCGACTAGCGTTCTCGCCGTGCACAACGATCCGAGCTTGAACGACCCGAGCGCGTCTCCCGACCCGAGCGCGTCCGATGGTGTCCGCGCGTCCGATGGCGCCCGGGTGTCCGACGGCCTCCGCGCGACCGGCGACTTGAGCGCGGAACTCGCGGAGGCCGCTCGCGTCCTGTCCACCGCCACCGACGTGACGCTGCTGGCGCACGTGAACCCCGACGCGGACGCGTTGGGCAGCGCGTTGGCGCTGGGGCTGGCCCTGCACCGCCGGGGCGCGGTGGTCCGGGTGTCGTTCGGCGCGCCGGCCGAGGTGCCGGAGACGTTGCGGGACCTGGACGTGGCGGGGCTGCTGGTGCCCGCGTCCGCGGTGCCCGCCGCGCCGCCGGTGCTGGTCGCGTTGGACACGGGCAGTGTCGGGCGGCTTGGTCCGTTGGCCGATCGGGTGTCCACCGCCGGTGTGGTGGTCGTGGTGGACCACCACGTGTCGAACCCGGGGTTCGGGCACGTGAACGTGGTGGACGACCGGGCCGAGGCGACCGCGCTCGTGGTGCTGCGGCTGCTGGACGTGCTGGGCGTCGAGCTGGACGAGCCGGTGGCGCGGTGCGTGTACGCGGGTCTGGTGACGGACACGCGGTCGTTCCGGCACGCGTCGGCGACGACGCACGAGGTGGCCGCCCGGCTGCTCGCGGCCGGGGTGGACGCCGAGGCCGTGGCCCGGCCGTTGATGGACTCTCACCCGTTCGGGTACCTGGGCATGTTGGCGAAGGTGCTGAGCCGGGCGCGCCTGGAGCGTGACGCGGCGGGTGGGCTGGGGTTCGTGCACGCCGTCGTGACGCTGGAGGACGCCGCCGGGCTGCGGCCCGAGGAGGTCGAGAGCGTGGTCGACCTCGTGCGCACCACGGCCGAGGCCGAGGTGGCGGCGGTGCTCAAGGAACTGCGGCCGTCGTCGTGGTCGGTGTCGTTGCGCGCGGTGAGCCGGGTGGACGTGCGCGAGGTCGCGCAGCTGCTCGGCGGCGGTGGCCACCGGCTGGCCGCGGGCTTCACCGCCGCCGGCGAGGCCGACGAGGTGCTGGCGAGCCTGCGTGCCGCCCTGGAGACCGTGACCGCGCCGTCCTGAGCGTTCGACTCGGGTGTTCCGGGCGTAGGACACGCGCGTTCCGGACGTAGGACACGCGGGTGAGTCCTGCGCCCGGGACGGATTCGTCGTGCATTGAGGGGATCAGGTGGAGGAGCGGGTTCCGGCGCGCAGGGTGGTCGGGTTGGCCGCGCCCGCGCTGGTGGTGTTGGCGGCCGAGCCGCTGTACGTGCTGGTGGACACGGCGGTCGTGGGGCACCTCGGCGCGCTGCCGCTGGCGGGCCTCGCGGTCGGCGGCGTGCTGTTCACGCAGGTCGCGACCCAGTTGACGTTCCTCTCCTACGGCACGACGGCGCGCACGGCACGGCTGTTCGGCGCGGGCCGGCGGCGCGAGGCGGTCGAGGAGGGCGTGCAGGCGACGTGGCTGGCGCTGGCCGTGGGCGCGCTGGTGATCGTGCTCGGTCAGGTGCTGGCCGGTCCCGCCGCACGGCTGCTCGGCGGTGGCGGCGAGGTGGCCGACAACGCCGTCGCGTGGCTGCGGATCGCGTTGTTCGGCGCGCCGTTCGTGCTGGTCACGATGGCCGGCAACGGTTGGATGCGCGGTGTGCAGGACACCCGGCGCCCGCTGCGGTACGTGCTCGTCGGCAACGCCGTCTCGGCCGTGCTGTGCCCGGTCCTGGTGCACGGCGCGCACTGGGGCCTGGAGGGCTCCGCGATCGCGAACGTGATCGCCCAGGTGCTCTCCGCCGGGCTGTTCTTCAAGGCGCTGCGCTCGGAACGGGTGAGCCTGCGGCCCGACCGGCACCGCATGCGGGCCCAGCTGGGCCTGGGCCGGGACCTCGTCCTGCGCAGCCTCGCGTTCCAGGCGTGCTTCCTGTCCGCCGCGGCGGTGGCCGCGCGCACGTCGGTCGGCGCGGTCGGGGCGCACCAGGTCGTGCTGCAGCTGTGGACGTTCCTCGCGCTCGTGCTGGACTCGTTGGCGATCGCCGCGCAGTCGATCATCGGCGCGGCGCTCGGCGCGGAACGCCGTGAGCAGGCGCGCCGGTTCGCCTGGCAGGTGACCGGGTACGGGCTGTGGTTCGGCGTGCTGCTCGGCGTCCTGTTCGCGGCGCTGGCCGGCCCGCTGCCGATGGTGTTCACCAGCGACCGGGCCGTGCTGGACGAGATCCCGCACGCCTGGTGGTTCTTCGTGGGCCTGCAGCCGATCGCCGGCGTGGTGTTCGCGCTGGACGGCGTGCTGCTCGGCGCGGGCGACGCGGCGTTCCTGCGCACCGCGACGCTGGCCTCGGCGGCACTCGGCTTCCTGCCGCTGGTGTGGGCGTCGCACGCGTTCGGCTGGGGGCTGATCGGGATCTGGAGCGGCCTGTCGGCGTTCATGGTGCTGCGGCTCGTGCTGGTCCTCATGCGCACCAGATCGGGGAAGTGGGCGCGCGTCGGCACCGTGTGGTGACGCGGTGACCAGGCGTGATGTGGTGTTCGGCACCCTCCGGAATCGTTAACAGTAGGCAACTGTTTCCCGATACTGCGAGTGCTGCCGCACGGAAGCCTAGGAGACACCCCTTGCCGGTCGATCGTGCCACCAAACGAGCGTGGCTGATCTGGTCAACCGCCGTCCTCGTCTACATCGCCGCCCTGTTCCACCGGACCTCGCTCGGCGTCGCCGGCCTGGAGGCGAGCGACCGCTTCGCCGTCGGACCCGCCGCGCTCGGCACGTTCACCGTGCTGCAGATCGGCCTCTACGCGCTGATGCAGATCCCCACCGGCCTGCTGGTGGACCGCTTCGGCCCGCGCCGCGTGCTCACCGCCGCGGCCCTGCTCATGGGCGTGGGCCAGACCCTGTTCGCGCTCGCCGAGTCCTACCCGCTCGGCCTGGCCGCACGCGCGGTGCTCGGCGTCGGCGACGCCATGACGTGGGTCAGCGTGCTGCGCCTGGCCGCCGCCCACTTCCCGCCCCGCCGGTTCACCGTGGTCATGACGCTGTCCGCCGCGCTGGGCGGCGCGGGCAACCTGCTGGCCACCGTGCCGCTGACCTTGCTGCTGGACAACGCGGGCTGGACGGTGACGTTCCTGGTCGCGGGCCTGGCCACGGCGGCGTACGCGGCGGTGGTCGCGTGGCGCGTGCGCGAGGTGCCCGACGGCGTCCCGCAGCCCGTGGTCGAGCCGGTGCCGTTGCGCGCGGTGGGCGCGAAGGTGAAGGAGGCGTGGCGCGAGCCGAGCACCCGCCTCGGGTTCTGGGTGCACTTCACGTCGATGTCCGCGCCCGCCGTGCTGGGCCTGCTGTGGGGTTTCCCGTACCTGGTCGAGGCGCAGGGCCTGTCGCGGCCGTCGGCGTCGGCGGTGCTGAGCACGCTGGTGCTGGTGGCGATCGTGACCGGGCCGGTGATGGGCACGGTGATCGGCAACCGGCCGGAGTGGCGGATGCCGATCGTCGGCGCCTACCTCGCCGTGGCGGTGCTGTCCTGGGCCGTGCTGCTCGGCTGGCCGGGCGGTGTGCTGCCGACGCCCGCGCTGTACGCGGTGTTCGCGGTGCTGGCGCTGGGCAACCCGGCGTCCGGCGTGGCGTTCGCGCTGGTGCGCGACTACAACCCGCTGCACCGGGTGAGCACGGCGACCGGCGTGGCCAACGTCGGCGGGTTCGCCGCGATCACGTTCACCGCCCTGGCCGTCGGCGTGCTGCTGGACGTGGTCGAGCCCGTGCTCTCGGCGCCGCAGGCGTACCGGGTCGCGTTCTCGTCCGTGGTGGCGGTGTTGCTGGCGGGCCTGTGGCGCACGGTGGTGTGGTGGCGCCGGGCGCGCGCCGCGGTGTTCGCCGCCGAGGACCGCGGCGAGTCCGTGCCGGTGCAGTTGCGCCGCCGCCGGTGGGACGTGGCGACCGGCGCGGCCGGCAAGCGCGCTTTGGTCGACGCCTAGGATCCTCGTCCGTGTCCGCATCTTCTCGTGTTCGTCCCTCTGGGCCACC
Organism: Actinosynnema sp. NPDC049800; assembly: GCF_040656635.1. Taxonomy (NCBI): domain Bacteria; kingdom Bacillati; phylum Actinomycetota; class Actinomycetes; order Pseudonocardiales; family Pseudonocardiaceae; genus Actinosynnema; species Actinosynnema sp. NPDC049800. Next base: position 323,025 of record NZ_JBFAMT010000003.1, on the reverse strand, counting down.
CGTCCCGCCCGGCCTCGTCGTGATCGACAAGCCCGACGGCATGACCTCCCACGACGTGGTGGCCAAGGTCCGCCGCATCCTCGGCACCCGCAAGGTCGGGCACGCGGGCACGCTCGACCCGATGGCGACCGGCGTGCTCGTGCTCGGCATCGAACGGGCCACCAAGCTGCTCGGCCACCTCGCGCTGGACAGCAAGGCGTACCTGTCGACGATCCGCCTCGGCTCGTCCACCACGACCGACGACGCCGAGGGCGAGGTGCTCTCCACGGCCGACGCGTCCGAAGTGGACGAGGACGCGATCCGGGCCGGTGTGGCGAAGCTGACCGGCGCGATCGAGCAGGTGCCCAGCGCGGTGAGCGCGGTGAAGATCGACGGCAAGCGCGCCTACGCGCGGGTCCGCGCGGGCGAGACGGTGGAGATCCCGGCGCGCCCGGTCACGGTGCACCGCTTCGACGTGCTGTCGATCCGCCGCGAGGGCGAGGGCGTCACCGAGCTCGACGTGATGGTGGAGTGCTCGTCCGGGACCTACGTGCGCGCGCTGGCCCGCGACCTCGGCGCGGACCTCGGCGTCGGCGGCCACCTGGCGGCCCTGCGCCGCACGCGCGTCGGCCCGTTCGACCTGCGCGTGGCCAAGACGCTGGAGCAGCTGGAGAGCGCGCCGGGCCTGTCCCTGGACCTGGACTCGGCCGTGGCCACCGCGTTCCCCCGCCGCGAGATCGCGCCCCGCGAGGCGGTCGCCCTCTCGCACGGCCAACGGCTGGCCGCGGGCGGGCTGGACGGCACGTACGGCGTCTTCGGCCCGGACGGCCACGTGGTGGCGCTGGCGAAGGACGAGGGTCCGATCGCCAAGCCGTTGGTGGTACTCACGCCGAGCGGATGAGGCCTACCGTGGACGACATGTCGAGATGGGTGTGGCCGGCCGCGGCCGGTGTGGTGACGTCGGCCACGGGGGTGGCGATCAACCTCGCCACCGACGGCCGCGCGAACCCGTGGGCGTGGGTGACGGTCGTGCTGCTCACCGCGTTGGGCGTGGTCATCGCCCTGCGCGTGCAAGCACCGGCCCCGACGCCGCCGGCCGAACCGGCCGAGCGATCCGAAGCGGCCGAGCGACCCGAACCGGCGGGGTCGACCGAACCGGCCACCGCCGAGCCGCAACCGCAACCGCAGTCGCAGCCGTCCACCGCGAACGTGCACAACAACATCAGCGGCACGGTGCACGGCACCGTCGTGCAGGGTGGCAACCTCGGCCCGGTCACGATCAACTCGCCGACCACGGTCAACCAGAACGCGGTCGCGCGCGACGGCGGCACCGTCCACCAGGCCGGTCGCGACATCCGTCACGACTAGCCCGACCTCGGCCGGCGCGCCGGGGCCGACGGCCTAGGCTGGCCCGCGTGCAACGCTGGAGAGGGCTCGACCACCTGCCCGGCGGCTGGGGCCGCTGCGTGGTGACCATCGGCGTGTTCGACGGCGTCCACCGCGGGCACCAGGCGCTGATCGACCGCGCGGTCGGGTTGGCCGAGGACAAGGGCGTGCCGAGCGTCCTCATCACCTTCGACCCGCACCCGTCCGAAGTGGTCCGGCCGGGCAGCCACCCGGCCCAGCTGACGAGCCTGCACCGGCGGGCCGAGCTGGTCGAGGGCCTCGGCGTCGACGTGTTCTGCGTGATCCCGTTCACCGCCGAGCTCTCGCGCACGCCGGCCGACGAGTTCGCGCACGAGGTGCTGGTGGACCGGCTGCACGTGGCGGCCGTGGTGGTGGGGGAGAACTTCACGTTCGGCCACAAGGCGGCGGGCAACGTGACGCTGTTGCGCGAGCTGGGCAAGAGATTCGGTTTCGTGACCGAGGGGGCGGATCTGGTGACCGACGACGGCGTCACGTACTCGTCGACCTACATCCGGGCGTGCATCGACGCGGGCGACGTGGCCGCCGCGGCGCAGGCGCTCGGCCGGCCGCACCGGCTGGAGGGCATCGTGGTGCGCGGCGACGGCCGCGGCAAGGAACTGGGCTTCCCCACGGCCAACCTGTCGACCGCGCGGTTCGCCGCGGTGCCGGCGGACGGCGTGTACGCGTGCTGGTTCGTGCACGGCTCCGGCCGCCGCCTCAAGGCCGCGGTGAGCGTGGGCACCAACCCGACGTTCTCCGGCCGGGAACGGCGGGTCGAGGCCTTCGTGCTCGACGTGGACGAGGACTTCTACGGCCAGCGGGTCGCGCTCGACTTCGTGGACCGGCTGCGGGACATGGTGAAGTTCGACAGCGTCGAGTCGCTGCTGGAGCAGATGCACCGCGACGTGGCCACCGCACGTGACCTCCTGCTGGATCCGGGTGACGCCTGACAGGTTGAACCAGGTGGGTGGAACCCACCGTGCGACACCGGGCGACCTGGCAAGATGCCTGACACGTCCGTCGGTCAGGGGAGAGGCGAAGGTGGAGGACCACAAGATCGTCCAGCGCAATCTCGCGTTGCAGCGGGAGTGGTACGGGGAACCCTTGGGCGACCGGGTGCGCCGGCTCGTGGTCGCGTTCAGCATCTCCCAGGCCCAGCTCGCGGACGTGCTCGGCATCAGCGCGCCGATGCTGAGCCAGGTCATGAGCGGACGGCGGGCCAAGATCGGCAACCCGTCCGTGCTGGCCCGGATGATCATGCTGGAGCGCAAGGTCCTCACCCCCGACGTCGCGTCCGGCTCGCCCGACGCGTTGCAGCGCGCGTTGGAGGACGTCCGCCAGTCGAAGCCGACCGTGAGCCGCGACTCACTGCCGGTGAACGGCAGCGCGGACGACGAGGCCGTGGTGTTCCCGTTCCTGCGCCGCCTGGCCGACGGCCGCGAGCTGTCCCAGGCCGCCGACGTGCTCGGCGAGGACTTCCCGGCCCTGGCGGAGCTGCTGCGCCGCGCGGGCAAGGTCCGCGACGCCTGACCGGCCCCGCTCGTGAGCCTCTTCTCCGCCATCTTCCCGCCCGCCGACGTCGTCGAGGAGCTGCACGACGCCCTCCGCCCGTTCCGCGCGGCGCACCCCCGGCTGCGCTGGCAGCACCCGGCCCGCTGGCACGTCACCGTCCGGTTCTTCGGCGAGGCCGAGCCCGCCGGTCAGCTCGACGGCCTCGACCGCGTGACCGCGCCCGTGCTGAGGCTGCGCGGCAGCGGCACGTTCCGCCAGGTGCTGTGGATCGGGGTGGCCGGCGACCTGGCCGAGCTGGGTGAGGCGGCCCGCGTGCCGCCGGACTGGCGACCGCACGTCACCGTGGCCCGCGGCGCCGTGCTGCCGCACGTGGAGTTCACCGGTCGCGAGTGGACGGCCACCGAGGTCGCCCTGGTCCGCAGCCACCCGGCCGAGGGCTACTCGGTGCTCGACCGAGTGCCCTTGAGCACGGCAAACGGGTAACGCGTCGCCACTGCTGGTAACCTCGACATTTGGGTCTGGCTGCGGTCCGTGGCGGCCAGTACCGACTACCCCGCTCACGTGGGGCCGCACGGCACTTAACCAGCACAAGGAGCAACGAGCACGTGGCACTGACCACCGAACAGAAGAAGACCATCCTCTCCGAGTACGGCGTCCACGACACGGACACCGGTTCGGCCGAGGCCCAGGTCGCGCTGCTGAGCAAGCGCATCGCCGACCTGACGGAGCACCTGAAGCAGCACAAGCACGACCACCACTCGCGTCGTGGCCTGCTCCTGCTGGTCGGCCGTCGCCGCCGGCTGCTCAACTACCTCCAGAAGGTGGACATCCAGCGCTACCGCGCCCTCATCGGGCGGCTCGGCCTGCGCAGGTGAGACCTGCCGAGGGGGAGTGACCACCAAGGTCACTCCCCCTTGGCGTTAATTCGAGAACAAAAGACGAGGGAAGCACGCGCGGCGCACGGGACGACAGTTCGCCGGTCCTCGGTAGTGGCCCCCTGGTAGAGGAAACCCCAGGGGACTTCGATCGAAGACCGGCCTCGTCCGAACCGCGATCCCGCGCCCTGAGCGCGCTGTGACCCGCATGACGAGGAGTACCCATATGACGGACATCGAGGTCCACGAGACTTCCGCCACGATCGACAACGGTCGGTTCGGCACGCGCACCATCCGCTTCGAGACCGGTCGCCTGGCCCGCCAGGCGGCGGGCTCGGTCGTCGCCTACCTGGACGACGAGACGATGCTGCTGTCGGCCACGACGGCGTCGAAGCACCCCAAGGAGCACTTCGACTTCTTCCCCCTCACGGTGGACGTCGAGGAGCGCATGTACGCCGCGGGCCGCATCCCCGGCTCGTTCTTCCGCCGCGAGGGTCGCCCGTCGACCGACGCGATCCTGACCTGCCGCCTCATCGACCGGCCGCTGCGCCCGTCCTTCGTGGACGGTCTGCGCAACGAGATCCAGGTCGTCATCACGGTGATGAGCCTGAACCCGGCCGACCTGTACGACGTCGTGGCGATCAACGCCGCGTCGGCGTCCACGCAGCTCGCGGGTCTGCCGTTCTCCGGCCCGATCGGCGGCGTCCGGGTGGCGCTGATCGAGGGCCAGTGGGTGGCGTTCCCGACCCACGAGCAGCTGGAGAAGGCCGTGTTCGACATGGTCGTCGCCGGCCGCGTCGTCGGTGACGACGTCGCGATCATGATGGTCGAGGCCGAGGCCACCGAGAACGTCGTCGACCTGATCGGCGACGGCGCGCAGGCGCCGACCGAGGAGGTCGTGGCCGCGGGTCTCGAGGCCGCCAAGCCGTTCATCAAGGTGCTGTGCGAGGCGCAGGCCCAGCTGGCGCAGGTCGCGGCCAAGGCCACCGGCGAGTTCCCGACCTACCCGGCCTACCAGGCCGACGCCTTCGAGGCCGTCGAGCAGGCCGGTGCCGGCGAGCTGGCGCAGGCGCTGACCATCGGCGGCAAGCAGGAGCGCGAGTCCCGCATCGACGAGATCAAGGCGTCGGTGCTGGAGAAGCTGGCCGAGCAGTTCGAGGGTCGCGAGAAGGAGGTCGGCGCGGCGTTCCGCTCGTTGACCAAGAAGCTCGTGCGCCAGCGCATCCTGCGCGACAAGGTGCGCATCGACGGCCGCGGCCTCACCGAGATCCGGTCGCTGTCGGCCGAGGTCGAGGTCATCCCGAGGGCGCACGGCTCGGCGCTGTTCGAGCGCGGCGAGACCCAGATCCTGGGTGTCACCACGCTGAACATGCTGCGCATGGAGCAGCAGATCGACTCGCTGTCCCCCGAGACGCACAAGCGCTACCTGCACCACTACAACTTCCCGCCGTTCTCCACCGGTGAGACCGGCCGCGTGGGCTCGCCCAAGCGCCGCGAGATCGGCCACGGCGCGCTGGCCGAGCGGGCGCTGATGCCCGTGCTGCCCAAGCGCGAGGAGTTCCCCTACGCGATCCGCCAGGTGTCCGAGGCGCTGGGCTCCAACGGCTCGACGTCCATGGGCTCGGTCTGCGCGTCCACGATCTCGCTGCTCAACGCCGGCGTGCCGCTGAAGGCGCCGGTCTCGGGCATCGCCATGGGCCTGGTGTCCGACGAGGTGGACGGCAAGACGGAGTACGTCGCGCTGACCGACATCCTCGGCGCCGAGGACGCGTTCGGCGACATGGACTTCAAGGTCGCCGGCACCAAGGAGTTCGTCACCGCGCTCCAGCTCGACACCAAGCTCGACGGCATCCCGTCCGACGTGCTCGCGGGCGCGCTGGGCCAGGCCCGCGACGCGCGCCTGACCATCCTGGAGGTCATGGCCGAGGCCATCGACAGCCCGGACGAGATGAGCCCGTTCGCGCCGCGCGTGACGTCGGTCAAGATCCCGACCGACAAGATCGGCGAGGTCATCGGCCCGAAGGGCAAGATGATCAACTCGATCACCGAGCAGACCGGCGCCGACATCTCCATCGAGGACGACGGCACGATCTACGTCGGCGCGGCGGACGGCCCGTCGGCCGAGGCCGCGATCGGCCTGATCAACGCGATCGCGAACCCGCAGCTGCCGAAGGTGGGCGAGCGCTTCCTGGGCACCGTGGTGAAGACCGCGGCGTTCGGCGCGTTCGTGTCCCTGCTCCCGGGCAAGGACGGCCTGATCCACATCTCGAAGCTGGGCAACGGCAAGCGCATCAACAAGGTGGAGGACGTCGTCAAGGTCGGCGACAAGCTCCAGGTCGAGATCGCCGACATCGACCAGCGCGGCAAGATCAGCCTGGTCCTGGTCAGCGACGACGCGGAGCAGGCCCCGGCCGGCGACGCGCCCGTGCAGGACACCGCACCTGCCGAGGCCAACGCGCAGTGACGAAGAGCGTCAACGGGACGGCCGCGGGTGCTTCGGGCACCCGCGGCCGTCCGCTTACGCGCAGGCTCGGGCACCTGCAGAAGCCGGGCAGCACGATGTCGCTGGAACGCGGTGACGCGGGCGTCGCCGTGCGCCGCAGCGTGCTGCCCTCCGGCCTGCGGGTCATCACCGAGCGCATCCCCGGCGTCCGGTCGGCGTCGGTCGGCCTGTGGGTGCAGGTCGGGTCGCGCGACGAGCGGGTCGAGGTCGCGGGCGCCGCGCACTACCTGGAGCACCTGCTGTTCAAGGGCACGGCGAACCGCACGGCGGCGCAGATCGCCGAGGAGATCGACGCGGTCGGCGGCGAGCTGAACGCGTTCACCGCCAAGGAGCACACCTGCTACTACGCGCACGTCCTGGACGAGGACCTGCCGCTGGCGATGGACCTGGTGTGCGACGTGGTGTTCGACGCGCTGTGCGAGCCGCGCGACTTCGAGACCGAGCGCGGCGTGGTGCTCGAAGAGATCGCCATGCGCGACGACGACCCGGAAGACCTGCTGCACGACGCGTTCCTGGACGCCCTGCTGGGCGAGCACGCGCTGGGACGGCCGGTGCTGGGCACCGAGCAGTCCATCGGGGACATGGACCGCGACGCGCTGTTCGGCTTCTACAAGAAGCGCTACACGCTGCCGCGGATGGTGCTCGCGGTGGCGGGCAACATCGACCACGCGCACGTGATGCGCTTGGTGCGCAAGCAGATCGGCGACCGGCTCGACCGCGTGGGCACGCCCGTCGCGCCGCGCGTCGGCCGGGCGCGCATCCCGGGTTCGCGCAAGCTGGTGCTGCACTCCGACGACACCGAGCAGGCGCACCTGATGCTGGGCGTGCGCGGGCTCGACCGGCACGACGAGCGCCGGTTCGCGTTGAACGTGCTCAACGCCGCGCTGGGCGGCGGGATGAGCTCGCGGCTGTTCCAGGAGGTCCGGGAACGGCGCGGCCTGGCCTACCAGGTGTACTCGTCGGTCGGCCTCTACGCGGACGCGGGCACGTTGTCGATCTACGCGGGCTGCCAGCCCGACCGGCTCGGCGACGTGGCGGGCGTCGTGCGCGACGTGCTGTCCACCGTGGCCCGTGACGGGCTGAGCGAGGCGGAGGTGGCCCGCGGCAAGGGCCAGCTGCGCGGCGGGCTCGTGCTCGGCCTGGAGGACACCAGCTCGCGGATGTCGCGCATCGGCAAGGGCGAGCTGAACTACGGCGACTACCTGTCCGTCGAGCAGACGTTGGCGCGCATCGACGAGGTCACCGCGGCCGATGTCGCCACGCTGGCGAAGGACTTGCTGCGACGTCCCGTCGCCGCCGCCGTGGTCGGCCCTTACGCTCACGCCGACGATCTGCCGTCCCAGGTGCACGAGGTGATCTCTTGAGTTCCGCAGAACCACTCCGCGTAGGCGTCATCGGGGCCAGGGGCCGCATGGGCGCCGAGGTGTGCCGCGCGGTCGAGGCCGCCGGCGACCTGGAAGTCGTCGCCATGGTCGACGCGGGTGACTGGCTGTTCAACCTGGCCGACGCCGGCGCGCAGGTCGCGGTCGACTTCACCAGCCCCGACGTGGTCATGGACAACATCCGGTTCTGCGTGGACAACGACATCCACGCCGTCGTCGGCACCTCCGGGTTCGACGCGCAGCGGCTGGGCACGGTCTCCGAGTGGCTCGACGCGAAGCCGGGGCTGGGCGTGCTGGTCGCGCCGAACTTCGCCATCGGCGCCGTGCTGTCCATGCGGTTCGCCGAGCTGGCCGCCCCGTACTACGAGTCGGCCGAGGTCATCGAGCTGCACCACCCGCGCAAGGTGGACGCCCCCTCCGGCACCGCCGCGCACACGGCCCGGCTGATCTCGCAGGCGCGTGAGGCGGCGGGCGTCGGCCCGATGCCGGACGCGACCACGCAGGAGGCCCCCGGTGCGCGCGGCACGCTCGTGGACGACGTGCGGGTGCACTCGCTGCGCGTGGCGGGGCTGATCGCGCACCAGGAGGTCGTGTTCGGCACGGAGGGCGAGACGCTGACGCTGCGGCACGACTCGCTGGACCGCAAGTCGTTCATGCCGGGCGTGCTGCTGGCCGTGCGGTCGATCGCGCGGCACCCCGGGCTCTCCGTGGGGCTCGACAAGTACATGGACCTCTGACCCGCCGGGGCAGCCGACACCGTGAAGCCGACACCGTGAAGACCCGCACCGTCGCGTTCGTGATCACCGCCGCGCTGGCGGTGTACTTCGTGCTGCTCGGCGGCCGGGCCGTGGTGCTGCTCGGCACCGGCGACCCGGTCGGCGTCGGCCTCGGCGTCGGCGTGCTCCTGCTGCCGTTGATCGGCGCGTGGATCGCGTGGACGAACCTCAGGTTCGGCTTCACCACGGAGCGGATGGCGCGGCAGCTCGACGCCGAGGGCGGTCTCCTCGACACGTCCGGGCTGCCGCGTCGCCCGTCCGGCCGGGTGGACCGCGAGGCGGCCGACGCCTGGTTCGAGGAGCGCCGCGTGGACGTCGAGGCGCGCCCGGAGGACTGGCGGGCGTGGTTCCTGCTGGCGCAGGCCTACGACCTGGCCGGTGACCGCGGCCGGGCCCGCGAGACCATGCGGAAAGCGATCGACTTGTTCTCCCTGCCGACGAATCGGGCGTAAGCCGTTCGAGTGAGGCGCGATTCATTCGGTCTTCACGCTCTGTTGCCTTGGTTCTTCCGGTAGGCGTGGTTACTGTGGGTACATGGCGAAGACCTGCGAGAACCTGCGGCTGGCCGTCTCCTGCCTGGTCGTGGTCGTCGCGCTGGGCATCGCGCTCACGATCGGCTGATCACGCCGGCGTCCTGGGGAAGAATCAGGCGAACCGCCGCCCGTCCCAGGAGTGCCCATGCCCTTCGCTCGGATCGTCCGGGCGGCCCTCGCCGTCGCCGCGGCCCTGGTCGCGACCGGTCTCGTCACCCCGATGGCCACGGCGTACGCCGCGGTCGGCTGCGACGTCGACTACGACGTCACCGACCAGTGGCGCAGCGGGTTCGGCGCGCGCGTCACCCTGACCAACCTCGGCGACCCGCTGTCGGGCTGGACCCTGGAGTGGACGTTCACCGCCGGGCAGCGGATCACCTCCGAGACGTGGAACGGCGTGTTCACCCAGAGCGGGAGCACCGTGCGGGTGACGAACACCGGTTACAACGGCGCGGTGGCCACGGGCAGGTCGGTGACGGTCGGTTTCAACGGCTCCTGGTCGGGCAGCAACCCCGCGCCGACGTCGTTCACCGTGAACGGCGTGCCGTGCACGGGCTCGCCCGTCACCGCGGTCACCACGACCGGCGCCCCGGCGTCGTCGTCCACGCCGTCCCTCACGACCGAGCCGTCCGCCACGACCACCACCACGACGACCACGACCACGTCGGCGTCCTCGGCCTCGTCCTCGGCCACGACCGGGCCGTCGGAGTCGTCGGCGGCGGCCTCGGGCACGTTCACCTGGCCCACCGCGTCGCCGAAGCCCGCCGTCGTGCTGTCCGCGGACGTGAGCCCCGACAGCGGGGTGGACGCGCTGCGCCTCGGCCTGGTCATCAGCCTGCTCGTGGCGGCCGTGGGCATCGCCGTCCTGCTCGTCGTGCGGCGCCACCTCGGACGGGTGGGTGAGCGGCCCGACGAACGGCCCTGAGCGGGGTCACACGACCGGGTGGTTCACCGTGCGCTCAGCCGAGTGGCGGGGTAGCCGATGAAGCATGGATCGCACAGCGGTGGACCGCCTCTACGACTGTGACGTGCTGGATCGGCACGGCCGGCCCATCGGACCGGTCGCGGGGGTGTGGCTGGCCGGTGACCGGCCGCTGTGGGCTTCGGTGCGCAGCGACGGCGGCACGACGCTCGTCCCGATCCGCGGCGCCCAGGTCCGCGACCGCAGGCTCGTGGTGCCGGTCGACAAGCGCGAGGTGGAGGACGCGCCGAAGGTCGGCGACCGCGACCTCTCGGAGGCCGAGCAAGCCGAGCTGCACGACCACTACGGCCTGGTCGTGCCCGAGCAGCGCCTGGTGCGCCACCAGCGCGCCGTCAGTGCACCCACCAGCCAGCCACCGCGGCAGGCGAGGCGGCGAGCACGCTGAACCGGGCGAACCGGCCGGCCACGCTGGTGGAGATGAACAGCCAGGACGACATGCCGGCCAGGCCCGCCAGCACGGTGGTGAACATGAACGGCGGCAGGCCGACCACGGAGCTCACCGCGTGCGTGCCGAACATCCAGTGCGGGTGGCGGTGGCAGCGCACGCGCACCCACTCCAGCCTGGCCTTCCACTTCAGCCGCCACGGCGATAACGCCTTGGCCGGCTTCACCTCGCGCCTCATGAACGCGGGCAGGTGCAGCGAGCCGCGGGCGGCCAGGAAGTAGAACATCTTGCCCAGCACCTGGCCGACGGCGACCGCGATACCGATCCACCACCACGAGATGCCCGGTTGCTGGGTGACCAGACCGATGACGAAGATCTCGATGCTGATGAGGGGTACCAGCGCGGAGCCGAAGGCGACGCCGAACGTGAGGCACAACCACCCGAGCACTTGGCGAGGCTACCCGTGCGGTCACGGCTCGAGCAGTAGGGTCAGCCCCCCGGTAACCCTTATTTCGCGCAACGGCCGCCCGCCCGCGTCCAGGGTGCGGACCGTGCCGTCGGCGTCCCAGCCCGCCTTGCCGTAGAAGCCGATCGACGCCTTGTCGGCCTCGGGCACCCACGCGACACCCCTCGTGGCGCCGGCTTCACGCAGGTCGGAGGCGGCCGTGGCGAGGAGCCTGCCGCCGTGCCCGCGCCGCGCCCAGCGCGGCTCCACGAGCACGCTCACCAGAGCCGTCGTCGCCGCGTCCTCGGGCAGTGAGCCGTCCGCGTGCGCCACTTCTTCTTCGGGCGCCAGCCCGGCGACGCAGAACCCCACCGTCCACGTGCCCTCGGCGGCGACGAACACCTGACCGTGCCCGACCGCCTCGGCCCACGCGGGCGCGGTCTCGTTCACGTCGATGGCTTGCAGCACCTCGGCGGGGACGATGTCCCGGTAGGCGGTGCGCCAGGTGTCTCGGTGGATGCGGGCGATCTCCGCCACGTCGTCGGGCTGTGCGGTGCGCACGGTGGCGTCGGCCATGCCGGCACCCTATCCGCCGCTCGGCACGCCGGGTGCGGAGGCGGGTCGGCGTGCGGGGGAGTCCGATCTCACGGCTGCAGGGCGGAAATCCGCGTGATTGCACCCGTGCCGGCGTGAAAGCGTCGGTGACGTGCGGTGGGCAGCGTTGGGCGTCGTGTACGTGGTCTGGGGTTCGACCTACCTGGGCATCAAGTTCAGCATCGAGTCGATGCCGCCGCTGTTGTCGGGCGGCACGCGGTTCCTCCTCGCGGGCGCGGTGCTGGCGGCGGTGGTGGCGTGGCGCGGCGGGCTGCGGATGACGCGGCGGCAGTTCGGCTCGTCGGTGCTGCTGGGACTGCTGCTGCCCGCCTGGGGCAACGGGCTCGTGGTGCTGGCCGAGCAGTCGGTGGCGTCGGGGTTGGCGGCGCTGCTGGTGGCGTCCGTGCCGCTGTACGTGGTGCTGATGCGGCGGATCGCCGGTGAACGGCCGCACGGCGTGACGTACGCGGGTGTGACCATCGGCCTGGTGGGGCTGGCCGTGTTGTTGTCCGACGACCTGGGCGAGTCGTCGTGGTGGGGGCCGTGGGTGGTGCTGCTGGCGGCGTTCGGGTGGGCGCTGGGGTCGTTCCTGAGCAGCCGGCTGGACACGCCGGCGAACCCGTTCGCGTTGTCGGCGGTGGAGATGCTGGCCGGTGGGGCGGCGTTGACGGTGGTGGGGCTGGTCGCGGGGGAGCGGGTGTCGTTCGGCGCGATCACCACGACGTCGTGGGCGGCGTGGGGCTACCTGGTGGTGTTCGGGTCGTTGCTGGCGTTCAGCTCGTACGTGTACGTGCTGGGGCAGTTGCCGGTGTCGACCGTGGCGACCTACGCCTACGTGAACCCGGTGATCGCGGTGGTGCTCGGGGTGTGGCTGGCGGACGAGCGGTTCGGGGTGTCGCAGCTGCTCGGCGGTCTGCTGGTGGTCCTGGCGGTGGTGCTGGTGGTCCGGGCCGAGCGGAAACGTCGTACCCCGGTGGGAGTATCCAGCCGTGCAGAAGATGAACGCTGACGTCGCTCGCCGCATCGCCTTGGGCGCACAGGGTTTCGCCGACGCGCGCCCCGCCTCCGCGCCCAACCGGCGGCACCTGCTCAAGGTGCTGTCCCGGATCCGGTTGTTGCAGCTGGACTCGGTGAACGTGGCCGTCCGCGCGCACTACATGCCGTTGTTCAGCAGGCTCGGGGCCTACGCGCCGTCCTTGGTGGACGAGGCGTCGTGGTCGCACAGCGCGCGCAAGCCGCGACTGCTGGTGGAGTACTGGGCGCACGAGGCGAGCCTGGTGCCGGTGGAGGACTGGCCGCTGCTGCACTCCGGGGCCAAGCGCCCCGGCTGGTGGAAGAACTACACGACGGTCGCCGAGCGCTCGCCGCAGCTCGTGGACGACATCCTGGCGGTGGTGAAGGAGCTGGGGCCGCTCGGCGCGGGCGCGATCGAGAAGGCGTTGGCCGGTGGCGGGCCGCGGGCCAAGGACCACTGGGGCTGGAACTGGTCCGAGGTCAAGAAGGTGTGCGAGTACCTGTTCGGCGAGGGCGTGCTGACGACCGGGACGCGGCGCGGTTTCGAGCGGCTGTACGACCTGAGCGAACGCGTGCTGCCGCCGGAGGTGCTGGCCCGGCGGCTGTCGGTGACGGCGGAGGAGGGCGCGCGCGAGCTGGTGACGCGTGCGGCGACGGCGATGGGCGTGGCGACGGAGCCCGATCTGCGCGACTACTACCGGTTGCAGCCCGCGCGCAGCCGGCAGGCCGTGGCGGAGCTGGTCGAGGCAGGGGTGCTGGAGCCGGTCGAGGTGCAGGGGTGGGGCGTGCCCGCGTACCGCCACGTCGAGGTGCGCGTGCCGCGGCGGATCACCGGGCGGGCGCTGCTGTGCCCGTTCGACCCGCTGATCTGGGAGCGGGCCCGGACCGAGCGGATCTTCGACTTCTTCTACCGGATCGAGATCTACGTGCCCGGGCCCAAGCGCGTGCACGGTTACTACGTGTTCCCGTTCCTGCTGGACGGCGAGCTGGTGGGGCGGGTCGACCTGAAGGCGGACCGGGCGGCGGGGGTGCTGCGGGTGCAGGCGGCGTACGCCGAGCCGGGCGCGGACGTGGGCCGGGTCGCGGTCGAGCTGGCCGCCGAGCTGCGGCACATGGCGGACTGGCTGGAGCTGGAGGACGTCGAGGTCGTGCTCAAGGGCGACCTCGCAGGAGTGCTGAAGACGGTGGCGCGGTGAGAGCGGCCACTCGATGGGCTGACAGAAGTTGAAATCTGTCAGCCCAAGTCTCATAGTGGAGTCATGACGAACTCCACCCACCGCGTGACCCGGCGTCGGGTCCTGGGCAAGACCGGTCCCGAGGTGTCGGCGCTCGGCCTGGGCTGCATGGGCATGTCGGACCTGTACGGCCCGGCCGACGAGGCGGAGAGCGTGGCCACCATCCACGCCGCCGTCGACGCGGGCGTGACGCTGCTCGACACCGGCGACTTCTACGGCATGGGCCACAACGAACTGCTGATCCGCCAGGCCCTGCGCGACCGCAACCGCGACGACGTGGCGATCAGCGTCAAGTTCGGCGCGCTGCGCGACGCGGACGGCGGCTGGCACGGCAACGACGCCAGGCCCGAGGCCGTGCGCAACTTCCTCGCCTACACGCTGCGCCGGCTCGGCACGGACCACGTCGACGTCTACCGCCCGGCCCGCCTCGACCCGGCCGTCCCGATCGAGGAGACCGTGGGCGCGATCAAGGAGGAGGTCGAGAAGGGCCGCGTCCGCCACATCGGCCTGTCCGAGGTGGGCGCGGACACGCTGCGCCGGGCCAACGCCGTGCACCCGATCGTCGACCTCCAGATCGAGTACTCGCTGATCTCCCGGGGCATCGAGGAGGAGATCCTGCCCACCGCCCGCGAGCTGGGCATCGGCATCACGGCGTACGGCGTGCTGTCGCGCGGCCTGATCTCGGGCCACTGGACGGCGGCCAGGCGGACCGACGACTTCCGCGCCGTGTCGCCGCGGTTCCAGGGCGACAACCTCGGCCACAACCTGGCGCTGGTGGAGGCCCTGCGCGCGGTGGCCGCGGAGAAGGGCACGACGGTCGCGCAGCTGGCCATCGCCTGGGTCCTGGCCCAGGGCGAGGACATCGTCCCGCTGGTGGGCGCACGCCGCCGCGACCGGCTGACCGAGGCCCTCGGCGCGCTGGACGTCACGCTCACCGAGTCGGACCTGTCCCGGATCGAGGCCGCGGTCCCGGCCGACGCCGCGGCGGGCGAGCGCTACGCGCCGGCCCTGATGGCGCACCTGGACAGCGAGCGCTGACCGTGGTCGGGGTCGCCGGCCGGTGCGCGCACAATTGACCGGGGACCAGCCGGCGACACCAGGGAGCACCACGTGGCGGAAGGCGCACTGACCGCGGAGGACGTCCTCCGCACCACGGAGGACGTCCTCCGCCGCTTCGGCCCGGCCAAGGCGACCGTGGTGGACGTGGCCCGCGCCCTCGGCGTGAGCCACGGCAGCGTCTACCGGCACTTCCCGACCAAGGCCGCCTTGCGCGAGGCGGTCACGCAGCGGTGGCTCGCCCGCGCGCACGCGGGCTTGACCGACCTCGCCACCGCCGACACCCCCGCGCCGCGGCGCCTGCGCGACTGGCTGGCGGCGCTCTTCGAGTCCAAGCGCGTGAAGGCGCTGGACGACCCGGAGCTGTTCGCCACGTACTCGGTGCTGGTGACCGAGAACAGCGCCGTGGTGGACGCCCACGTGGCGACGCTGGTCGAGGACCTGACCCGGATCGTCGAGGACGGCGTGGCGTCCGGCGACTTCGCCACCGACGACCCGGCCGGCGCGGCCGAGGCCGTCCTGGCCGCCACCGCGCGGTTCCACGACCCGGTCCACGCGCCCCTGTGGTCGACGCCGGGCATCGACGCGAGCTTCGAGGCGGTGGTGTCACTCCTGGTGGCGGGACTGAGGGCCCGCGAGTAGGGAAAACCGCGGCGCGCGCATCGGGGGTGCGCACGCCGCGGCGTGGTCCGGTGGTCAGGCCGTGGTCGCCGTGGTCACCAGGGCGGTGCCGCTGCCGGTCCGGCCGGTGATGAACAGGGACGGCTCGTCCGCCGGCGGCGTGTCGGAGACGTCCAGGTCGCTGCGCGCCGAGCCCGAGCTGGAGGCCAGGTCGACCTGCGCCGCCACGCCGGGCCGAACGCCGACGCGGACGTCGCCCGAACCGGTGCCCAGCTGGACCTTGCCGGACGCGGCGTCGGCGATGGTGACGTCACCGCCGCCGGTCCGCACCTGCACGTCGCCCTGCACAGCGCCCAGCCACACGTCGCCGGTGCCCGTGTAGATCACGGTGTTCCCGCCGATCGACGACACCTCGACGTCGCCGCTGCCGGTCTTCGCCCGCAGCCCGCCGAGCATCGGACCGAGCCTCAGCTTGCCCGAACCCGAGTTGACCTGTGACGACGCGTCCGCGCGATCCGCGGTCACGTCACCGGTGCCGGTCTGGACCTCCAGCCGACCCGCCGCGCCGGTCACGGTCACCTCCGCCGAACCGGCCTTGGTGATCACGTGGGAGCCGGCGGGCGCGCGCACCGTCACGCTCAACGGCACGGCGCGCAGCGGCAGCGCCTTGGACGAGTGCACCCTCAACCGCCCGCCGGTCAGCTCGAGCCGGGCGTCGCGCACCGCCTCGGCCGGTCCCGCCGGCTGCCCGCGGCCGTTGCCGAACTGGTCGTTCACCCAGCTCAGCAGCCCCGACAGGCCCGCGGCCCAGGACTCGCCCGGCGACGGGTCGTGCTTGACCTCGACGTGCACGCCGGGCTCGTCGACCAGGTGCACCCGCACCCGGCCGGAGAGCAGCGCCACGTCGACCTCCACGACCCCGTCGACCTCGAAGCTCTGCTGCCGAACGACGACATCCGATTCCATGATCCCCCCTCAGCCCTGGACCCAGCCGCGGACGCGGGAGGACGACGACGACTCGCCGCCCGACTGGTCCTTCGGCGGCCCCCAGTGCTTGTGGCCACCACCACCGCGCCGCCCGCCGACCGCCCCCTGCACGGCCTGCGCGACGAACGTGTTCAGCGACATCCCCTGGGCCGCGGCGGCCTGCTCGGCCTTCGACTTCAGCTCGTCCAGCAGCCGCAGGGTGACGCGCGTGGCGTCACCGGCGGAGGGCCGGGGAACTTCCTGCGGCTCGGGTTCGTGTTCTTCCCGAGCGGCCGTGCCGGTGACGACCACCTGCACGTCCCGTCCGTCCAACCGCACGTCGACGACAGGGCCGTCGAGGGCCGCGGTGACCTCCGCGGCCAGGTCGGACAGCGCGTTCATGAGCGCGAGCCGCGCGGCGGGCTCCAGTGCTGCGGACAGCAGGGCCGCGGTGCGCCGGGTGTTGTCGTCCCCGGCGGACGCGGCCGTCGCGAGGTCCTCGCGCAGTGCTGCGATGTACGGCGACAGATCCATGACACCACCATGACGTCAAACCTGACATCAGTCAAGGAAGTCTGTGATGTCGTTCATGACGCCAGGCTGTGCCGTCCGCAGGGCGCGGACGGACACGCGCTGTAGGCTGAAAAGTTGCTCTCTGTCGCTCGACTAGGCTGCGCGGCGTAGCCAAGTTGCAAGGAAGGTTCGTCGTGACCGAAACGGTGTCGCCGCTCGTCCAGCTGATTGCGAAGACGGAGTTTTTCCCGCCTGCGGACGTCCCGTGGTCCACCGACGCCGACGGCGGCGAGGCGCTGGCGGAGTTCGCCGGCCGCGCGTGCTACCAGTCGTGGACGAAGCCGAACCCGGCCACCGCCACGAACGCCGGCTACATCAAGCACATCATCGAGGTCGGCCACCTGTCCGTGCTGGAGCACGGCTCGGTCAGCTTCTACCTGACCGGCATCTCCCGCTCGCTCACCCACGAGCTGATCCGGCACCGCCACTTCTCGTACTCGCAGCTGTCCCAGCGGTACGTGCCCGAGCGCAACGCCGCCATGGTCGAGCCGGACGTCATCGCGAACGACCCGGAGCTGCACGAGAAGTTCCTCGCGGCGGCGCAGGCCAGCGTCGAGGCCTACAACGAGCTGCTGAAGGGCCTGGAGGAGAAGTTCTCCGACGTGCCCAGCGCCACGCTGCGCCGCAAGCAGGCGCGCCAGGCGGCCAGGGCGATCCTGCCCAACGCCACCGAGACCCGCATCGTGGTGACCGGGAACTACCGCGCGTGGCGGCACTTCATCGCCATGCGCGCCACCGAGCACGCCGACGTGGAGATCCGCGCGCTGGCCGTGGAGTGCCTGCGCCAGCTGCAGAAGGCGGCGGCCAACGTGTTCGCCGACTTCACCATCTCGACCCTGGCCGACGGCACCGAGGTCGCCTCCAGCCCGCTGGTCACCGAAGGCTGACGGCCGGTGAAGCGGCTGATCGTCGACGTCCTGCCGGGGGAGTACACGGTCGCGCGGCTGCCCGCCGACGCGCCCGTCCCGGCGGGGCTGCTCGACGCGCCCGGCCTGGTCTCGGTGACCAGGACGCCCGACGAGCTGTCGATCGTGTGCCCGGCCGAGCACGCGCCCGAGGCGGAGACCGCGCAGCCCGGCTGGCGGTTGCTGACCGTGCGCGGTCCGCTGGAGTTCACCCTCACTGGCATCATGGCCGCCCTGTCGGGTGAACTGGCCGCGGCGGGCGTGAGCCTGTTCGCGCTGTCCACCTACGACACCGACCACCTGCTGGTGAAGTCGGGCGACCTGGCCCGCGCCGTGCAGGCGCTGCGGTCGTCCGGGCACGAAGTCACGAAACCGTGAAACCGGATCGGGCGTCACGTGGTCTGAAGTAGCGTTCCGCCCGGTCCGCGGGTTTCGAGGAGTGACGGTGACTGGTCCGACGCAAGGTGTGAGCGCGCAACCCCGCGTGATCGCGGGCAGGTACACCCTGCTCGCCGAGCTGGGACGCGGCGGCATGGGCGTCGTCTGGCGCGCCCAGGACAACGTGATCGGCCGCCAGGTCGCCATCAAGGAGCTGCACCTGCCCGACGGCATCGCGCTGGAAGAGCGCCGGGTGCTGGAGGAGCGGGTGATGCGCGAGGCGCGCACCGCGGGCCGGCTGAACGACCCCGGCGTGGTCACCGTGTACGACGTGGTCGCCGAGCACGGCATGAACTACATCGTGATGGAGCTGGTCGAGGCCGCCACGCTGTCCACGCTGATCAGCGCGCACGGCCCGATGCCGCAGGACCGGGTCATCTCGATGGCCGTCCAGGCGCTGTCCGCCCTGGACTCCGCGCACCAGGCCGGGATCGTGCACCGCGACGTCAAGCCCGGCAACCTCATGGTCACGCCCAACGGCCGGGTGAAGCTCACCGACTTCGGCATCGCCCAGGCCGTGGACGACCCGCGGCTGACCACCAGCGGCAGCCTCATCGGCTCGCCCGCCTACATGTCGCCGGAGCGCATCCACGGCAACGAGGCCTCGCCCGCCTCCGACCTGTGGGCGCTGGGCGCGACGCTCTGCTACGCCGTCGAGGGCGCCAACCCGTACGACCGGCCGACCACCGCGTCCACCCTGCACGCGATCATGAACGAGATGCCCCGCCTGACCAGGGCGCACGGCGTGCTCGGCGCGGTGATCACCGGCCTGATGATGCCCGACCCGAACGCCCGGCTGACCGGCCCGCAGGCGCGCGCCATGCTGGAACGCGCGGCGGCCCACCCGACACCGCCGACCGGGTTCGGCGCGCCGAACCCGACCATGCACTACGCGCAGCCCACCGCGGTGCGCAAGCCGTGGCTCAAGGGCCTGCTGATCACCGGCACGGCGGTGGCCGCGGTCGCGCTGCTGGTCGGCGGCGTGTTCCTGGGCCGGTGGCTGTTCACCGAGCAGCCGCCCGCCGCGATGGCCGAGACGGTCACCTACGGTCCGGGCGGCACGATCGAGCCCGCCCAGTTCAAGGCGGGCGCCGGGCAGTGCGGCGACAACCTGGTCGACCCCAACACCACGGTCAACTACACCGACTGCGACGAGCCGCACCGGGTCGAGGTCTACGCGGCGGCGGAGCCGTTCGGGTCGGACAAGATGCCCTACCCGGGCGACGAGTGGCTGCGCGGGTACGCGGAGAACTACTGCACGCTGTACTTCATGTCCGAGCGGGTGCCCGTGCAGGACAAGGAGTCCAAGCTCCGCTACGTCGCCGTCGTGCCGACCTCGGGCGTCTGGGCGGAGGACCCGTCGAAGTCCTCGTCCTCGGACAAGCGCTACCGCGACGTGGCCTGCGTGCTGTGGAACAAGGACGGCACCGCGCTGAAGGACCAGGTGTACGCCAAGTAACGTGGGTCCATGGGCGTCGCGCAGGACGAACGCAGGCTGCTGACCGAGCTGTTCGCCGAGGTGGGGCCGGACGCGCCCACGTTGTGCGACCCGTGGCGCGCCCGGGACCTCGCCGCGCACCTCGTGCTGCGGGAACGCCGCCCGGACGCGGCGGCCGGCATCCTGGTCAAGCCGCTGGCCGGGCACACGCAGCGCGTCCAGGACGCCTACGCGGCCAGGCCGTGGGACGAGCTGGTCGAGCTGGTCCGCGTCGGCCCGCCCCGGTTCTCGCCCTACGCGCTCATCGACGAGCTGGTGAACTCCGTCGAGTACTTCGTGCACCACGAGGACGTGCGCCGGGCGCGGGACGACTGGGAGCCGCGTTCACCCGATCCGGTACGAGACGCGGTGCTGTGGCAGCGGCTCGCGCCCACCGCCCGGCTCATGTACCGCAAGAGCCCGGTCGGGGTGGTGCTGCGCCGCCCGGACGGCGAGGCGGTCGTGGCCAAGCGTGGAGCGGACCCCGTGGTGCTGACCGGGCAGGTCTCGGAACTGCTGGTGCACGTGTTCGGCCGGGCCGCCGCACGCGTCGAGTACGACGGCTCGGACGACGCCGTGCGGCTGGTGCGAGCCCTCGACCGGAGCATGTAGTCGCAGCTTGCCGAGGGTGACGCGGTAGATTTCCGCATATGACCGGAAGTCCTACCGCCTCGCCCGGCCGCCCGTTCGGCCGCGTGCTCACCGCCATGGTCACCCCGTTCGACGCGGAGGGGGCGGTGGACCTGGACCGGGCGCAGCGGCTCGCCGAGCACCTGGTCGAGCTGGGCAACGACGGTCTCGTGGTCAACGGCACCACCGGCGAGAGCCCGACCACGACCGACGCGGAGAAGGCGGACCTGGTCCGCGCCGTGGTCGAGGCGGTCGGCGACCGCGCCACCGTGGTCGCCGGCGCGGGCACGTACGACACCGCGCACAGCGCGCACCTGGCCAAGCAGGCGGAGGCGGCGGGCGCGCACGGCCTGCTGCTGGTCACCCCGTACTACTCGCGGCCCACCCAGGAGGGTGTGTTCGCGCACTTCACCACCGTCGCCGACCAGGTCGGCGTGCCCGTGATGCTGTACGACATCCCGCCGCGCACCGTGATCCCCATCGAGGTGCCGACCCTGCTGCGGCTCGCCGAGCACCCGCGGATCGTCGCGGTGAAGGACGCCAAGGGCGACCTGCTCGCGGGCAGCAAGGTCATCGCCGCCACCGACCTGGCCTACTACTCCGGTGACGACCCGCTGAACCTGCCGTGGCTGTCGGTCGGCGCGGTCGGGTTCGTCAGCGTCATCTCGCACTTCGCCGCGGACCGGCTGCGCGAGCTGGTCGACGCGTTCGAGTCCGGTGACGTCGCCGGCGCGACCGCGATCCACCAGTCGCTGCTGCCGCTGCTGAGGCCCTTCAAGCGGATGCCCGGCGTGACCTACGCCAAGACCGCGCTGCGCCTGCGCGGCCTCGACGTCGGCGACCCGAGGCTGCCGCTGGTACCCGCTTCAACCGAGGACATCGAGGCCGTCGAGGCCGAATTGGGAGTCAACGCGTGATCAACCCGAACTCACCCCCGCCCGCACTGCCCGACGGAGGTCTGCGCGTCGTCGCACTGGGTGGAATTGGCGAGATCGGCCGCAACATGACGGTGTTCGAGCACGCCGGCCGGCTGCTCGTCGTGGACTGCGGCGTGCTCTTCCCCGAGGACGACCAGCCTGGCGTCGACCTGATCCTCCCGGACTTCCGGGCCATCGAGGACCGGTTGGACGACATCGAGGCGCTGGTGCTCACCCACGGGCACGAGGACCACATCGGCGCGGTGCCGTTCCTGCTGAAGCTGCGCCCCGACCTGCCGGTGGTCGGCTCGCGGTTCACGCTGGCGCTGCTCGCGGCCAAGTGCAAGGAGCACCGCCAGACGCCGAGGCTGATCGAGATCACCGACGGCGACCGGCGCTCCTACGGGCCGTACGAGCTGGAGTTCTTCGCGGTCAACCACTCCATCCCGGACGCGGTCGCGGTCGCGATCCGCACGTCCGCCGGGCTGGTGCTGCACACCGGCGACATCAAGCTCGACCAGCTGCCGCTCGACGGCAGGCTCACCGACCTGGCCGGGTTCTCCCGGCTCGGCGACGAGGGCGTCGACCTGTTCCTGGTCGACTCGACCAACGCCGAGGTGCCGGGGTTCGTCGCGCCGGAGCGCGAGATCGGGCCGGTGCTGGAGAACGTGGTCCGCAAGGCCAACCAGCGGGTGATCGTGGCGTGCTTCGCCTCCCACGTGCACCGGGTGCAGCAGGTGCTGGACGTGGCCGTGCAGTACGAGCGGCGGGTCGCGCTGGTCGGCCGGTCGATGGTGCGCAACATGGGCATCGCGGCCGAGCTCGGCTACCTCAACGTGCCGGACGGGTTGTTCGTCGACCTCAACGAGGCGATGGAGCTGCCCGAGGACGAGGTGATGTTCGTGTCGACCGGCTCGCAGGGCGAGCCGCTGTCGGCGTTGTCGCGGATGGCGCGCGGCGAGCACCGGCAGATCTCGATCAGGGCGGGCGACACGATCGTGCTGGCGTCGTCGTTGATCCCGGGCAACGAGAACGCGGTGTTCGGCGTGGTCAACGGCCTGGCGCGGCTCGGCGCGACGGTCGTGCACCAGGGCAACGCCAAGGTGCACGTGTCCGGCCACTCGCCGGCGGGCGAGCTGCTGTTCCTCTACAACGCCGTGCGGCCGTCGAACGTGATGCCGGTGCACGGCGAGTGGCGGCACCTGCGGGCCAACGCGGCGCTGGCCGTGGCGACGGGGGTGGACCCGGAGCGGGTCGTCATCGCCGAGGACGGCGTGGTGGTCGACCTGGTCGACGGCAAGGCGGAGATCACCGGCAAGGTCGAGGTGGGCCACGTCTACGTGGACGGCCTGTCGGTCGGCGACGTCGGCGAGTCGACCCTGTCCGACCGGCTCGTGCTCGGCGAGGGCGGGTTCATCGCGATCACCGTGGCCGTGGACTCCGGCAGCGGCCGCGCGGTCGCACCGCCGACGGTGTCCGGCCGGGGTTTCTCCGACGACCCGAAGGCCCTGGACCAGGCGATCTCGCTGGTGGAGATGGAACTGTCCCGCACGGAGGCCGAGGGCATCACCGACTCGCACCGCATCGCGCAGGCCGTGCGCCGCGTGGTGGGCCGCTGGGTCGCCGAGACGTACCGGCGGCGGCCGATGATCGTGCCGACCATCATCCCGGTGAACTGACCGCCGGTCGACCTCCCGCGGCAGCCGGCGCGAACTGCCTGGTGGTGGGGGGGGGGGGGGGGGGGGGGCGGGCGCCCCCCCCCCGCGGGCGGCCCGCGCGGGCGGGGGCGCCGCGCCGCGCCGCGCCGCCTCCCGGGCTCCCCCCCCGCGGGGCGGGGCCGCCTGGCGTTGGGGGGGGGGGGGTGTGGCCGGCGCGCCCCCCCCCCACCACCGGAGGAGTCGCCGGCTACTGCTTCGACGCGAGCTCGCAGGCCGCCGAGGCGTGCCTCGCCGTCACGTCGGCCCGAACGAGGATGTTCTCGCAGTTCACGACCTTCCCCTGGGCGCCGTCGCGGCAGCCCCGGATCATCTCCTGGGTGATCGAGTACCCCTGGTCCTGCAGGTATTCCACGCAATCCATGTGCGTGGCCTGGGCCGAGCCCGCGCTCAGCAGGGAAACGGCGGCCGCAGTGGATGCCGACGGCGGTCAGGGATGCAACGCGATAAATGTTCTTCACGGGTCCATGCTCCTTTGTCGCGGACTTCCGAATGGGTTTCCGATCCATCGGCGCTGGTGCGCCGGGTCCGCTGGAAGAAGTATCGGCGCCGTCCGAACGGCGCTCCACCCTGGTCCTACCGCCGGGTGGGCAAACCACACTCGGGATTATTCCGGAAGATCGAGGGTGACCGTGAGACAAGTGGTGGTGCACCGGAAGGGTATGGCGACGCCTACTGTCGAGGAACAGGTGCGGAGCCCTGTTCGGGAACGGTGGAATCGATCGAATGATGCCGATACCCGCACTTGTTCGGATCGGTGGGGAAACCTGTTCCACCGCGATTCCCCCACCCGGGCAACCGGATGGGTGCGGATCGACGCGGCTCGTGTTCTCGCGCTCGGACGCCGCAACGCCGGCCGACCGTCCGGGCACTGCCCGGCCTGACGGTGGGATCACCGCGCCCCGGCTGCTCACGTCGGGTGATAACCCTTCCGGAGCCGCTCGGCCGCACCGAGCCCGTCGCGCCTTCGGCCGGTGTGCGCGTTAGGGTTCCCCGCCTCGGGGTACGCGAGGAATACCGGCAGGACGGGGGGATCGGCTGTGGCCGAAGTGGTGTTGTTCCACCACGCGCACGGGGTGACGCCCGGCGTGACGAGCTTCGCCGAACGACTGGCCGGGGCCGGGCACACCGTCCACGTGCCGGACCTGTTCGAGGGACGGGTCTTCGTCGACCTGACCGACGGCATGGACTACGTGCAGGCGGTCGGGTTCGGCACGATCGCCGAACGCGGCCGGGTCGCCGCCGAGGGCCTGCCCGCCGACGTCGTCTACCTGGGGCTCTCGCTCGGCGTGCTGCCGGCGCAGCTGCTGGCCCAGACCAAGCCGGGCGCCGCCGGGGCGCTGCTGGTCAGCGCCTGCGTGCCGGTGTCGGAGTTCGGCGACGCGTGGCCCGCGAGCGTGCCGGTGCAGGTCCACGCGATGGCCGCCGACCCGGTGTTCGTGGACGACGGCGACCTCGACGCGGCGCGTGCCCTGGTGGCGGGTGCGGCGGACGGGGAGCTGTTCCTGTACCCCGGCGACAAGCACCTGTTCGCCGACGAGAGCCTGTCGTCGTACGACGAGGTGGCCGCCGTGCTGATGATGGAGCGCGTGCTGGCGTTCCTGAACTGATCGGCCGGCGCGTCGGCGCCGGAGAGGCCACGCCAAGGCCCACCCCGTTGAGCCGCAACGACCTCGGCCCCCGGCAGCTAGCGGACAGCGGTCCGGCGCGGCGTCGGGTCGTCGGGATGCTGGGGTGGTGAACCGCAGCGAACCGGCCGTGATCGCGGTGTTCCGGCTGCGCGAGTTCCGCTTCCTCTGGGCCGCGGAGTTGTTCTCGGTCCTCGGCGACCAGTTGGCCCGGGTCGCGCTGGCCGTCCTCGTGTACGGGCGCACGCAGTCGGCGTTGTGGGCCGCGGTCGCGTACGCGTTGACGTTCCTGCCCGCGTTGTTCGGCGGGGTCCTGTTGTCCTGGCTCGCCGACCGGCGCCCGCGGCGGGCGGTGATGGTCGGCGCGGACCTCGCGCGCGCCGGCCTGGTGGCGGCGATGGCACTGCCGGGCTTGCCGTTGTGGGCGTTGTGCGCCCTGCTCGTGGTCGTGGTGCTGCTGGGATCGCCGTTCACCGCCGCCCAGGGCGCGTTGCTGCCCGACGTGCTGCCCGGCGACCTGTACGAGCGCGGCTTGGCCGTGCGGCAGATGACGAGCCAGGCCGCGCAACTGGTCGGGTTCGCCGGCGGTGGGGTGCTGGTCGCCGCGATCAGCCCGGGGCTCGCGCTGGTCGGCGACGCGGTGACGTTCCTGGTGTCGGCTGCGCTGATCCGGATCGGTGTGCTGAACCGGCCCCGAGCCGCCGCGGCAAGGGACGCCGGGGGCTCGGTGCGCGCGGTGGTCACGTCGATCGCCACCGACCCGCGGCGGCGCGTGCTCGTGCTCCTGGCGTGGCTGGTCGGCTGGTACGTGGTGCCGGAGGCGCTGGCCGCCCCGTACGCCGATCGGCTCGGCGCCGGACCGGCGGCGGTGGGCGTGCTCATGGCGGCCGATCCGCTCGGCAGCGTGCTGGGCGCCTGGCTGTTCGTCCGGCACGTGCCCCTGCACCACCGCGCCCGGCTCGTCGGCGTGCTCGCGGTCGGCGCGGGGATTCCCCTGGTGCTGTGCGCGTTCCACCCCGGTCTCGTGCTCACCTTCGCGTTGTGGAGCCTGTCCGGCGCGGCGTCCACGGCGTACCTGTTCCAGACCCAGAGCGGTTTCGTCCGGGCGACGCCCGACGCCGAACGCGGCCGCGCCATCGGGGTGGCGGCGTCCGGGATCATCGCCGCGCAGGGCCTCGCGGTGTTCGTCGGCGGCTGGGCGGCCGACCTCTGGGACCCGGCGACCGCGACGGCCGCGGCCGGTGCGGTGGGTGCGCTGTGCTCGCTCGCGTGCGCGGTGGCGTGGCACCGGGCGAACCAGCCACCCGCGGCCGGCGTGCCCGCGGGTGGCTGATCCGGACCTCACCAGCTCTTGTTGCGCGCGTACCGGTCGTGGTTCCGCATCGTGACCTCCTGTTCCGGTGGGCCGGGTCGCCCACGGACCCAGGCTGCTCCGCCGTGGCGCGTCGGAGCCGTGGCCGGCCTGTTGTTGTCACGCCGGGTTCCGACGTGGCGATCGACGGCGGGAGGACGGGTCGCCGCATCGGACCGGGCGGCGCGGTCTCGGTGACGACCGCGCCCGCCTTACGTCGGCCGCGCGAGGGTGAGCCGTGATCCCGTGCCGCTCAGCCCTGTTCCGGGCGCCACGGGCTCTTGCCCGTCGTCGGCCGCGTGGGGTCGTGGAACTTCGGCAGGTCCGGCTCGTCCGGCCGCAACGGCACCAGGCCCGCGGTGATCGCGCGCATGATCCGCTCGTGCGCCCGCCGCGCGTCGCCCGGCTTGCCGTCCTCCAGCCCGGACAGGTCCACCGGCTTGCCGAAGTGCACCTTGAACGTCGGCCGCTTCCGCAGGCCGCGCACGTAGGACGTGAGGTAGGGCTTGGCATCCGCCCACCCGCCGACGTGCGTGTTGCCCCAGTAGACGGCTTCGTGCGCGCCCCACTGGCTCACCGGCACGACCGGGATCCCGCCGCTGAGCGCCAACCTCGCCGCACCCGTCTTGCCCCGCTCCGGCCACAGCCCCGGGTCGAGGCTGATCCGGCCCTCCGGGTACATCGCGATCGGGTCGCCGCCGCGCCGCAGCACCTCGACGGTGCGGTGGTAGGCGTCGCCGACGTCCGCGGCCGAGCGGTCGACGCGCACGTGGCCGGACGCCTTCAGCAGGGGACCGAGGACCGGCGCGTCGAGCAACCCGCCCGCGAGCAGGAACCGCGGCGCGACACCGATCCGGCGGCACGCCGCGATGAGCACGAAGGGGTCAAGGTTGCCGATGTGGTTGGACGCGAGCAGCAGGGGACGGCCCCTGAGGTCCGCCGGGATGTCGCCGGTGACTTCGAGTCGTCCGCTGAGACCGACGACCCCTTGGTCGACGGTGGTCAGCACGCGCCACAGCAGTGGTGTGGACACGACGGGCAGGCTACGGCGTGTCGAGGTGTCGGCGCACCGGGTTCCGGGCAACCATGGGCGTCGAGCCGCGCACGTCGCGTCCGCCGTGAACGTTGGGGCAGCTGAGGCCAGAGGGACTACCGTATACACCATGGCCGGCCGAACTGGAACCTCGCGCAAGGGCACGACCCGCAGCACCGGCTCCGGGTCGAAAGCCCGTGCGAGCGCGTCCAGGTCCGGCGGTTCCCGGCCGGCCTCGAAGCGGTCACCCGCCAAGCGCGCGCCCGCGAAGAAGTCCTCCGGCTCCGTCGGCCGGGTCTGGGGCCTGCTCGGCCGCGGCGTCGGCTCGGTGGTCCGCGCGGTCGGCCGCGGCAAGGAGCTCGACCCCGCGCACCGCCGCGACGGCTTGGCGCTGGTCCTCATCGCGGTGGCGGTGATCACCGCCGCGGGCGTGTGGTGGCAGGCGGGCGGACCGGTCGGCCGGTGGGTCGACGTGGCCGTGCGCAGCTCCGTCGGCGGCCCGGCCGTCATCTTCCCCGTGGTGCTGCTGGTGATCGGCGTGACGCTCATGCGCACCGACCCGAACCCCGAGGCGCGGCCACGCCTGGTGATCGGCTCGATCCTGGTCGCGGTCGGGTTCCTCGGCATGTTCCACCTCGCCGGCGGCCTGCCGATGGACCCGGCCGCCCGCCGTGACGCCGGTGGCGCGCTGGGCTACCTCTCCGGCGGTTTCCTCGCGCAGGGCCTCACGTCGTGGGTCGCCGGGCCGCTGCTCGTGCTGATCTTCGCCTACGGCGTGCTGCTGCTCGCGCACCTGCCGATCCGCGACGTGCCCGCCAAGCTAGGCGGCCTCCTGCACCGCAAGCCCGACCAGCTCGACGGTTTCGGCGCCGAGGAGGCGGAGGCCGAGCCCGAGCCGGAGGAGAAGCCGGCCAAGCTGCGCCGCCCGTCCCGCAACCGCCGCCAGGCCGTCGCCGCCGCCGTTCCCGACGAGCAGCCCGAGCTGCCGCTGGACGAAGAGCCGCCACCGCCGCCCGCGCCCAAGCCGGCGCCCAAGCCGAAGTCGACCCCGGAGACCCCGAAAACGGCCGCGATCGCCGTGCGCGCGGTCGAGGGCGACTACCGGCTGCCGCCGCCGACCATCCTCAAGGACGGCGACGCGCCGAAGGCCCGCAGCAAGGCCAACGACGTGATGATCGAGGCCATCTCCGGCGTGCTCGACCAGTTCTCCATCGACGCGCAGGTCACCGGCTTCACCCGCGGCCCGACGGTCACCCGGTACGAGGTGGAGCTGGGTCCGGGCGTGAAGGTCGAGAAGATCACCGCGCTGACCAAGAACATCGCCTACGCGGTCGCCACGGACAACGTGCGGCTGCTGGCGCCGATCCCCGGCAAGTCCGCGGTCGGCATCGAGGTGCCCAACAGCGACCGCGAGATGGTGCGGCTGGGCGACGTGCTGCGCTCGCCGTCCACGGTCAAGGACAACCACCCGATGGTCATCGGGCTGGGCAAGGACATCGAGGGCCACTTCGTCACCGCGAACCTGACCAAGATGCCGCACCTGCTGGTCGCGGGCTCGACGGGGTCGGGCAAGTCGAGCTTCGTGAACTCGATGCTGGTGTCCCTGCTGGCGCGCGCCACCCCGGACGAGGTCCGGATGATCCTGATCGACCCGAAGATGGTCGAGCTGACGCCGTACGAGGGCATCCCGCACCTGATCACGCCCATCATCACCCAGCCGAAGAAGGCCGCCGCCGCGCTGGCCTGGCTGGTCGAGGAGATGGAGCAGCGCTACCAGGACATGCAGGTCAACCGGGTGCGGCACATCGACGACTTCAACCGGAAGGTCAAGTCGGGCGAGATCACCGCGCCGCCGGGCAGCGAACGCGTCTACCGGCCGTACCCGTACATCATGGCGATCGTGGACGAGCTGGCCGACCTGATGATGACCGCGCCGCGCGACGTCGAGGACGCGATCGTCCGGATCACGCAGAAGGCGCGTGCGGCGGGCATCCACCTGGTGCTGGCGACGCAGCGGCCGTCGGTGGACGTGGTGACCGGCCTGATCAAGACGAACGTGCCGTCACGGCTGGCGTTCGCCACGTCGTCGTTGACCGACTCGCGGGTCATCCTGGACCAGCCGGGCGCGGAGAAGCTGATCGGCATGGGCGACGGCCTGTACCTGCCGATGGGCGCCTCGAAGCCGGTGCGCGTCCAGGGCGCGTACGTCGGGGACGACGAGATCTCCGAGATCGTCAACTTCGCCAAGGACCAGGCGCAGCCGGAGTACACCGACGGCGTCACGGCGGCGAAGGCGAGCGAGAAGAAGGAGATCGACGACGACATCGGTGACGACCTGGAGGTGCTGATCCAGGCGGCCGAGCTGATCGTCACCTCGCAGTTCGGCTCGACGTCGATGCTCCAGCGCAAGCTGCGGGTCGGCTTCGCGAAGGCCGGTCGGCTCATGGACCTGCTGGAGACGCGCGGTGTCGTCGGGCCGTCGGAGGGTTCGAAGGCCCGTGAGGTCCTGATCAAGCCGGACGAGCTGGACTCGGTCGTCCACCTGATCCGAGGCGGTTCCGGCCCGGACGACGACGGGGACGACTGATCCCTCGGTCATTCCGCGCATTGCGTCGGATCAGCACGTCGCGGCCCGTCGTCGAATTCGGTCGAACGAGTCGGTCGAACCAGTCGAATGCGCCGGAATCGTCCTGGCGTTCGAACCCCGGCGTTGACCCGTGGACCATTGGGGTGCAATAGTTCGTCCACTCCGCCGCCTCGCCAGGTATTCCGCGCGCCCGTCGAATCGAAGCGATTCGACTGACGCGACGAGTGGGCAACGGTGCCCGGGAAGAAGCGTCATGAACAGGATGCGCTCGGCCGCGGTCGCGGTCGCTTTGGTGGGGTCCCTGCTCGGTGCGACCGGTGTCGCGCACGCCGCGGCCTGGTCGTCCAGCGACCAGTGGGCCACGTGGTCGAACGGCGGGTACACCGTCCGCAACAACATCTGGGGCTCCGGCGCCGGGTTCCAGGCGATCTGGGCGAACTCCTACAGCAACTGGGGCGTGTGGGCGAACCACCCGAACACCGGCGGCGTGAAGTCCTACCCCCACTCGGCGAAGGCCGTGAACCGGAAGCTCAGCGGGCTGAGCAGGCTTTCGAGCTCCTTCAACGTGTCCCGGCCGGGTTCGGGCGCGTACGCGACGGCTTATGACATCTGGGCCGACAACCACGCCTACGAGATCATGATCTGGGTCAACAAGCAGGGCGCGGTCGGGCCGATCGGGTCGAAGCAGGCGACCGCTTCCGTCGGCGGCCACACGTGGGACGTGTACCGGGGTTCCAACGGCTCCAACGCCGTGTTCTCGTTCGTGCGGACGGGCAACACCAACGCCGGCACGGTCGACGTGCTCGCCGTGCTGAAGTGGATCGGGGCGCGCGGCTGGTACGGCGACGTGACCGTCGGCGACGTGCAGTTCGGCTTCGAGATCACCTCGTCGTCCGGCGGCATGGACTTCGTCTCGAACAGCTTCTCCATCACCACCTGAGTCCGGTTACACCGCCAACCGCCCGGATTTGTCGCCGGCGAGGGCTGGTCGCGGAGTTGCGGGGGTTGCGCGCCATGGCACGCAACCCCCCTACGGCCACTCCGACTCCGCGCGATCACTGCCGGCGCACCACAAATGGCTGCACGCCGGAAGACCCCGCGGAGCGATGGGGAAGTCAGCTCGCGCCGAACTCGCGCACGGCCTTGTAGTACAGGTCCGCCGTGCGGTTGCAGGACCAGTTGCCCGCGCACTGGTGGTACAGGTCGGTCTTGAAGTTGTTGTCGATCCGCAGCCGGGTCGTCTCGTTGAACCGCCCCTGCCGCTTGTAGTTGCGGTAACCGAAGTCGTGCCGGTGGCAGGCCGGCAGGAACTTGAACCCGAACGGGTTGTCCGGCGACCACGAACAACCGTCCGACGACCAGTCGAGTTGGTCGCTGTAAGGCCGCTGCGTGCGCAGGGAGCTGAACTGCGACAAGGACTTGCTGAAGAGGTAGTCGTCGGTCACGGCGGGCGCGTTGATGGCCGCCTGGCCGACACCGGTGCCGACGCCGACCAGCAGGGCGAGCGAGGCGAGCACGACGGTGAAAGCATTGCGCAGGGATTTCGCGAGCACTGTTCTTCCCCTCGGTTTTCGGGTTTGAGGGGTTCTTACCGGTCGAGATCAACGCACAACAGCCCCGATCGGCTCATACCGCGTCAACGACGGGTGAACGTTCGCCCGCACCTGATCACCGGGTCAACCGGCCACTGGGCCGTCCGGAGGCAGACCTGTTGGGCCACAACGCCCCTCCGCTCAAGCCGAACCGCCCATCACACTGCCCGCGCCCGGCCGATGCGGGCTGGTCTGCCCGGACGCAAGCCGCCGCGGGCACTTCACGCGGCCGGTTCGGACGGACGTCGTACGGGCGCGATCACGCCGCACGCCGCCGGTAGTACTCCGACACCCAAGGCCCGGCCAGTCCCGCCGCCATGACGTACCCGAACGCCACGAGCCACACCACCGGACCCGCCGCGGCGGCGACCGGCGGCACCAGCAGGCACTCGGCGACGAACACCAGCACCCAGAACACCAACCGCTTCACCCCCGACCGCAACGGGTGCCTGCCGATCGACCGGTCGTACCGGTACCCCGCGCGCAGCCCGACCAACCCGCCGATCAGTGCGATCACGCCGCCCCCCGGGTGCGGAAGCGGGACGGCGACGCCGGGGCAAGCGCTTGCGGCCGCCCGACCGCGTCACCGTCCGGTCGCGGGAAACCTCCGCCGAGCCCGGCGGGCGCCGCGCCGACGACGCGCGAGCCGGCGTCCGGCACCGGCAGGCCCGGCGAGCTCGGGTGCGGGCGGACCGGCGCGGTGGGCCGGTCCGGGTCGAGCGGGCGAGCCGAACCCCTCCGCACCGGCTCGACCGGCTCGACCCGCACCCGTGCCCCGTCGCCGGGCACGTCTGGGAGTTCGCCCCGCACCAGGGCGGGACCGGGCGCCGTCACCTGCCCGGCTCGTCGTGGTCGTCGCCACGGTCGAGGAACCGCTGGATCGTCGGCTCGTCGGGGAACTCGTCGTCCTCGTCGGTCTCGATGAGACGTTCCGCGATGGGCACCGGTTCCTCGACCCAGGCGGGCTGGAAGTCGTCGCTCGGCAGCAGTTGGTGGCGGCGGGCGAACTGCTCGGCGGCCTCGCGGATGGACTCGCGCAGCGTGCCGATGACCACCGTCTCGGCGGTGTAGGTCAGCTCCACGAGCAGCGCGCGCATCCGGTCGAGCTGGTCGTCCTGGTCCGCGTTCTCCGCCAGCTGCGGCCACAGCCTGCGCTCGAAGACCTCCACGAAGTCGGCCGCGATGCCGTCGGTGGCCGTGCGCAGGTTCGCGAACTTGTCCAGCACGTCCTCGCTGGGGACGGTCAGCGCGGCGAGCCGGTTGCCCGCCTCCAGCGCCCAGCGGCGGACGTGCGGCCACCCGTGGCGCCAGCGGACCAGCCCGAGCTGCACGGCGCGGCGCAGGACGCGCGGCCGGACGTCGCCGAGCGGGACCAGGCGGCTGATGTCGCGGACCTTGATCCGGACCCAGTCGTCCGGGCCCTCCGCCTCGCCGACGCCCAGCACCGCCGCGACGCTCGCGCCCTTCTCGCGCGCCTTCACCAGTTCGGCGATGGCGGGCAGGGAGAAGCCGCGGGACTGGAGGCGTTGGACGAGGGTGAGCCGTTCCAGGTGGGAGGCGTCGTAGTAGGCGACGCGGCCCTGCCTGCGCGGCGCGTGCAGCACGCCCTTGGTCTGGTACATGCGGATCGTGCTGCCCGGCAGGCCGACCCGCACCGCCAGCTCGTCGACCGTCAACTGCTCCACGTCCTCGATCTTGGCGGGCGCCGTTCGTGGAGTCAAGACTCTTCGAGTGAACGCTCGAAGAGTTACAGGTGCAGCAGCATGCGCGAGTTGCCCAGGGTGTTGGGCTTCACGTACGAGAGGTCGAGGAACTCCGCCACGCCCTCGTCGGCCGACCGCATGATCTCCTCGTACACCTCGGGGGAGACGGGCGTGCCGTCGATCTCCACGAACCCGTGCCTGCCGAAGAACCCGGTCTCGAACGTCAGCACGAACAACCGCTCCAGCTGCAGCTCGCGAGCGGTCTCGATCAACCGGTGCACGATCCGGTGGCCGATGCCCCGGCCCAACGCGTGCGGCGACACCGCCACCGTGCGGATCTCGGCCAGGTCCTCCCACAGCACGTGCAACGCGCCACACCCGAGGACGACACCGTCCTCCTCGGCGACCCAGAACTCCTGGATGTCCTCGAACAGCGTGACGAGCGGTTTGGACAGCAGCACCTTGCCGGCGTACGCGTCGATGAGGGCCTTCATCGCCCGAACGTCGCCGGTGCGGGCGCGACGCACGTTGATCGAGTCGTTCACGCGCTCAACGTAACCTTCGGTCGCGACCGCGTCTTATCCGGCGGGTGGCCACCACGGAATCCGGGCGAACCCCCAGAGCCGCAGCGCAACGACCTTCGGTCTTCCGTCGTCGCAGGCCGGGTGACGGCGCTCGGCGGGCTGCCGCGGCCGAACGCGTCGTCCCCGGCCGCGCGGCCCAATCCGACATTTCGGAACCGCTGTCGGTATATGAGTGGTCCACCGGGAACGCGAATTCCCAGTCGGCCGGGAGCCCGGCCCGTTCGGCGCCGACGTGGGCGACTTCTCGTGGGCGAATTGCGCTGTTCGACCGGACTCGCGGTGTCCGGTCCGACGGTCGCGCGGTGGCGGCGGGGAACGCCGCGAGCGGTGCTGCGCACCTGACCTCGACAGCACACCCCACGGGCGGACGGGGAGGGGGCGAGCGCCGGTTACGCTGAGCACCGTGTCTTCCCCCACCACGTCCAAGCGCGTCGCCATGCTGACCCTCGGGTGCGCCCGCAACGAAGTCGACTCCGAGGAGCTGGCCGGTCGCCTCACCGCCGGCGGCTGGGAGCTGGTCGACGACGAAGCCGACGTGGTCGTGGTCAACACGTGCGGCTTCGTGGAGTCCGCCAAGAAGGACTCGGTGGACACCCTCCTCGCCGCCGCCGACAGCGGCGCGAAGGTGGTCGCGGTCGGGTGCATGGCCGAGCGCTACGGCGCCGAGCTGGCCGACAGCCTGCCCGAGGCGAACGCCGTGCTCGGGTTCGACCACTACACCGACCTGGCCGACCGGTTGGACGACGTCCTGGCCGGTCAGAGCATCGAGTCGCACAAGCCGGTCGACCGGCGCACGCTGCTGCCGCTCACGCCCGTGCAGCGGCCGAAGGCCGCCGAAGAGGTGCAGGTGCCCGGCCACGGCTGGGGCCCGCGCGTGCTGCGCACCCGCCTCGCCGACACGCCCGTGGCACCGCTGAAGATCGCCTCCGGCTGCGACCGCCGCTGCTCGTTCTGCGCGATCCCGTCCTTCCGCGGCGCGTTCGTCTCCCGACACCCGGACGAGGTGGTGGCCGAGGCGATGTGGCTGGCCGAGCAGGGCGTGCGCGAGGTGTTCCTGGTCTCGGAGAACTCCACCTCCTACGCCAAGGACCTGCCGCGCGAGCTGGGCGGCCTGGAGCTGCTCCTGCAGCGGCTGGCGAAGGTGCCCGGCATCGACCGCGTCCGCGTGTCCTACCTGCAGCCCGCCGAGACCAAGCCCACGCTGGTCAAGGCCATCGCCACGACCGACGGCGTGGCCGACTACTTCGACATGTCCTTCCAGCACTCCAGCGAGCCCGTGCTGCGCCGGATGCGCCGGTTCGGCTCCACCGAGTCGTTCCTCGGCCTGGTCGAGCAGATCCGCTCCCTCGCGCCGCGCGCGGGCATCCGCAGCAACGTCATCGTCGGCTTCCCCGGTGAGACCGAGGACGACGTGGCCGAACTGGAGCGCTTCCTCACCGCCGCCCGGCTGGACGCGGTCGGCGTGTTCGGCTACTCCGACGAGGACGGCACCGAGGCCGAGAACCTGCCGGACAAGCTGGACGCCGACACGATCGCCGAGCGGGTCGCCCGCATCTCGAACCTGGTCGAGGAACTCACGTCCCAGCGCGCCGAGGACCGCGTCGGCGAGGAGGTCGTCGTCCTGGTCGAGACCGAGGAGGACGACGAGAACGACTGCGTCGGCCGTGCCGCCCACCAGGCGCCCGAGGTCGACGGCGAGTGCGTCGTCACCAACGCCGACGGCCTGCGGGTCGGGGACCTGGTGCGCTGCCGCGTCGACTCCTCCGAGGGCGTCGACCTGGTCGTGACAGCGATCGAGGTGCTCCCGAGGTGACCGAACCCGCGCGCGTGCCGGTGCTGAACATCGCCAACGTGCTGACGATGTCCCGGCTGGTGCTCGTGCCGGTGTTCCTCTACTTCCTGTTCGCCGAGGACGGTCACCAGTCGTGGTGGCGGCTGGCCGCGTTCGGGGTGTTCGCCGTGGCGTCGGTCACCGACCACGTGGACGGCAACCTGGCCCGCAAGCACGGCCTGATCACCGACTTCGGCAAGATCGCCGACCCGATCGCGGACAAGGCGCTCACCGGCGCCGCGCTGGTGGGCCTGAGCCTGCTCGGCGAGCTGCCGTGGTGGGTGACGGTGGTCATCGCGGTCCGCGAGCTCGGCGTGACGCTGCTGCGCTTCTGGGTCATCCGGCACGGCGTGATCCCGGCCAGCCGCGGCGGCAAGGCCAAGACGCTCGTGCAGATCGTCGCCATCGGCCTGTACGTGCTGCCGCTGCCGTCCTGGTTGGACGCCGTCTCGGTGGTCACGATGGGCGCGGCCGTGGTGCTGACCGTCGTCACGGGCGTCGACTACGTCATCCGCGCGTTCCGGCTGCGGGCCAGGGGCAAGCGGGCGGTGGCCGGGGCGTGAGCGCCGCCGACGTCGTCCGGACCCTGTCGGAACGAGGTGAGACGGTCGCCACCGCCGAATCGCTGACCGCGGGCCTGGTGACCGCCGAGCTGACCTCCGTGCCCGGTTCCAGCGCCGTGGTGCGCGGCGGGCTGGTGGTCTACGCGACGGACCTCAAGCACGCGCTCGCGGGCGTGGACGCGGCGCTGCTGGCCGAGCACGGCGCCGTGCACCCCGAGGTGGCCCGGCAGCTGGCCGAGGGCGCACGGGAGCGCTGCGGCGCGACGTGGGGCCTCGGGCTGACCGGCGTGGCCGGTCCCGACCCGCAGGACGGCGTCGGGCCGGGCACCGTCCACATCGGTTTGTCCGGTCCGTCCGGAACGCTCGTCCGAACGCTCACTCTCGGTGGTGGGCGTGACGAAGTCCGCAAGAGTTCGACAACAGCGGCGCTGAACCTCCTGCTCGACCACCTCAAGATCCCCGGCGAGTGACGTGAGCAGCGCGTTCCCCGTCACACCGGGACACCCACGCGGGAACTTACCGACGAGTTCACTCGTTCGCCCTTGGCGGACGTGTCGGGAAGTCACTGCCCGTCGACGGGACGGGTCGGTAACGTGGTGGCACGGCCGGCCGGAAGGAGGCGCGCGATGACCGTGCTGCTACGCGAGGCGATCGGTGATCGGCTCCGCCATGCCCGCACCACCCAACGCCGCACGCTGCGCGAGGTCTCCAGGACCGCCCGCGTCAGCTTGGGGTACCTCTCCGAGGTGGAGCGTGGCCGCAAGGAGGCGTCCAGCGAGCTGTTGGCCGCGATCTGCGAAGCGTTGGACCTGCCCCTGTGGGAGCTGCTGCACCTGGTCGCCTCGGACATCGGCGCCGTCCAGCGCCCCGTGCCGACGCCCGCCGAGCTCACCGAACGGGCGCCCGCGTCCGCGTCGGCGGGTCTGGAGGGCGGCACGATGGTGCCCGCGGTGATCGGCAACGACCTGTCCGACCTGCGCTTGCAGCCCGTGCTGACGCATCGGCTGTCCACTTCCATCAGCAAGCCGCGCAACGCGGTGGTGGCGGCGTAACACCTGGTGACACGTGCCTGAGCCGAGCCGGTCCGACCGGCTCGGCTTTCGGCGCTTGCAACGAGTTGGCAACCCCGCACGGGGTCGCCGCGTCGCCCGGGAGGCGGACGGGCAGGATGACCATGCCGACGAAAGTCGGGGGGTGACTCAGGGTGATCCCGGATATCTCCCCAGGTCGGTGGAAGCAGCGCGGGACACCTGACACGATGGAACCAACACCGGCACCGGGTCGTTGCCAATCACGAGCGCGAGCCAGGGAAGTGCGGAGAAGGCAGGCGTAGCAGATGGCCAACCCTTTCGTGAAGGCATGGAAGTACTTCATGGCGGCTTTTTCGTCCAAGATCGACGAGCACGCCGACCCGAAGGTGCAGATCCAGCAGGCCATCGAGGAGGCGCAGCGGCAGCACCAGGCGCTGTCCCAGCAGGCCGCCGCGGTGATCGGCAACCAGCGCCAGCTCGAGATGAAGCTCAACCGCCAGCTCGGCGAAGTGGAGAAGCTCCAGGCATCCGCACGCCAGGCGCTCGTGCTCGCCGACGAGGCCAGGGCGAAGGGTGACGACGCGCGCGCGACGCAGTTCGAGACCGCGGCGCAGGGCTTCGCCACCCAGCTGGTGACCGCGGAGCAGAGCATCGAGGACCTGAAGACGCTGCACGACCAGGCGTTGCAGGCGGCGACGCAGGCCAAGCAGGCGGTCGAGCGCAACGCGATGGTCCTGCAGACCAAGCTCGCCGAGCGCACCAAGCTGCTCAGCCAGCTGGAGCAGGCGAAGATGCAGGAGCAGGTCTCGCACTCGCTGCGCCAGATGACCGAGCTGGCGGCGCCGGGCAACACGCCGTCGCTGGAAGAGGTCCGCGACAAGATCGAGAAGCGGTACACCACCGCGCTCGGCTCGGCGGAGCTGGCGCAGAACTCGGTGCAGGGCCGGATGCTGGAGGTCCAGCAGTCGACCACCGAGATGGCGGGCCACTCGCGGCTGGAGCAGATCCGCGCGTCGATGGCGGGCGGCAAGGTCGCCGGCGAGGTGACGAGCGGTCAGCCCGCCAGTGCGAGCGCGAGCATCCAGCAGGAGATCCAGCAACGGGTCCAGCAGACGCAGGCGCAGCCCACCCAGCAGGTCCAGCAGAACCCGCCGGCGAGCCAGAGCTGAGAGGGTGGTGTCCGCGATGGAACCCCGGCGGAAGGTGGCCGGCGAGATCGCTCAGGTCATCGGCGGCCAGCTCCAAGGGCACCTCGCGGACCAGGTGAAACGGCGGTACGCCGCCTGGAACGACCCGCGCGCGAAGCTCGATCGGCGGTACCGCCGATCGAGCCGCGTGCTCACCTTCTGGCTGATCGTGCTGGCCCTGCTCGCGGTGGTCGGCACGCTCACGCTGGTCGGGGCGCTCGGCGCGGCGCCCGGCGTGGTGGCGGCCCTCGGGTTCGCCGGCACGTCCGTGCTGGCCGTGCGCACCAACCTGAAGATGAGGGGCATCGACGCCGAGCGGCGGCAGCTGGAGGCCGCGCCGGCGCCCGAGCCGCTGCCCGCCCGCTCCTCGGCGGCCCGTCAGCCGATGGAACGGCTGGAGGACGCCCAGGACACGTTGCGGGAGCTGCTGCGCCAGCTCGACTCCGCGGCGCTGACGTCCATCCCCACCGACTCGGTCGAGCAGGCCCGCGCCACCGGCGCCGAGGCCGCCTCCGCGATCCGGGCCGTCTCCCGCCAGTTGCAGGCCGTGGAACGGGCGCGCGACACCGCCCCGCCGCTGGACCGCGCACCGCTGGTCGAAGGGGTGCGAAGACTGCGGGCCCAGCTCGACGAGGGCGTGGACGGCTACTGCGGCCTGGTCGCCGCCGCCGGTCGCGTGCTCGCCGAGAGCACCGCCTCCAACCCCCGGCAGGTCCTGGGCGACGCGACGGACCACCTCGCGGGCCTCGCCTCCGCGTTGCGCGAGCTGTCGCGCTGACCTCGTCGCGGATCTCTCCGCACCGGCCGCACGGCCATCTGCACGAACCGCGATTGCGTCACGTTGCGTAGCGGAGTTGCGCTAACCTCGAGTCCGCAGTGGCGTACGCTGCTGCGATCGTGTGATTATCAGACCGTTATATGGCCGCGGCCACTACTTGGCGTGGCAGGATCCCTGGGTCGGACAGCGTGGTCCGTCCTGGTCGCCGGGGAGGTCATTGAGTGGCGTTGTGGACCGTGCGCGGCGATGGCCGCCCCATCGACGGTGACGCCGTCGCGCCGCAGGAGCGGCTGACCTGGCCGCGCACCATCGGTTTCGGCGCCCAGCACCTGGTCGCGATGGCAGGCGCCACGATCCTCGTACCCGCCACCACCGGTCTCCCGGTCAGCACCACCCTGCTGTTCTCCGGTCTCGGCACGCTGCTGTTCCTGGTGATCACCCGCAACCGCGTGCCCAGCTACCTCGGCGCGTCGTTCGCGTTCATCGCGCCGCTGTCCGCCGCCCGGGACGAGGGCATCGCCGCGCAGCTCGGCGGCGTGCTCGCGGCCGGCCTCCTGGTGATCATCATCGGGGTGGCGGTGAAGGCGCTCGGCGTGCGGCTGCTGGAGGCCGTGATGCCGCCGGTGGTGACCGGCGCGGTGGTCGTGCTGATCGGCCTCAACCTGTCGCACCGGGCCACCGACTCGTTCGCCCAGCAGCCGCTGCCGGCCGTGGTCACGATGGGGATCATCCTGCTGTGCGGCGTGCTCGGCCGCGGCTCGTCGTTCCGCTTCTCCGTGCTCATCGGCGTGGTCGTCGGCTGGGCGCTGGGCTTCTGGCTCGACCTGGTCGACACGGCCGCCGTGGGTCGGGCCGCCTGGTTCGGGCTGCCCGAGTTCCACGCGCCGGAGCTGCGGCCGTCGGTCACGCTGCTCGTGCTGCCGGTGGTGATCGTGCTGGTCGCGGAGAACGTCGGCCACGTCAAGGCGATCGGCGCGCTGACCGGCCGCAACCTCGACGGCAACGTCGGCGACTCGATCATCGCCAACGGGGTGTCCACCGCGCTGGCCGGTGTCGGCGGCGGGTCGGGCACCACCACGTACTCCGAGAACATCGGCGTGATGGGCGTGACCAAGGTCTTCTCGACCGCCGCGTACGCGGTGACCGGGGTGGCCGCGGTGCTGATGTCGTTCTCGCCGAAGATCACCGCCGTGCTCGCGACCATCCCGGCGGGCGTGGTCGGCGGCGCGACGCTGGTGCTGCTCGGCCTGATCAGCCTGGTCGGCGTGCGGGTGTGGATGGAGAACCGGGTCGACCTGACCAACCCGGGCAACGCGCTGGTCGGCGGTGCCGCGCTGGTCGCCGGCGTGGGCGACCTGACGCTGGAGCTGGGTGACATGGAACTCGGCGGCCTGGTCTGGGGCTCGCTGCTGGTGGTGATCCTGCACCCGGTCCTGCGCTGGCTGCGGACCGCCCGCAAGGCCTGAGCGTCACCCGAGCGCGGCCTCCTCGTAGGCGAAGTGCGCTTCCAGCTCCTCCTCCAACCGGTCCAGCTCGGGGAGCAGCCGGTCCGGGTCGTCGGCCAGGGCGGCGATCTCGGTGATCACCCCGGCCACCACCCGGTGCTCCTCGCGCAGCCGGGCCAGCACCGGCGCCAGCGCTGGGTCGTGGTCCTCGAACGCGGTGAACGCGCCGTCCTCCCTGATGTGGTGCATCCGCATGTTGTCGCAGAACGCCAGGCAGTGATCACGCAGGTCACGGCGGCCGGTCGGGTCCGCCCGCAACCGCCGCAGTTGGGCGCGCAGGTCGTCGTGGTGGCGGCGCAGCTGCGCCACGATCGCCTCGACCCGCTCCGGGTCCAGCCGCAGCACGGTGAGCGCGACGACCGGGATCACCCTCGTGGTCGCCTCGGCGTAGGCGCGGAACGCCGGGTCGCGCCGCGCCTGCACGGCGTAGAAGCGGTCGCGGTCGGCGCCTTCCAGCGGCACGGCCCGGGCGGCGTGCTCGCGGAGCACGCCGCCCTCCCGGACCTCGATGGTGACCTGCGGGTCGGCCAGCAGGTTGTGGTACCAGTCCGGGTGCTTCGGCCGGCCCGCGTTGGAGCCGAACACGAGCAGCCGGTCGCCGTCGCGCAGGTAGACCGCCGGGTTCGTGCGCGGCTTGCCCGTGCGCGCGCCCGCGGTGGTCATGAGCAGCAGGTCCCCGCCCTCGAAGGGGCCTCCCACCAGGCCGCCGTTGGCCCGGAACTCCTCGATGATCAGCTCGTTCACGTGCGTGCCCCCACTAGTCTGAACGGTCACGGCAGCTTGGCTTTGAAGGCAAAGCCTCTTTGAGGTCAAAGGTAAGGAGGCCGGTGTCCGGTGTCAACCACCGATGACGCCATCCGGGCGTTGTTGCTGCTCATGCCGCGCATCGTGGGCCGGGCGAAGCGGATCAAGGTGCCCGCGGAGCTGGAGTCCCTGGCGCTGGCCCCGCGGCACCTGACGCTGCTGTCCTACCTGCTGTTCGACGGCCCGGCGACGGTGAACGACCTGGCCAAGCGACTGGAGGTGGCGCCGACCACGGTCAGCCTGATGGTGGCCGAGCTGAGCCGCAAAGGCGTGCTGGAACGCCGTGAGGACGACGAGGACCGCCGCAAGCGGATCGTCAGCATCACCGACGCCATGCGGCCCGCGATCGACGCGTGGCTGGCCAGGGGCGCGCGGGCGTGGCGGACGGCGCTGGAGCCGTTGACGCCCGATCAGCGCCGGGTGTTCGTGGAGACCTTCAAGGCCTACGAGGACGCGCTGGACGAGTGAGGTAGCCTCACCGCAGCGCGCGGTTGATGCGGTGCACCAACCCGGGGCCCTCGTAGATGAACGCCGTGTAGAGCTGGATCAGGCTCGCGCCCGCGTCCAGCATCCGCTTCGCGTCGTCGGGGCTCGCGATGCCGCCGACGCCGATGATCGGCAGCTTGCCGTCGGTCTCCCGGCTCACGAACCGCACCACCTCGCGGGCGCGTTCGGTCAACGGCCTGCCGCTCAGCCCGCCCGCCTCGCCCGCCAGCCGCCGGTCGGCCGGCGCCAGGCCGTCGCGCGACAACGTGGTGTTGGTCGCGATCAGGCCGCTGACCTCGTGCGCGGCGCACACCTCCAGCAGCTCGGCGATCGCCTCGTCGGTCAGGTCGGGCGCGATCTTGACCAGGATCGGCTTGCGCGGCTTCGCACCGGCCAGCTCGCGGGCGGTGGCGTTGAGGGCCGACAGCAACTCGGTCAACGCGCCGCGGTCCTGGAGGCTGCGCAGGCCCGGCGTGTTGGGCGAGCTGATGTTGATCGCGAAGTAGTCGCCGTGCCGGTACAGCGCGCGCAGGGACGTCCGGTAGTCCTCCACGGCCTCCTCGACCGGCGTGACCTTGGACTTGCCCAGGCTGATGCCCAGCGGCACGGACAGCGGGCCGAGGCGGTCGAGCCGGTTGGCCAGCTCCAGCGCGCCGTCGTTGTTGAAGCCCATCCGGTTGATGATCGCCTCGCTGTCGCGCAGCCGGAACAGGCGCGGCTTCGGGTTGCCGGGCTGCGCGTGCCGGGTGACCGTGCCGACCTCGACGAACCCGAACCCGAGCGCGGCCCACGCGGGCAGCGCCCGGC
Organism: Actinosynnema sp. NPDC049800; assembly: GCF_040656635.1. Classification (NCBI taxonomy): domain Bacteria; kingdom Bacillati; phylum Actinomycetota; class Actinomycetes; order Pseudonocardiales; family Pseudonocardiaceae; genus Actinosynnema; species Actinosynnema sp. NPDC049800. The sequence continues at coordinate 280,635 of NZ_JBFAMT010000003.1, read as the reverse complement.
CGTTCTTGTCCAGTCCGGCGGCGAGGCCGACCGGGTTCGGGAACCGCACGCCGAAGACCGTGCGCGGCGAGGCGGGCTTGCGCTTCACGAGCTTCGCCGCCGGGCTCAGCTTCGCCATCACGCCGAGAGTGGTCTCGTGGACCCGCTCCGCGTCCCCGCCGTGCATCCGGAACAACGCCTTGCGCACCGCGCTCTTGTAGACCACGGCGGTAACCCTAAGCGATCGGCCCTGGCTGGCAGCGCGGGCACCAGTACGCGGGACGCTCCAGCACGCCCGCGCCCTGCCCGCCGACGCGCACCCTGGTCCCGCAGCGCAGGCACGGCTTGCCGCCCCGCTCGAACACCCAGTGCTGCCGCCCGCGCCCCAGCTGACCGGTGGTGCTCTGCTCCGGCCGCCACGCGTTGGCCAGCAGCAGCTTGCGCGCCAGCCGCACCGCCTCCGCCGGGTCCACCGCCGACACCGGGCTCCACGGCGACACCCCGAGCAGGAAGCACACCTCGGCTTTGTAGAGGTTCCCCACGCCCGCCACCACCCGCTGGTCGAGCAGGGCGAGCCCCAGTTCGCGGTCCGGGTCCGCGGCCAGCCTGGCGACCGCCTCGGCCGCGCGCCCGTCGTCCCACTCACCCAGCAGGTCCGGGCCCAGGTGGCCCACCAGCCGCGACTCCTGGTCGGTCGGCAGCAGTTCCAGGTCGTGCAGCGCGAACCCCACCGCGACCCGGTCGGGCACCTCCAGCAGCGCCCGCACCTGGTGGCCGGGACGCCGCCAGCGCTCGCCCGGCCGGTAGAGGTGCCACGCGCCGTCCATCCGGAAGTGGCTGTGCAGGCTCAGGTCGCCGGAGAACCGGGTGAACAGGTGCTTGCCGACCGAACGCACCTGGAGCACGTCCCGCCCGCTGAGGTCGGCGGTGGCCCACTTCGGGTGGCGGAGCTCGCCGCGCAGGAGCCGGCGGCCGGCCAGCGCCTCGTTCAGGCGCTGCCCGGCCAGGAAGACCGTGTCACCCTCGGGCACCGCTGTCGAACGCCATCTTGAGGCCGAACCCGACCAGCACGGACGCGGTCAGCCGCTCGGTCCACCGCCGCACCGCGGGCTTCGCCAGCACGACCACCGCACGTCCGGCGAGCCACACCACGACGAGCTGCCACACCTGGCCGATCGCCACGTGCACGCCGACCAGCAGCGCGCCCCACCCGGCCGACGCCTGGTCTGACGGCAGGAACTGGGGGAGCAGGCTCAGGTAGAACACGCCGATCTTGGGGTTGAGCAGGTTCGTGGTGAACCCGGTCCGCAACGCCTGCGCCGGCGTGATCGCGAGGACGTCGGCCGGCCGGTCGAACGCGCCGCCGCGCCACGACTTCCACAGCGCCGACCCGCCGAGCCACAGCAGGTACGCCGCACCCGCGTAGCGCACCACGTCGTAGGCGAGTTGAGACGCCACCAGCAGCGCGGTCAGCCCGGCGATGCTCGCCGCGCCCCACACCAGGCAGCCGAGCGTGGTGCCGAACCCGCCGACGACCCCGGCCTTGCGCCCGCCGCCGAGCACCATGCGCAGCAGCATCATGGTGTCCAGGCCCGGCGTGATCGTGAGCAGGACGGCGGCGACCGTGAACGCGAGGACGGCGGTCGTGCTCACGCCTCCACCGCTTCCTCGATCTCCTCGTCGTTGAAGTCGTGGTGCACGGCCCTGCGTCTGCTCCGGCTGATCCGCAGTATCCGGGCCAGCAGCAGGTTGAACGCCAAGGCCACCTCGCGCGCGCCCGGCGTGCCCCACTCGTGGATCGGCATGCACGCGCCCTGCGCCTGCTGCACCGCGAGCCGGTCCGGCAACGCCACCGGCATCACCAGCGGCCCGAAGATGTCCCGCAGCTCGTCGATGCGGAACTGGTGCTCGTGCGACCTCGGCCGCACCCGGTTCACCACCACGCCCAACGGCTGCAGGTCCTCGTTGTGCTCGCGTTCGGCCTGCACCGCCTCGAACGCCCGCTGCACGCCCGCCACCGCGAACATCGTCGGCTCCGTCACCAGCAGCGCGCGGTCCGCCGCGACCAGGGCCGACCGGGTCAGCTGACCGAGCGACGGCGGGCAGTCCAGCAGCACCAGCTGGTAGGGGTCCTCGTCGTCCTGCAGCAGGCGCAGCGCCTCGCGCAGCCTGCCGAGCCGCGTCTCGCCCGGGTCGGGGTGGTTCAGCGACTCCGCGTCCTCCGAACCGGCGAGCACGTCCACGCCGTCGCCCCACGCGCTGGGCGCGATCGCCTTGTCCACCGTGTCGCGGCTCGGGTCCTGCAGGACGTCGTAGATGCTGGCCTCGGTGTCATCCGGTTCCAGCGTGGAGGTGGCGTTGCACTGCGGATCCAGGTCGATGACCAGCGTCCGGACGCCACGCCGAAGCGCCGCCGACGCGAGACCGAGCGCGACCGTCGTCTTCCCAACGCCACCCTTGAGGCTGAGCACCGCCACCGTATGCACGTAGTGCAGCCTACGGCCCTTACGCTCTACGTCCATGCGACCGGACGCCGTACACAGGGTGCTCGACGCCGAGCTGACCGCCGCGCGGGACCGCCGGGGCGGTGAACCGCCGCGCGTGCTCGACGTCGGCGGTGGCAGCGGCGTCTGGGCCGTGCCGCTGGCCGTGGCCGGGTGCACCGTGACGGTGATCGACCCGAGCCCCGACGCGCTGGCGACGTTGCACCGCCGTGCGGCCGACGAAGGCGTGCTGGACCGCGTCACCGCGGTTCAGGGCGACACCGACGCGCTGGACCGGGACGCCTCGGCGGACCTGGTGCTGGCCCACGGCCTGCTGGAGGTCGTGGACGACGTCGGCGTCGCGCTGGCCGCGCTGGCCGCCGCCGCGACCCCGGGCGGGGCGGTGTCGTTGCTGGTGGCGAACCGGTACGCGGCCGTGCTGCACCGGGCCATCGCGGGCCGGCTGGTGGACGCGCGTCGGCTGCTGGACGACGAGGCCGGTCAGCTCGTCGGCACCCGCGACCCGCTGCTGCGCCGGTTCGACGTGGCCGGGTTGGAGGCGTCGGTGGTGGCCGCGGGGCTGAAGGTGGAGCTGGTCCAGGGCCACGGCGTGGTGTCCGACCTGGTGCCGGGGGCCGTGCTGGAGGCCAACCCCGGCGCCGCGGAGGCGTTGGCCGAGCTGGAACTGGCCGCGTCGACCCGCCCGCCGCTGCGCGACGTGGCCGCCCGGTTGCACCTCATGGGCCGAAAGCCGGCCTGAGTGCGGTAGAACGGAGTCCTCCGCCGCCTATCCGCAGAGGACCCGCCATGGGAGACCCGCACTTAGCCGGGGCCGGCTGATGGCCGCCACCGCGCCCGAGGACCTGGAAGACGAGGTGCGCGCCGCCGTCGCCGGCGACCGCCGGGCGGTCGCGTCGCTGCTGGCCGCCGTCCGCCCGCTGGTGGTGCGGTACTGCCGCGCCCGCGTCGGCGGGCACGAGCGGTCGTCCACGTCGGCCGACGACGTGGCCCAGGAGGTGTGCCTGGCGCTGTTGACCGCGTTGCCGACGTACAAGGACCACGGCCGGCCGTTCCTGGCGTTCGTGTACGGCATCGCGGCGCACAAGGTGGCGGACGCGCACCGCGCGGCGTTGCGCAACCGGGCCGAGCCGGTGCCGGAGGTGCCCGACGGCCCGGACGACGAGCGCGCGGGCCCAGAGCAGACGGCGTTGCGCGTGGAGCTGGCGCAGCGGATGGGCGAACTGCTGCGCCTGCTGCCGGACAAGCAGCGGGAGATCCTCGCGCTGCGGGTGGTGGTCGGCCTCACGGCCGATGAGACCGCCGTCGCCGTCGACGCCACGCCCGGCGCGGTCCGCGTCGCGCAGCACCGGGCGTTGACCCGGCTCCGAAGAGAGATCGAACGGTCCTCGATCACGCAGCGCGTCCGATAGTGGGCCGCCACTAGTCCGAACGGGGACTAAACGCGGCCATTCGGGGTAACTTCGTGTGAGTCGCGTCATCCGCGTGTGCGGTCGGCGTCGCGTTCGCATGTGCCCCCGAGGGGCGTCCAGCGCGCGGACGCCGAGGAGCTCGCGATGGCGGCGATGGTGGTTGGTGTGTCGGTTGTGCCGGGATTCCGGTCGGTGAGGTCGGTGCGGAGCGAGGACGTGGCGTCCTCCTCGGCGGCAAGGGTGGAGGGGGGACCGGAGGCGTACGTCGAAGGGGCGGTCCGCGGCGACCGGCGGGCGGTCGACGCGTTGCTGGCCGCGATCAGACCCGTGATCGTGAAGTACTGCCGGGCCAGGGTCGGGCACGGGCAGCGGTCGTCGGCGTCGGCGGAGGACGTGGCCCAGGAGGTCTGCCTCGCCGTGCTGAAGGCGTTGCCCAACTACCGCGAGCAGGGCCGGCCGTTCATGGCGTTCGTGTACGGGATCGCGGCGCACAAGGTGGCCGACGCGCACCGCGCGTCGGCGCGCAACCGCGCCGAGTCCGTGCCGGAGCTGCCCGACAGCGCGGGCCTCGAACCGGGGCCCGAGCAGCGGGCGTTGCAGGGTGAGCTGTCCGATCGGATGGGGCAGCTGCTCGACGTCCTGCCGGCCCGGCAGCGGGAGATCCTGGTGCTGCGGGTGGTCCTCGGCCTGTCCGCCGAGGAGACCGCCGAGGCGGTCGGCTCGACGCCCGGCGCCGTGCGGGTGGCCCAGCACCGGGCCCTGACCCGGTTGCGCAAGGCGTTGGACGAGGCCCGGCACGACGCTTGACGGCGTTCAGTGCCGCCAGCGGGTCAGCGCGGCGACCTCCTCCGGCGGGCAGTCGGCCAACCGGGCGATCTCGCCGCGCCGCACGTCGGCGATCGTCGCGGCGAACTCCGCGCCGAACGCCTCGGTCAGCGCCTCGTCCGCCTCGAACGCCGCCACGGCGTCCCCCAGGCACGTCGGCAGGCGCTCGGCCTCCGGCAGCGCGGCCGGGTCCACCCCGACCGGCTCGGGCAGCCGCGCCTGCTCCACGATGCCGGCCAGGCCCGCCGCCATCGTGGCCGCCACCACGAGGTACGGGTTCGCCGACAGGTCGTAGCACTTGACCTCCAGGTCGCGACCCGCGACCAGGCGCAGCGCCGCCTCCCGGTTCTCCAGGCCCCACACGGCGAACGCGCCCGCCCAGTGCCGCGGCACCAGCCGCAGGTAGCTGGCCACCGACGGCGCGCCGATCGCGCACAGCGCCGGCAGCCGGCGCAGCACACCCGCGGCGAACGCGTCGGCGTCCTCGGTCAGCCCGAACCAGCTCTCGCCGTCCTGGAACAGGCTGCGGCCGTCGCGCCACAGGCTCAGGTGCAGGTGCCCGCCGTTGCCGACGCCGTCGGCGGTGACCTTCGGCGAGAACGACGCCCGCATGCCGTGCCGCAGCGTGATGGCCCGGATCGTCTCCCGCACCAGCACCGACGTGTCCGCCGCGTGCACCGGGTCCTCGGGCGTGGTGGACAGCTCGAACTGGGACGGCGCGTACTCGGGGTGGAACTGGAGCACCTCGACGTCCTGCTCGGCCAGCGCCGACAGCAGGTCCGCGGCGTAGTCGGACAGCTCGACCTGGCGCGCGTGGCCGTAGGCGGGCCCGGTGGTGGCGGGCCGGAACTCGTCGGTGTCGCCCTGCCCGACGACCCACTCGACCTCGAAACCCGCCTGGACCTCGTAGCCGTGCACGGTGAGGCGGTCGGCCACCGCCCTGGCCAGGCCGCGTTCGTCCTGCGGGTGCGGCTCGCCCTGCTGGTCGAAGCGGTCGGCGGGCGCCCACGCCCAGCCCGGCTGGCCCGCGAGCACGGTGAGCCGGTCCAGGTCGGGGTGCAGCCGCAGGTCGCCGACCGGCCCGCCGGCGTGCCGCCCGGAGACGATCGTGTCGTCCAGCAGGAACGCGTCGAACACCGGCGACGCGCCCACGCCGTCCGCGGCGGCTCTGGGCAGCCCCGCGAGCGGCACGGACTTCACCCGCGTGATGCCGCTGTGGTCGACCCAGGTCAGTGCGACCGCCACGACGTCCTGCTCCAGCAGGTCGTCCACCATCTCGGCCGCCAGCGCACGTCGGTGTTCCCGCTCCGCGGTGTCCATCGTGCGTGGTTACACCAGGTCACTACTGTTCAACAAGTGGACCATCTGCTGCCGTGCGTGGCGTCGTTGCGCCTCGTGGACCACCACTGCCACGGGGTGCTGGGCGTCGACCTCGACCGGGACGGCTTCGAGTCCAACCTGACCGAGGCCGAGTCCGCGTCGCCGTTGGGCACGTCGTTGTTCGACTCGTCGCTGGGGCTCGCGGTGCGGCGCTGGTGTGCGCCTTTGCTGGATCTGCCGGTCCTCGCGCCCGCCGACGAGTACGTGGCGCGGCGGCGGTCGCTGGGTGCGGCCGAGGTGAACCGGGCGCTGGTGTCGGCGGCGGAGATCTCGACGTTCCTGGTGGACGACGGGGTCTGGCCGGAGGGGTTCGTGGGGCCCGCCTCGTTCACCGGATCGCGTGAACATCGCGTGCTGCGGCTGGAGCGGGTGGCGGAGGCGGTCGTGCCCGAGGGCGCCTCGGGGTTCCCGGCGCGGGTGCGGGCGGCGTTGGACTCGTCGTCCGCGGTCGCGGCGAAGTCGATCGCGGCCTACCGGGTGGGGCTGGACCTCGACCCGTCACGACCCGCGGACGCCGAGGTGGTGGCGGCGGCCGACCGGTGGCTGAGAGCCGGCTCGACCCGGTGCGCGGACGAGGTGATCAGCCGGTTCCTGGTGTGGGAGGCGCTGGACCGGGGGCTGCCCGTGCAGTTCCACGTCGGCTACGGGGACGCGGACCTGTCGCTGCACCGGTGCGACCCGTCGCTGCTCACGGACCTGCTGCGGGCGACGGCGCCGCTGGGCGTGCCGATCATGCTGCTGCACAACTACCCGTTCCACCGCACCGCCGGTTACCTGGCGCAGGTGTTCCCGCACGTGTTCGTGGACCTGGGGTTGGCCACGCACACGGTGGCGCACCGGGCGAGCCGGGTGCTGGCCGAGGCGTTGGAGATCGTGCCGTTCGGGAAGTTCCTGTTCTCCACCGACGCGTTCGCGCTGGCCGAGCTGTACTACCTGGGCGCGCTGTTCTTCCGCCGCGCGTTGTCGGACTTCCTCTCGGCCGGTCTGCGGGACCATGCTTTCGCCCTGGCGGACGCGGAGCGGATCGCCCACCTGATCGGGTGGGAGAACGCGCAGCGGGCCTACCGCTTGGCGTAGAGTCTCGAACGGGTGTTCGGGTCAGGACGGAGGTGGTCGTGGGCCGCAGCGCGAACCTGCCGCGCGGTCTGGTCGATCGCTTCCTCGCCCGCGGCGACGTCTGGCCGGACGACACCGGCTGCTCGATGCTGCACGTGGACATGGACGCCTTCTACGCGTCGGTCGAGATCCGCGACCGGCCGGAGCTGGCGCGCAAACCGGTGGTCGTGGGCGGCACGGCGAACCGGGGCGTGGTCGCGTCGGCGAACTACATCGCCCGCGAGTTCGGCGTGCGGTCCGCCATGCCGACCTCGCACGCCCGCAGGCTCGCGCCGCACGCGGTGTTCGTGCCGCCGAACTTCGCCCGGTACCAGGAGGTCTCGCGCGGGGTGATGTCGATCTTCCGCGACATCACGCCGCTGGTGGAGCCGTTGAGCCTGGACGAGGCGTTCCTCGACGTGAGCGGCGCGCTGAAGCGGATGCGCGCCACCCCGGGCGAGATCGCGAAGCTGATCCGCGAGCAGGTGCAGCAGGCGCACGGGATCACCTGCTCGGTGGGCGTGGCGCCGACGAAGTTCCTGGCCAAGCTCGCGTCCGGGATGTGCAAACCGGACGGGTTCATGGTCGTGCCGCGCGACGAGGTGCTGTCGTTCCTGCACCCGTTGCCGGTGTCGGCGCTGTGGGGCGTGGGTCAGCGCACGGCCGAGAACCTGGACCGGGTGGGACTGGAGACGGTGGCGGACGTGGCCGCGACGCCGTTGCCGCGCCTGCGCAGGCTGATCGGCGTGGCGTTGGCCGAGCACCTGCACGCGCTGGCGCAGGGGCACGACGACCGGCCGGTGGTGCCGTCCACGCGGGAGAAGTCGATCGGCGCGGAGGAGACCTTCGAGGTCGACCACTTCGACCGGGAGCTGCTGCGCCGGGAGCTGCTGCGGCTGTCGGAGCGCTCGGCGGCGACGTTGCGGTCCAGGGGGCTGCGCGGGCGCACGGTGTCGATCAAGGTGCGGTTCTCCGACTTCACCACGATCACGCGGTCGAAGACGTTGCGGGTGGCGACGGACGTGACGCAGGAGGTCTACAAGACGGCGTCGACCCTGCTGGACGAGCAGGTGCCGCCCGGCGCGGTGCGGTTGATCGGCGTGCGGATCGAGCAGCTGGTCGAGGGCGACGACGGCGAGCAGCTGATGTTCGACGCGCCGGAGCGCGGCTGGCGCGAGGCGGAGCAGGCGGCCGACCAGGCGCGGTCGAGGTTCGGCACGGCGGCGATCCGACCGGCCTCGCTGCTGGGCCAGGGACCGGGCAGGTCGGGGCACGACGAGCCCAAGCCGGAGCGCGGCGACTGATCGCCTGTTCGGCTTCCCGACCCCGTTGCCCGCGCCGTTCGGGTGGTCGCGGGCCTGATCGAGGGCTCGCGCGTCGATCACCCGGCACAGTGGTGACGTGGATCGGTTCTGGGGTCTGCTCACGCCCTCCGAGCACGAGGTGCTCCTGGCGACGGGCGTCGAGCGCGACTACCCGTCCGGCTCCGTGGTCTGCTACGAGGGTGAGGTGACCCGGCACGTGCTGGTGGTGCGCCGAGGTCTGCTGCGGGTGACCGCGACCACGGCGAACGGCAGCGAGAAGGTGCTGGCGGTGCGCGGGGCCGGTGACATCGTCGGTGAGCGCTCGGCGGTCGACGGGCGGCCGCGTTCGGCGACCGTGCGGGCCTTGGGCCAGGTGCGGGCGCTGGTGCTGTCGGCCGGTTCGTTCGCCGGGCTGTGCCAGCGGTACCCGCGCATCGCGTGGTCCGTGCTGATCGTCGTGGTGTCGCGGCAACGTGACACGGACCGCCAGCGCGTGCAGATCAGCGGCACGGCCACGCAGCGCGTCGCCGCCGTGCTCATCGACGTGGCGCTGGAGCGGGGGATCGCCGACCAAGGCGCGATCGCGTTGAGCCAGGAGGAACTCGCGGGCATCGCCGGCACGTCGCGGGAATCGCTCGTGCGGGTGCTGCGCGGACTGCGCGAGGAGGGCATCATCAGCACCGGGCGGCGGAAGATCGACATCCATCAGGTGAGCAGGCTCTACGACTTCACCAACTGATTTCCCCTTGTGCGTCATCTGACGCAGAACTCGGGCGGCGGAACTCCTACAAATGAGTCATCAGCCGAGTTCAGAGGGGGAGTCATGAACCACATCGAGGAGCCTGCCAGGTCCCGCCGGCGGTTCACCGAACGCCTCGCGACCACTCTCGTCTTCACCGCCGTCATGGTGTGGGCCGCCGTGGTGGTCGTCGTCAAGTCCGATCTCGACGGTGTGGTCGCGCTCGCCGTCTCCTTCGTGCTCGCGGGCGGTCTGGTCGCCGTGTACGACGCCTGGCGCGAGGTCCGCTCCGTCCGCCGCGAGCTGGACGTGGAGATCCACGAGGACCTCGTGCGCCTGTGAAGCCACGCGGTGGCCAACGAGGGGTGGCCGCCGTTCGCTGAGGCCTTCCGCAGACGGTCGGGTCTGCGGAAGGCCTCTTTTCGTCCGGGTCGCCGGCGAGTTGTCCACAGCCCACCGAGTTGTCCACAGTTCGCGATCTCCCCATCGACCACCCCACCCCGACCGCCGATGGTGGACACATGCGAACCACCATCGACCTGGACGCCCTGGGCGGTCTCTTCCCCCACCGCGTCGCCACCGCGTCGGAGCTGCTGAGCCTGGGTCTGCCGAGCGGCGAACTGGCCGTCCGCTGCCGGCCGCAGGGCCCGTGGCAGCACGTCCTGCCGGGAATCCTGCTGCTGGCCCGAACACCGCCGACGCGGGCGCAACTGGTCCGCGCGGCGCTGCGCTACGGCGGCCCGCAAACCCTGCTCACCGGCGTGGACGCGCTGCAACTGCACGGCTTGCGGGCACTGCCGGCCACCGGCCCGGTCCAGATCCTCGTCAACCGCGCCCTGGAACCGGCCGCGAAGGTCCGGATCACCCGGGTCCGCCGTTTACCCGACCCGGTGCTGCGCCGAGGTTTCCTGACCGCACCACTGGCCAGGGCCGCCATCGACACCGCGAAGGCGCTGAACCAGCGTGACGACATCCGAGCCGTGCTGACCGAGGTGGTGCGCCACGGCGGGGTGCCCGTCGCCGACCTCAAGGCCGGGCTGGCCAGGTCGTCGGAACAGGCCAGACAGGTCCTCTCCGAACTGGCCGACGGCGTGCGGTCGGTGCCCCAAGCCTGGGCCAAAGCCGTCCTGGACGACCTCCCCCTGCCACCACCGGCCTGGGGCGTCCCCCTGACCACCGCCGAGGGCCGTCCGCTCGGCATCGCCGACGCCTGGTGGAACGACCGCGCCCTGGCCTGGCAGTTCAACACCCCGACCCCCGGGGCCGACCTCCTCCAAGCCGCCGGCGCCATCGTCCTGCACACCACCCCCACCCGCCTGCGCCAATCACCGACCGCCGTAGCCCAGGACCTACTACGCGCATCCACCCAAGCCACCACCCGCCCGAGGCCGCGGATCACCGCAACCAACCTCCCCACCCCAAGGAGGCCCGCCCCCTGACCCCACCCCTAACCCCCAACTGCCCTGCCCGCCGCCGACCTCGCCCCGCCGCCCGACCAACCGCCGCCCCCACCGCTCTGCAGCCGCCCCCGACCGGTCGCAGCGCCCACCGGCCACATCCCACCAACCGGCCACAGCCAAGCCCTGCCCGCCGCCGACCTCACCCCGCCGACCTCACCCCGCCGACCTCGCCCCGCCGCCCGACCAACCGCCGCCCGACCAACCGCCGCCCGACCAACCGCCGCCCGACCAACCGCCGCCCGACCAACCGCCGCCCGACCAACCGCCGCCCGACCAACCGCGGCCCCTCACCTGACCGTCGACCCCAACCGGCCGCCACGACTCGACCATCCGCACCAACCACCCCCTCGACTCACCACAGCCACCCCCCGCGCGTCCCAACCACCCGCCGCCCACCCCACCTGGCCGTAGTCCACCCAGGACAGTCCGGACCCCTCCCGTCTCGGCGCCCCAGCCGAATCGTCCCGGGCCGAACACGAACAGCAAGGAGGTGAACACCCAGAGCTAGCAACGATGTTCACGTGGTCGCGGGGTCGGTTCGTGGTTCCGTACTCGGCCCGCACAGTCGCCTGCCGAGGAGGTGTGGGGAGGTGGGAGTCGGGTGACAGGTTGTGATCTTGGTCTCTGTCGGCTCCGCCAAGGGGGTGCCGGAGCGATTACAGAGCGTGCACGAAAGGTTCGAACGTGGGACGGGAGGAAGGGTGAGAGGGGCTTTGATGCCCGTCCCACGACCGCAGTGGGGTGGTTGCGGCCCTCGATCACCCGCGCAGGGGAGTGAACATCGGAGCTTTTCTGGGCCTTGACAGCCGAGGTCGAGGCAACTTGTGCGACCTCACGGTGGTCTGACCGTTGACCCGTGAGGATGATGGTGACAGAACGAACCGCTTAGGGGCACGGACTGGGTAGTCGCCAAGCCTTGCGAATCGTATCCTGGTTGTGACGCCCCCAGGGCGGGGCGTCCGCCGGGACCGGCGGCAACCGTGATTACCCGGCGCCCGCGACCGCTGTGCCGGAGGAGGAGCCATGCCACTCTCCGAGCACGAGCAGCGACTGCTCGACCAGATCGAGCGCGCGCTCTACGCCGAGGACCCGAAGTTCGCATCCACTGTGCGCGGTGCCAAGCTGCGCAAGCCGTCCCGACGGCGTCGCATCCAAGGCATCGCGTTGTTCGCCGTGGGTGTGGCACTGCTGGTGACGGGTGTGATGTTGCCGAAGCTCGCTGGTATCCCGGTGGTGAGCGTGGTCGGCTTCCTGCTGATGTTCTTCGGCGTACTGCTCACCGTGACGACGTTGCGTCGTGGTGACCAGGGTGCCGAAGAGCCCAGCGAAGAGGGAAGCCGGCCCAGCCGCAGCTCGTTCTCACAGAAGATGGAAGAACGTTTCCGTCGCCGTTTCGAGGACGAGTAGTCCACGCGACAGCCCCGATTGAACGACTGAACAACGCAGACGGCCCGCCCCGGGAACCTCCGGGGCGGGCCGTCTGCGTGCCCGACCAGGTTCGGACCCAGGCCTCAGGCCAGGCACGTGTGGGGCCGGGCGAAGGGCGAGGGCAGGGGGAACAGGCCCGTGAAGGGGAAGGGCCGGTGAAAGGTCAGAGGGCCGGGGGAGCAGGCCCGTGAAGGGGAGAGGCCGGTGAAAAGTCAGAGGGTCGGGGGAAGTCCCCCGGCCCTCTGACCGTCGCACCAACCGCTCAGCGTCCCCTGATCACTCGTCGGGGTCGCGCTCCTCCGGCGGCTTCGGTTGGAGCACCGAGCGGGGTAGGACCTTGGCCTTCAACGCCAGCGGTGCGTTGCGGTTCAGGCTTTGGCGCACGTTGTCCACCGCGCCGGGCAGCGACGGGTCCGCCGCCGCCTGCGTGCTGTACCAGGACCGCTCCACCGCGCCGACCACGGCACGCAGCCCGTCCCGTCCCTGCTCGTCCAGGTTGTGCGCCCGCACCAACCGCCGCGCCGCCACCCGCACGGTCTCCGTGCGCGGCACCCGCGTACCCCGGTCGACGGACTCCGCTACCAACTCCTGCCAAGCCGCGCTCGCCGCGTCCGGCCCCAGCCCGGACACCGCGCGCAACCGCTGCTGCCGCCGCCAAGCCCGCACGGCCGCCGGCGCCGCGACCACCAGCGCCACCACCAGCACGGCCCCCAACCACCACGACAGCAGCGCCACCGCCAACGTCAGCACGACCGCCCAACCCACCAACGCCGCCACCAACGCCGCCGGGCGCAGCCACCTCGCCGAACGCAGCCACGCGGGCCCCCTCGACCCCTGTCCCGGCGACCGCGGCCCGCCGACGCGCAACGCCACCGTCGCCAGCAACGCGAGCAGCCCGACCACCCCGAGCGTCACGAAGTGCCACGTCGGCGTCGACTCCTCCGTCGACGTCGTCCCGTCCTGGCCCAACGCGTCCGGCACGGCCGACGCGGACGCCGACGTCCCAGGAGCCACCGTCGTGGTCGTGGTGGCCGTCGCGCTGGCGTTGGGGTTGTCCTCCTCGTCGTCCGCGTCCAGACCGGAGATGTACGGCGGGGTCGCGCCCCGCCCGTCCACCAGCGGCGTCGGGTCGAACGTCATCCAGCCGTAGCCGGGGAAGTAGATCTCGACCCACGCGTGCGCGTCCTGCGACGTGATCGTCTGCACGTCACCGGTCGCGTACCCGGCCGTGAAGCCGAGCGCCACCCGCGCCGGCATGCCGACCGACCGCGCCATGATCGCCATCGCCGACGCGTACTGCTCGCAGAACCCCTGCTTGCCGTTGAACACGAAGTCTTCCAAGGCGTCGACCGACGTCTTCGTGGTCGAGGTCTGCACCTTGTACTCGAAGCCCTGCGTACCGTCGGTGAAGTACCGGTACAACGCCGTCGCCCGGTCGAACTGGTTGTCGTGCCCGGCCACGATCCGCTGCGCCAACTCCGCCACCCGGCCACCGACGCCCGGCGCCTCCAGGTACGCCGGGTCGATGTCCACCTGGCTGTCGACCTTCCGCAGCGTGTCCGCCGACGGCGTGTCGAACACCGTCTCCAGCGTGTACTCCCCGGACTTGCGGGGCCGGACGCTGTAGACCATCCCGCGCTCCGGGTCGAACCTCCAGTTGTCGTCGACCTCCTGGATGCCGCGCGGCCGCCCGTACACCGGCAGCCAGTTGTCCACCCAGTTCACCGGCTCGATCCGGACCTTGGCGGCCGTGCCGCCGCCGGGATCGCCGGGCTGCTCGGGCAGCGCGCCGTTCGCGGGCACGCCCTCCGGCATGTTCCCGCCCAGCTCCCAGCCCTTGTCCGGCACGTACTGGCGCAACGTCATCGCCCGCAGGTACGCCGAGGTGCCCGGCATGTCCCGCACCCGGAACAGCTCGCGCGGCGCGCCCTGGTTGAGCATGCCCCGCAGCTGCGTCATCGGGTCGATGCCCAGCCCGCCGCTGCCGCCGCCGACCTCCCCGCCGGTGCCCGGCAGCCGACCGACCGTGCCGACCAGCGTCAGACCCGCGCCCGCCAGCAACGCGACCACCACGGCCAACCCGGCCACCGCCGTCGCCGCCGGTCCCGACCCGCTCTGCCCGCCACTGGGCAACCGGCCGCGCCAAGCCTCGTGCCGGTGCTGCCCGTCCACGGCCAGCAGCAGCGCGAACGCCCCCGCGCCGAACACGAACGTCCACAGCGGCAGCATCTCGTCGGCCAGCGACGCGGGCACCGCGAACACGCACAACAGCACCAGCCCCGACGCGGCGGGCGCGCCCAGGCCGACCGCCAGGGTGTCCACCAGGATCGCGACCAGCCCGATCGCCACCATCACCAGGCACCGCATGGCCGGGCTGTCCGGCACGGGCGGCACACCGGTCTGCACCTCGGTCATCGCGTTGCCGAGCACCGCCAGCAGGTCCTGCAACGACTGCGGACCGGGCAGCACGACGAGCACACCGCTGCGGGTGAAGACCGTCACCAGCAGGCACGTCAACGCCAGCAGCTGCCCGAGGGCGACCAGCGGCGCGGCCGCCCGCGTCGCGCGCAGCAGCACGCCCGTGCCGCCGACCACCGCGATCGCCACGGCCAGGTACACCAGCCACAGCACCCCGTCGAGCACGCTGGACAACGCCGTCGCGGCGCACAGCGTGGCCAGCCCGGCGACCGCGGGCGTCGCGTTCACGACCCAGTTGTCGGCGCCCACCGCGCTCGTCCTGCCGGTCACCTAGCCCACCTCCGTGCGCACCACGGGGCCGCGGTTGCCCGCGCTGTGGCACAGCTCCTGCCAGACCTGTCCCATCGGCGTCGACGGCCGCGCCACGACCACGCCCCACCCCGCGCCGCTCAGCAACCGCTGCGCGTCGGCCGGGTCGGGCGCCGGCTCCTCGGACGCGGACCCCCACGCGGCGACGTCCATCACCACCGCCAGGCTGCGCATGCCGCGCGGCCGGTTGCGGACCAGCGCGTCCACCACGGCGGGCGTGCTGCCGCCGAGGATCGCGATCACTTCCTGACCCGCGCCCGGGTCCACCCCTGCGGCGGGCTCACGGCGGTGCGACGGCGTCAGCGCCGCCAGCGCGTCCAGCACCACCGAGTCGCTGTACCCGCTGTTGCCCGGACCGCCCGCCAGCACCCGGCCGTCGTCGCCGACCAGGCGTACCTGGTGGCCGTACCGGTGCAGGTGCAGGCAGATCGACGCGGCCAGCGAGACCGCCCACTCCAGGCTCGCGCCGGGACCGCTGCCCCGGTGCGCGACCAGCCGGTGGTCCAGCAGCACGGTCGTGCCGCCGCGCCAGGGCCGTTCCTCGACCCGCACCATCAGCTCGTCGCGCCTCGCGGTCGAGCGCCAGTGCACCTTCCGCAGGTCGTCGCCGTGCCGGTAGGG
This sequence comes from Actinosynnema sp. NPDC049800, assembly GCF_040656635.1. NCBI lineage: Bacteria > Bacillati > Actinomycetota > Actinomycetes > Pseudonocardiales > Pseudonocardiaceae > Actinosynnema > Actinosynnema sp. NPDC049800. The sequence continues at coordinate 265,104 of NZ_JBFAMT010000003.1, read as the reverse complement.
GCGGACCACCGCGTCGTCCTCGCCCTGACCGGCGCGCAGCCGGATCGAGCCGTCGTCGCCGGAGCCCATGCCCGAACCGCTCGGCAGGCCGGTCAGCCCGACCACGCGCGGCACCACGACCAGCCGGCTGCGACCCGCCATCTCGCGGTCGAACTCGGCGAGGCCGAACGGGTCGGTGATCCGCGCCATCAGCGGACCCACCTGCTGGACGCCGCGCATCACCGGCTTGAGCGGGTACCGCAGCACGGTCACGATGTTGCGCGGCAGCCGTTCCACCACGAACCGCGGGCGCGCGCCCAGCGCGTACGGCACCGCGTCCTCCAGCAGCAGCCCACCGGTCGGCAGCCGTCCGGCGCTGCGCAGCTCCACGCGGACGTCCGTCGCCGAGCCCACCTGGACCCGGCTGGGGTGCAGCAGCCGCGTCGCGTGCAGGCCGACCCTGGCCCGCTGCGCCAGCCAGGCCGCCAGCAGCGGCAGGGCCACCACGAACGCCGCCACGCGCAGCAGGTCCCGCTCGTTGAGCACGACCGCGCACAAACCGGCCGCGAACCCCGCGGCCAACAGGCACCGGCCCCGGGTGGTCAGCCCGGACAGGGCTCCGCGCATGTCAGCGGTGGTTGTTCGGGTTGACGTGGTGCAGGAACTGCCCGGTCGGGTCCAGCGCCGCCTGCGGCACCGGCACCCGCTGCAGCAGGTTGCGGACCAGGTCGGCAGGCGACCGGCGGGCCGCCTGCGCCTCCGCGGTCAGCACCAGGCGGTGCGCCAGCACCGGCACCGCCACCGCGTGGATGTCGTCGGGCACCACGAAGTCGCGACCGGCCAGCGCGGCCTGCGCCCGGGCCGCCCGCACCAGCTGCAACGTCGAGCGCGGCGACGCGCCCAGCCGCAGCTCGGGCAGCCGCCGGGTGGCGCCGACCAGCTCCACCGCGTACCGGCGGATCTCCGGCGACAGGTGCACCCGCCGCACCACGTTGACCAGCCGCAGCACCTGCTCGGCGTCGGACACCGGCCGCAGGTCGGCCATCGGGTCGTGGCCCGCGTGCTCGTCCACCATCGCCAGCTCGGCCGCCGGGTCCGGGTACCCGATGGAGACCCGCGCGGTGAACCGGTCGCGCTGGGCCTCGGGCAGGGCGTAGGTGCCCTCCATCTCGATCGGGTTCTGCGTGGCGATCACCATGAACGGCGCGCCGAGCGGGTAGGTCTGCCCGTCGACCGTGACCTGGTGCTCCTCCATGCACTCCAGCAGCGCGGACTGGGTCTTCGGCGAGGCGCGGTTGATCTCGTCGCCCACCACGATGTTCGCGAACACCGGGCCGGGGCGGAACTCGAAGTCGTTGTCCTGCCGGTTGTAGATCGACACGCCGGTGATGTCGCTCGGCAGCAGGTCCGGGGTGAACTGGATGCGGCTCACGGTGCAGTCGATGGACCGGGCCAGCGCCTTGGCCAGCGAGGTCTTGCCGACGCCGGGCACGTCCTCGACCAGCAGGTGGCCCTCGGCCAGCAGGGTGACCAGCGCGACCCGGACGACGTCGGGCTTGCCGACGATGACCTTCTCCACGTTGGCGGCGATCCGCCCGACCGCGGCGTGCAGCTCGGCGAGCGCTTCTTCCCGGACCGGCGGCACGTGGTTGGCGTGCGCGGCGCGGGTGTCGGCCCCGCCGACGGGGTTCGCCTGGTTGCCCGCCGGCGCGCCGCTGCCCCCGTAGGAGTGTTCTGGCAGCGCGGCTGGCTGTGTACTCGGAGTCACTCGACCTCCTGGAGCAGGGCGCGGCCCTACCGCGACCGGTTCGCGGTGGCGGTGAGCGTTTCACGCAGTGTGTCAAACCAGGGCGAAGCGCCCTACACCGATTGAACAGTTTCGTGCTCGTGGGTTCCACGGCCCGCCGAGCCGACCGGTTCACCGCACCCCACCACGATTCCCCACCGCGGCCGCCGGCGAACCGGTTTTGCCCGATTTCACTGGGCCATCCGGGTGGAGTTCGGGCCGGTTCGGCTCACCCGCGGAGGTGGTCGCGCTCGGCGTCCCCCACCACCCTCCACGGTGGACATCTTCGTTCTACCTGCGTAAACGCTTCGCCACAGGCCGTGCAACCACCCGTTTCAGCGTTGACTGTGGTGAAAAGTGGGGTACTGTGGCGGCCGGTGGGGCAGACGGGGGCTCCACTGCCGGTCGGAAGTGAAGCTTCCGGCGTCGGGAGGTGGGCGCCGTGTTCCTGGGCACGCACTACCCGAGGCTGGACGACAAGGGCCGACTGACGCTGCCTGCGAAGTTCCGGGACGCGCTAGCGGGGGGTCTCATGGTCACCAAGGGCCAGGACCACTGCCTCTACGTGTTCCCCCGGGCGGAGTTCGAGCAGATGGCGCGCAAGGTCGCGGACGCTCCGTTCACCAACGAGGCCGTCCGCGCCTACCAGCGCTACCTGTTCGCGGGGACGGACGAGCAGCGGCCGGACGGCCAGGGCCGGGTGTCGATCGCACCGGAGCTGCGGCGGTACGCGGGGCTGACCAAGGAGTGCGTGGTCATCGGCGCGATCAACCGGCTGGAGATCTGGGACGCGCAGGCGTGGCAGCGCTACCTCGAGGAACACGAGGACAGCTACGCCACGGCGCGCGAGGAGGTGCTGCCCGGCGTCTTCTAGATCGGCTGGAACGGCCGTTTGCTTCGAGGTTTCGGGTGCCGTGAGGCCTCGGTCCGCTCGGCTTTCGGCCCTGGCGCACCTTCCCCGGCGCCAGGTCCGACGGGCGGGCGGGGACCTGACGACACCCGAATTTCTTGTCTTTGTGAGGGGGGACCATCGAGGGAGGGGACATGGTGGAGCAGGCGCGTCACGTGCCGGTGCTGCTCGACCGCGTCCTGGACCTCCTGGCCCCCGCGCTGGCCGATCGGGACGCCGTGTTCGTCGACTGCACGCTCGGCCTCGGCGGGCACTCCGAAGCGGTGCTGCGGGCGCACCCGCGCGTGCGGCTGATCGGGCTGGACCGCGACCCGCAGGCCATCGAGCTGTCGCGGCGGCGCCTGGCGCCGTTCGCCGATCGCGTGGAGTTCGTGCAGACCACCTACGACGGGATCGCCGAGGCGGTCGGCGGCGCGAAGGTCGACGGGATCCTGATGGACCTCGGGGTGTCCTCGCTGCAGCTGGACGCCGAGGAGCGCGGGTTCGCCTACTCCAAGGACGCGCCGCTGGACATGCGGATGAGCGCGGGCACCGGCATGACGGCGGCCGACGTGCTGAACACGTACTCGGTGGACGACCTGACCCGGATCCTGCGCGACTACGGCGAGGAGCGGTTCGCCCGCAAGATCGCCGGCGCCGTGGCGCGGGAGCGCGAGCGCGAGCCGTTCACCACCAGCGGTCGGCTGGTCGAGCTGCTCTACGACGTGGTGCCCGCGGCGACCCGCCGGACGGGCGGCCACCCGGCGAAGCGGACGTTCCAGGCGCTGCGCATCGAGGTGAACGAGGAGCTGGAGTCGCTGCGCCTGGCGCTGCCCGCCGCGCTGTCGGTGCTGGCCGTCGGCGGGCGGATCGTCGTGGAGTCCTACCAGTCGTTGGAAGACCGGATGGTCAAGCGCGCCTTCACCGCCCTGGCCACGTCGACGTCACCGCAGGACCTGCCGGTCGAGCTGCCGGGGCACGGTCCCCAGCTGCGGATGGTGACCAGGGGCGCGGAGCAGGCGAACGAGCAGGAGATCGAGGAGAACCCCAGGGCCGCCTCCGTGCGGCTGCGGGCGGCGGAACGCATCCGGGAGGCGACATGACCGCGCCGGCGAGGTCCGGCGGCGGTGTGCCGTCCGCGGCCAGATCGTCCAAGCCCCGTGAACGCGCGCTGAAGGCCGTGCCGGCGGAGCGCCGCCGTTCGGCCGCGGCGGAGCGGGCCTACGCGCGGCGTGCCCAGCGCACGTCGTCGAAGCGCCGCCCGTCGGTGACCCGCCAGCCGACGGTGGCGCCCAAGGCGCCGTTCGTGGTGATGGTGATGGTCGTGCTCGGCGTCGGCATCGCGGCGATCATGTGGCTGGCGACCGCGGCGACCGCGGACTCGTACCGGTTGCAGGACGCGCGGGCCGAGGAGACCAGGCTCGCCCGGCAGGTCGAGCAGCTGCGGCGGGAGGTCGCGCTGGCCGAGTCGCCGCCGGGCCTCGCCGACGCCGCGACGAAGCTCGGCCTGGTCCCGGCGGGCGATCCGGCGCGGTTGCGGCAGCTGCCGGACGGCACGGTCGAGGTGTACGGCAAGCCGTCCGCGGTGCAGCCGCCGCCACCGCCCACGTCGTCCACCACGCCGCCCGCGCAGGACCCGGCCGGGCAGCAACCCCCGGCCGGCGACCAGACCGGGCAGCAACCGCCCGCCGGCGACCAGACCGGTCAGCAGGCGGGCGGCCAACAGCCACCGCAGGGCTGAACGCAGGCTCGGACCACAGGCGCGAACAACCAGTGCGACAGCCGGTACCAGGAGGTCAGTGATGCCGGGGCCCAGCCGGGGCAGACCCGTGCGACGCCCGTTGTCCGTCCGCGGGCCCGCTCCCCGGGCGCGGCGCGGCGGCAACAGCCGGGTCCGCCTCGCCGTGGGCCGGCTGCTGCTGGTCGGCGCGCTGCTCCTGGCCGGCCTCAAGCTGGTGCAGGTGCAGGGCTTCCAGGCGGAGGCGTTGTCCGCGCAGGCCGAGCAGCAGCGCGCCACGAAGATCGACATCCTGGCGCCGCGCGGCTCGATCCTGGACCGCAACGGCAACCAGCTGGCGTTCAGCGTCGAGGCGCGCGCTCTCTACGTCGTGCCGCAGCGGATGCGCCAGGAGTGGGCGAAGGCGCTGGAGGACGACCCGGACATCGGCAGCTTCGAGGACCGGATCGCCGACATCGCCGCGTTCATCGAGCAGACGCTGGGCAAGGAGGTCGCCGGGCAGAAGACGGACCGGGACACCATGCTCGCGAAGCTGTCCCGGGACACCACGTACGTGGAGCTGGTGGACAACGTCGACCCGGGCAAGGCCGCGATCATCACGGAGAAGTACTACAACGTCGGCTCCGAGGCGCGGGCCGTGCGCGTGTACCCGAACGGCGAGCTGGCGTCGAACATCATCGGCGCGGCGAACTGGCGCAAGGACGCGGAGCCGCCCGCCACGCACGGCCTGCTGGGGCTGGAGATCGCGCAGGACAACCTGCTCGCCGGTCGCAACGGGCTGCGCGTCGTGGACACCATGCAGGGCAACGACGACGTGGTCATCCCGGGACCGGGCCGGTCGCAGGAGCTGGCCGCCGCCACCCCCGGCAAGAGCCTCGAGCTGACGCTGGACCTGGACACGCAGTACGCGTTGCAGCGCATGGTCACCGACTACACGACCAGGACGGCGGCGCGCAGCGGTTCCGCGGTGGTGCTGGACAGCCGGACCGGCGAGATCCTGGCGATGGCCAACGACAAGACGTTCGACCCGAACGACTTCGGCAAGGCCTCCGACGACCAGAAGCGCAACGTCGCGGTCACCTCGGTGTTCGAGCCGGGTTCGGTGAACAAGGTGGTGACCGCCGCGACGGCCGTCGAGGACGGCATCTACCAGCCGGACAGCGTGCTGCGGGTGGACGGCCGCATCGAGGTCGCCGACCGGGTGATCGGTGACTGGTGGGACCACGGCCCGCTGGACATGACGTTCACCGGCGTGTTCGCGAAGTCGTCCAACGTGGGCACGCTGATGACCGCGCAGAAGATCGGCCAGGACCGCTACTCGGACATGCTGCGCAAGTTCGGGTTGGGCGAGCGGACCCAGTCCGGGCTGCCCGGCGAGGAGCCCGGGTACGTGCCGCCGCTGAAGCAGTGGTCCGGCTCGACGTTCGGCAACCTGCCGATCGGGCAGGGCCTGAACATGACGTTGCTGCAGATGACCGGGATGTACCAGGCGATCGCGAACGACGGCGTGCGCATCGCGCCGCGGATCGTGCGCGCCGAGGTGTCCGCCGACGGCAGCCGCAAGGAGATCGGCCCGGCCGAGACCGAGCGGGTCGTGTCGCCGCAGACGGCCAAGACGGTGCGCGACATGTTCCGCGCGGTGGTGCAGAAGGCGCCGGGGTCGGACTCGGCGCTGCAGAGCGGCACGGGCACGCCGGCCGCGCTGCCGGGGTACCAGATCAGCGGCAAGACGGGCACGGCGCAGCAGATCGACCCGAAGTGCGGCTGTTACAGCAGTTCGCAGTACTGGATCACGTTCGCCGGCATGCTGCCCGCCGAGGACCCCCGGTTCGTGGTCGGCATCATGCTCGACAACCCGACCGGCAACCCCCAGTCGGCCGCGCCGCTGTTCCACGACGTGGCGTCGTACCTGGCGCAGCGCTACCAGATCCCGATGTCGGCCGAGCAGAGCCCGATCGTGCCGCTGGTGCGGTGACGTCCGGTTCCTGCCAACGCCGGTGCCGCCGGGTCGCCGCCGCCTACCGTTCCCGGCATGGGAGAACTCGGCCGGCTGGTGGCGGTGGCGGGCGTCGCGATGGTCGCCTTGGTGGCGTGCGGTTCCGATTCCGGTGACGTGGCCGTTTCGCCGCCGGCACCGGTCTCGTCCTCACCGGCGCCGTCGACGACCGCGGGCAAGTCCCTCGTCGAGGTGTGCTCGGACCTGAACGCGTTCGTCACCGCCGCCGGTCCGATGTACGACCTGGCCAGGTTCGCGCTGGCCGACGGGGAGACCCCGGAGGAGCGGCGGACGGTGAACGTCTACGTCAGCAGCATGGCGGTGCACGGTTTGCTGCTCGCGGACCACCCCGAGATGGGCCACCACTTCAGCGCGGTCGCCCTGGCGGCGGCCGAGGCGAAGCGCAAGCTGACCGAGGGCGTGCCCGCCGCGGAGGCGATCGCGGTGTTGAACGACGAGCCGACGACCGCCGCCCGCGAAACCGCGGTCGCTTACCGGGGCGACTGCTGATCCGCGTCGTCCCACCGCACGGCAACCGGCCCTCACCTCCCTCAATATGCAAAACAATTCAGGTTCAGTGGGGTGGTGGGACGGGAAAACCGGTCCGGAGTGGACGTGCCGGCCGAACACTCTCCGTGCGCCGGTAGCCTTCCGCGCGTGCCTGCCAAGCTCGAGGGCAAGGTCGCGACCGCTCCGCCTCGCCCTTCCCGCACCCAGCCCGTTGCCGTGTCCGAGCTCGCCACGACCATCGACGCCCACCTGACCGCCCCGGACCGGGCGCACGTCCAGGTCAGCGGCGTGACGTTGCGTGCCCAGCACGTGCGACCCGGCGACCTGTTCGCCGCGTTGCCGGGCACGCGGGTGCACGGCGCCGACTTCGCCGCCCAAGCCGTGGAGCACGGCGCGGTGGCCGTGCTGACCGACGAGGAAGGCGCGGCGAAGGTCCACGGCGTGCCCGTGCTGGTGCACCCGGACCCCCGCGCGGTCCTCGGGCTGCTGGCCTCCGGCGTCTACGGCGAGCCGTCCACCAAGCTCGCCGTGTGGGGCGTGACGGGCACCTCCGGCAAGACCACCACCAGCTACATGATCGAGTCGGCCCTGGTCGCGGCCGGTCGCGCCACCGGGCTCATCGGCACGGTCGAGACGCGCGTCGCGGGCGCCCGGCTCGACAGCGCCCTGACCACCCCCGAGGCGCCCGACCTGCAAGCCCTGCTGGCCGCGATGGCCGAGTGCGGCACCACGGACGTCGTCATGGAGGTCTCCAGCCACGCGCTGCGCCTCGGCCGGGTCGGCGGCGTGGGGTTCGCGGTCGGCGCGTTCACCAACCTCTCCCAGGACCACCTGGACTTCCACCCGGACATGGAGGACTACTTCCGGACCAAGGCCGAGCTGTTCGACGGCCGGGCCAGGGCCGAGGTGGTCTGCGTGGACGGCGAGTGGGGCCCGCGCCTGGTCAAGGACGCCACCGTCACGGTCGCGACCACGAAGCCCGCCGACTGGACGGCCACCGACGTCACCGTGTCCGCCACGGGCGAGCAGGCGTTCACCGCGCACGGCCCGGACGGCGTCGCGCTCGACGTCGAGCTCAGCCTCCCCGGCGACTTCAACGTCGCCAACGCCCTGCTGGCCATCGCCTGCCTGCACGTCCGGGGCATCCCGCTCGAAGCCGTCCGCGAGGGCCTCAAGAACGTCCAGGTGCCCGGCCGGATGCAGCGCGTCGACGAGGGCCAGGACTTCACCGCCGTCGTGGACTACTCGCACAAGCCGGCCGCCGTCGCCCTCGCGCTCGACGCGGTCCGCGCCCGCGCCACCGGCCGGGTCATCACGGTCCTGGGCTGCGGCGGCGACCGCGACACGGCCAAGCGCCCCCTCATGGGCGAGGAGGCGGCACGGCGCAGCGACGTCCTGATCGTCACCGACGACAACCCGCGCACGGAGGACCCGGCGCGGATCCGCGCCGCGATGCTGCACGGCGCGCTGGCCGTGCCGGAGGACGAGCGCGGCGAGGTCGTGGAGATCGGCGACCGCGGCCGCGCCATCGAGCACGCCGTCTCCCTGGCGCGCACCGGCGACGTCGTCGTGGTCGCGGGCAAGGGCCACGAGACCGGCCAGGAGATCGCGGGCGTCGTGCAGCCGTTCTCCGACGTGGACGCACTGACCGGCGCGATCAGAGGAGCCACCCGGTGATCCAGCTCAGCCTCGCCGAGATCGCCGAGGTCGTCGGCGGCAAGCTCCACCAGGCCACCGGGGCCGAGGTGGTCACCGGCAGCGTCGAGTTCGACACCCGCGAGGTCACGCCCGGCGGCCTGTTCCTGGCGCTGCCCGGCGAACGGGTCGACGGCCACGACTTCGCCGCCCAGGCCGTGGCGCGGGGCGCGGTCGGCGTGCTGGCGGGCCGGGAGGTCGACGCGCCCGCCGTCATCGCGCCACCCGTCGACCGGACCGAGGGCAACGCCTACGTGCTGTCCGGCGACACCGACGGCGCGGGCGCGGCCGTGCTGAAGGCGCTGGCCAAGCTCGCCCGGCACGTCACGGACCGGCTGGAGCACCTGACCGTCGTCGGCGTGACGGGGTCGTCCGGCAAGACGTCCACCAAAGACCTCATCGCCCAAGTCCTCGCGCCGCTGGGCCCGACGATCGCGCCGCCGGGGTCGTTCAACAACGAGCTGGGCCACCCCTGGACGGCGTTGCGCGTCGACGAGGACACCCGGTTCCTGGTCCTCGAGCTCAGCGCCCGGGGCATCGGCCACATCGCCGAGCTGTGCCAGGTCGCCGTGCCCCGCGTCGGCGCGGTCCTGAACGTCGGCAGCGCGCACGTCGGCGAGTTCGGCTCGCGGCAGAACATCGCCAAGGCCAAGGGCGAGCTGGTCGAGGCCCTGCCCGAGGACGGCATCGCGGTCCTCAACGCCGACGACCCCCTCGTCGCGGGGATGGCCGGCCGCACCAAGGCCAAGGTCGTCTTCGTCGGCGAGAACCCGTCCGCGCAGGTCCGCGCCAAGGACATCGAGCTGGACGAGCAGGCCCGCGCGCGGTTCACCCTGGTCACCCCGAAGGGCGAGGCGGACGTCCGACTGGCCGTCCACGGGCCGCACCAGGTCGGCAACGCCCTCACCGCCGCCGCCATCGCGCTCGAACTCGGCGCGACCCCGGACCAGATCGCGCGGAGCCTGGGCTCGGCCGAACGGGTGTCCGCGCATCGCATGGCGGTCTCCGAACGTCCTGACGGTGTGACCGTCATCAACGATGCGTACAACGCCAACCCGGAGTCGGTGCGCGCGGCGCTGAAGTCGCTCGCCACCATCTCCCGGTCCGCCACGCCCGCCCGCCGCAGCTGGGCGGTGCTGGGCCCGATGGCTGAACTGGGCGCGGACTCGATCCGCGCGCACGACGAGATCGGCCGGCTCGCGGTCCGCTTGGACATCAACAAGCTGGTCGTGGTCGGTCAGGACGCCCGCGCGATGCACCAGGGGGCGCACCTGGAAGGATCTTGGGGCGAAGAAGCGATTCTGGTGCCCGACGTGACGGCGGCCGTCGAGCTGCTGCGCGACCAGGTGCGGCCGGGTGACGTCGTCCTGGTGAAGGCATCCAACTCATACGGCCTGTGGCGGGTTGCCGAGGCTCTCCTGGAGGCGGTCAGCAAGTGAAGAGCATCCTGATCGCGGCGGCCATCGCCCTGATCACGTCGATCATGCTGACGCCGTACCTGATCAAGATCTTCTCCCGGCAGGGTTTCGGCCAGGAGATCCGTGAAGAGGGACCGCAGAGCCACAAGACCAAGCGCGGCACGCCCACCATGGGCGGCGTCGCCATCCTGGTCGCGATGTGGGCGGGCTACCTCGGCTCGCACCTGGTGAACTCGATGTCGGCGTCCGCGCAGGACCAGACGCCGAGCGCGTCCGGCCTGCTGGTGCTGATGCTGACCACGTCGCTGGGCGTCGTCGGCTTCCTGGACGACTTCATCAAGATCCGCAAGCAGCGCAACCTGGGCCTGAACAAGACCGCGAAGCTGGTCGGCCAGTTCGTGGCCACGATCATCTTCGCCGTGCTGGTCATCCAGTTCCCGAACAAGGACGGGATGACGCCCGCCTCGGTGAACCTGTCGTTCGTGCGCGACATCGCCGTGGTGTCGTTCGGCGTGGTCGGGTTCGTGGTGTTCTGCTACGCCGCGATCAGCGCCTGGTCCAACGCGGTGAACCTGACCGACGGCCTCGACGGCCTGGCCGGCGGCACGTCCGCGATGGTGCTCGGCACCTACGTGGTGATCAGCTTCTGGCAGTTCCGCTACAACTGCTCGAACCTGCTCGTGGCCGGCTGCTACGACGTGCGCGACCCGCTGGACCTCGCGCTGGTGGCCGCCGCCGCGATGGCCGGCTGCATCGGCTTCCTGTGGTGGAACGCCGCGCCGGCCAAGATCTTCATGGGTGACACGGGCTCGCTCGCGCTGGGCGGTCTGGTCGCCGGCCTGTCCATCGCCACGCGCACCGAGCTGCTGATGGTCGTCATCGGCGGTCTGTTCGTGGTCGAGGCGCTGTCGGTGGTCCTGCAGGTCGCGGTCTTCCGGACGTCACGACGGCGGTTGTTCCGCATGGCGCCGTTCCACCACCACTTCGAACTCGCCGGGTGGGCGGAAACCACGGTGATCATCAGGTTCTGGCTGCTCGCGGGCATGTGCTGCATGCTCGGGCTCGGCCTGTTCTACAGCGAGTGGCTGACCGCGGTCGAGAGCTGACGATGGGATTCCTCGCAGGTCGTCACGTCCTCGTGGCCGGCGCCGGGGTGACCGGCCGGTCGGCGGCGGAGGCGTTGCTGGCGGCGGACGCGGTCGTCACCGTCACCGACGGTTCGGCCGACCGCCTCGCCGCGCTGGAACAGCTGCTGCCCGGCGTGACGCTGACGCCCGGCCTGGTCGAGCCGCCCTCGGGGACGGACCTGGTCGTGACCAGCCCGGGGTGGCGTCCGTCCAGCCCGCTGCTGGAGGCGGCGACGTCGGCGGGCATCGAGGTGATCGGCGAGGTCGAGCTGGCCTGGCGGATGGGGCTGGAGCTGGCCGACCCGCCGACGTGGCTGGCCGTGACGGGGACGAACGGCAAGACCACGACCGTCGGGATGCTGGAGTCGATCCTGCGCGCGGCCGGGATCGACGCGGTGGCGTGCGGCAACGTGGGCCTGCCCGTGGTGGACGCCCTGCTGGCCGGGCGCCGGGTGCTGGCGGTGGAGCTGTCGAGCTTCCAGCTGCACTGGTCGCCGTCCGTGCGGCCGTTCGCCGGGGTGCTGCTGAACCTGGCCGAGGACCACCTCGACTGGCACGGCACGTTCGAGGCGTACGCGGAGGCGAAGGCCGGTGTCCTGACCGGTGAGGTCGCCGTCGGCGGGGTGGACGACCCCGTGGTGGCGCGGCTGCTGGCCTCGTCGCCGGCCGCCGCGCACGTCGGGTTCACGCTCTCCTCGCCGGAGGAAGGCCAGCTCGGCGTCCACGACGGGCAGTTGGTCGACCGGGCGTTCGGGCCTGCCGACGAGGTGTTGCTGCCGGTCGCCGACGTCCACCCCGGTGGGCCTCCCGGGATCGCCGACGCCCTGGCGGCGGCGGCGCTGGCCCGTGCGCACGGCGTGTCGGCGGCGGCGGTGGCCCAGGGCCTGCGCGACTTCACGCCGGGGGCGCACCGGGCCGTGCTCGTGGCGACGGTGGACGGGGTTTCGTACGTCAACGACTCGAAGGCCACGAACCCCCACGCGGCGGCGGCGTCGTTGCGGTCGCACGAGAGCGTCGTGTGGTTGGCGGGTGGGCTGCTCAAGGGTGCGTCGGTGGACGAGCTGGTGCGGGATGAAGGTCATCGGTTGCGCGGGGCGGTGCTGATCGGCGCGGACCGCGAGGTGATCGCTTCGGCGCTGGCCCGGCACGCGCCGTCGGTGCCGGTGGTGGTGCTGGACGAGGGCTCCATGGCCGACGCCGTGCACGAGGCCCGTGCGATGGCGAAGCCCGGGGACGCCGTGGTGCTCGCCCCGGCCGCCGCGTCGATGGACATGTTCACCGACTACGCCCATCGCGGGCACGCGTTCGCCGACGCGGTGGTGGGGCTGGTCGGTCAGCGCGGGTAGATGCTGTCCGGGTCTTTCAGGTAGGTGTGGGCGGCGTCGACCACCGGGCACGGCCACGGCGTGCGCGTGAACCGGCCGTCGAGCCAGGTCGGCGCGCAGCCCAGGCACAGCCCGAAGGCGTCGGCCTGGTGGTTGCCGAGCGTGCCGCGCAGGGCCGCGACCAGGCGCGGGACTTCCGTGCGTGCGATGGCGCGGACCGTGTCGTCGTCGGTTTCGTGCTCGTTGGTCAGCAGTTCGACGGCGTCCAGGTAGCCGAGCATGTCCTGGTCGAGCAGGTGGAAGGCGCGGGCGAGCGCATCGGAGATCATGCGCCCAAAGGTGCACTTCAGCGGCTTTCGATGCAACACGGCAATGTGCGTATCGGCAGAAGTTCACCCGATCAGTGGCCCTGTTTCCCGCTAATGTCGCACCATGCCGCAGAACCAAGGCCCTGGAGTCCGGCGGCGCGTCCTGGCGAGCGCGCTGACCCAACTCCGCGAGGAGGCAGGGCTCGACTTCGACGACGTGGTCGAGAACCTGGGCTACTCGAAGTCGAAGATCAGTCGCATCGAGTCGGCGTACACCGGTGTGTCCATAGTAGACACCCGGGCGCTCGCGGAGCTCTACGGGGCCACACCCGAGAAGACGGCCTGGTTGCTGCGGTTGGCGAAGGTCGCCAAGAAGCGCGGCTGGTGGCACGTGTACGGCGATGTCCTGTTCGACTGGTTCTCCGAGTACGTGGTCCTGGAGTCCGAAGCCACGGCGGTCAACATCTTCGAGATCGACCTCATCCCAGGCCTGTTCCAAACCCCGGCCTACTCGTGGTGGTCGATGCGCGCCTACGCACCCGATGCGACGGACGAAGTCATCAACAAGCGCGCTGAGCTGCGCCAGACCCGGCAGCGCCGAGTGGAAGACGGGTCGCTGTCGGTGTGGGCGATTGTCGACGAGGCAGCGCTGCGCCGGGCGGTCGGCGGCCGCGAGGTGCATCTGGAACAGCTGAACCACCTGTCGAAGGTGGTCGAGCGGCCCAATGTGACACTCCAGGTGTTGCCTTTCGGCAAGGGCCAGCACATGGCCATGGGCACCGCGTTCCACCTGTTGAAGTTCGAGGACTTCCCGAGTGTGGTCTACATCGAGAACCTGACCGGCGGCCTCTATTTGGATGAAGAGGCCGAGGTCGAGCGGTATAGCCTGGTGTTGGATCACCTGCGAGCTGCGGCGCTCGACCCACACGAGTCGGTCGCGCTGATCAGGAGGGTGATCGAAGATCTTTAGCTCGCCGAGGGGGAACGCGATGTGGTCGGAGTGGCGGAAGAGCACCCGTAGCAACGGCGGCGGTGCCTGCGTCGAGGTGGCCGTGTGGCGTAAGAGCAGCCGCAGCAACGGCTCGGGCAACTGCGTCGAGGTGGCGGTTTCGGCTGACGCGTTCCGGGTTCGGGACAGCAAGAACACCGCCGGCCCGGCCTTGACGTTCGGCGGCCGGGCCATGGCGATCTTCCTGGCCGGTGTCAAGCGGGACAACGTCTAGCGTTCAGGGTCTAGTCGGTGGGTGGTGCAGTGGCGAACGCGCCACTCCGCGCCCACGGCGGTGGTGCGACCGGGTCGCCCTTCTTCGGGCTCACGCGGTGGTCGCTCCCGGTTCGGGGACGTCACCCGGGTCCTCGCCGTCCTGCTGAAGGATCGCGAGGAGCCGTGGATCGGCGTGGACCTCGGCTGTGTGCTGCCACTCGCTGATGAGCTGCGTGACCGGGGCCGGCGTGCCCAGGGAGTCGGCGGCCTCCAACGTCTCCACGAGTTCCACGACGAACGCCCGCATGTCCTCGCGCGGCAGGAACCGAACCCACGGGAACGCCTTGGGCATCACGTCGGTCACCAGGTCCCGGACGCTTTCGCTGTGCTGCACAAGAGCCACGAAGAGGGCGGTCGTGGTCGAGATGACCTCGCGCACCTCCTCGGCTCTGCTCACGGTGGTGAGCACCAGGTCTTCCTCGTCGCCGCGCCGGTGCACGAGCAGCGTCCGGCTCGGCGACTCCTGGAGCTTGCGGACCGAGTCGGCCGGCTTGTTCGACAGGTCGCTGAAGTTGATCTCGGACGCCGAGATGCCCATAGTTGCAAAGTACCTTGAAACTCGCGGGAGGTGCCATCCGGGTCACCGGGCAGTGATCGCGGTCGCGTCGCGCGACACGCGGCCGATTGGCGGCGTTCGCCGGGCCGCGCGGGAGACGATGGGCGCATGACTGCGGTGGACCGGAAGCCGGTGGGGGAGCGACCGCCCAGAGCGCAGCGCAAGCGCGTGGTCGCGGTGCGGACGTCGTTGACCGCTTGGCTCGGCCGTCCGCTGGCGGACTTCCACCTGCTGCTCGCGATCTTCGGCATGCTCACCGTGCTCGGGCTGATCATGGTGCTGTCCGCGTCCGCGCCGGGCGAGGTCGCGGAGGGCGCGTCGGCCTACAGCGTCTTCAAGAAGCAACTGCTGTACGTGGGCGTCGGCGCGATCGTCTTCCTGATCGTCCTGCGCATCCCGCTGCGCACGATCCGGCACGGCAGCACGATGGCGATGCTCGTCTGCGTCATCCTGCTCGTCCTCGTGCTGACCCCGCTCGGCTCGGTCCTGGGCGGCGCGCAGTCGTGGTTCACCATCGGACCCGTCTCGTTCCAACCCATCGAACCCGCGAAGCTCGCCCTCGCGCTCTGGGGCGCGCACGTCCTGGTGACCAAGCGCGCCCTCCTCGACCAGTACCGGCACCTGCTGGTCCCGGTCGTCCCCGTGGCGATGCTGGTGTTCGCGCTGGTGATGCTGCAACCCGACCTCGGCGGCACGATCACGCTGGGTGTCGTGCTGATGAGCCTGCTCTGGTTCGTGGGCGCGCCCATGCGGATCTTCGGGATCATCGCGATCGGCGCGGTGACGGGCGCGTTGGTGCTCGCGCTCGGCTCGGACTACCGGTTCAAGCGCGTGCAGACCTTCCTGAACCCCGCCGCCGACCCGCAGGGCGACGGGCTCCAGGCGTTGCAGGCGCTCTACGCCCTGGCCGAGGGCGGGTTCTTCGGCAAGGGCCTCACCAACGGCAGCTCGAAGTGGCGCTACCTGCCGAACGTGCACAGCGACTTCATCTTCGCCGTGATCGGCGAGGAGCTGGGCTTCATCGGCTGCGTGCTGGTGCTCGGCCTGTTCGTCCTGCTCGCGGTGGTAGGCCTGCGGATCGCGGCGCGCAACACCGACCCGTGGATCCGCATGGTGTCCGCGACGCTCACGGTGTGGCTGGTCGCGCAGGCCGCGATCAACATCGGCTACGTCGTGCAGCTGCTGCCGGTCACCGGCATCACCCTGCCGATGATCTCCTCCGGCGGCACGTCGGTCGTCACGACGATGTTCGTGTTCGGCATCCTCGCCAACTGCGCACGTCACGAGCCGGACGCGGTCTCGGCGTTGCGGTCGTTGGGCCCCGGCCGGGTCGGCGGGGTGCTGAAGCTGCCCGCGCCCGTGGTCTACAAGCCGCCGCCGAAGCGGCGCCCGGTGCGGCCGTCACCGCCTCCCCGCGGCCGCAAGGCCGCGCCGCCTCCCGTCGACGAGCGGAGGATGGCCGGTCGTCACGCTCCGCCGTCGGAGTACCGTCGTCGCGAATCCCGAAAGGCCGGCCAGGACCGGGACGCGCGGTCCAGGCGGCGTGACGGGCGTTAGCGGTACCGGACACAGCGGTACACCGACGCGAGGAGGAAATGCGTGACCGGGGTTCCCCAGCAGGCCGGACCGTGCGTGGTGGTCGCCGGAGGCGGCACCGCCGGGCACATCGAGCCAGCCCTGGCCCTGGCCGACGCGGTCATGCGGCTTCGGCCCGACGCGCGGGTCGTCGCGCTCGGCACAGAGCGCGGTCTGGAGAACAGACTCGTGCCGGCCCGCGGCTACCCGCTGGAGCTGATCCCGCCGGTGCCGATGCCGCGCAAGCCGACGCCCGACCTGCTCAAGCTGCCCCTGCGGGTGCGCGGCGCCGTGAAGCACACCCGTGAGGTGCTCGAACGGGTCCGCGCCGACGTCGTGGTGGGCTTCGGCGGCTACGTCGCCCTGCCCGCCTACCTCGCCGCGCGCGGCCGGGTGCCGATCGTGGTGCACGAGGCCAACGCCAAGGCGGGCCTGGCCAACAAGGTCGGTGCGAAGTTCGCCGAACGGGTCGCCGCCGCCGTGCCCGACTCGGGCCTGACCGACGCCGAGATCATCGGCATCCCCCTGCGCTACTCGATCACCTCGCTCAAGCGCGCCGAGCTGCGGCAGCAGGCCCGCGCCCACTTCGGCCTGCACCCGACCGCGCCCACGCTGCTGGTGTTCGGCGGCTCGCAGGGCGCCCGGTCGATCAACAACGCGGTGTCCGGCGCCGCGTCGGCGTTCGCCCAGGCCGGTATCGGGGTGCTGCACGCGCACGGCCCCAAGAACACCGTCGCGGTGCAGTCGGTGCCGGGCGCGCCGCCGTACGTGCCGGTGCCGTACCTGGACCGGATGGACCTCGCCTACGCGGCGGCGGACGCGGTGCTGTGCCGGTCCGGCGCGATGACGGTGGCCGAGGTGTCCGCCGTGGGCCTGCCCGCGGTGTTCGTGCCCCTGCCGATCGGCAACGGCGAGCAGTCGCTCAACGCGAGCGCGGTCGTCGCCGCCGGCGGCGGCCTGCTGGTGCCCGACGAGCAGCTGACGCCGGACTGGATCACGGCGAACGTGGTCCCCCTGGTGTCCGACCGCAACCGGCTGGCCGCGATGACCGCGGCCACGCTGAGCACCGGTCACCGCGAGGCGGACGAGGTGCTGGCCCGCATGGTGCTCGAGGTGGTCAAGAAGTGAGCGACGTCCTGGACCGCGTGCACCTCGTCGGCATCGGCGGGGCGGGCATGAGCGGCATCGCCCGGATCCTCCTCGCCCGCGGGGCCCAGGTGTCCGGCTCGGACGCCAAGGACTCGCGCACCGTGCTCGCGCTGCGCGCGCAGGGCGCGGCGATCGCGGTCGGCCACGCCGGCGCGAACCTCGACCAGCTGCCCGACGGCCCCACGGCGGTCGTGGTGTCCACCGCGATCCGCGAGGACAACCCGGAGCTGGTGGAAGCCCGCGCCCGCGGCACGGTCGTGCTGCGGCGGGCCGAGGCGCTGGCCGCGTTGATGCTCGACCACCGGGTGGTGTGCGTCGCCGGCACGCACGGCAAGACGTCGACCACGTCCATGCTCACGGTCGCGCTGCAGCACTGCCGGATGGACCCGTCGTTCGCGATCGGCGGCGACCTCAACGAGTCCGGCGCGAACGCGCACCAGGGCGCCGGCGGCGTGTTCGTCGCCGAGGCCGACGAGAGCGACGGCTCGTTCCTCTACTTCTCGCCGTCGGTCGCGGTCGTGACCAACGTCGAGGCCGACCACCTCGACCACCACGGCACCGTCGAGGCGTACGTGGCGGTGTTCGACTCGTTCCTGGAGCGCATCACGCCCGACGGCGTGCTGATCGCGTGCGCGGACGACCCGGGCTCGGCGGCGCTGGCCGAACGGGCCGCCAAGCTCGGCATCCGGGTCCGCACCTACGGCCGCACGGCCACCGGCGACGGCTCGGTCCGCGTGCTCGACTACCGGCCCGCCGACTCCGGCGGCGTCGCCAGGGTCGAGCTGGACGGCGACGTCGTGGACGTGCGCGTGGCCGTGCCGGGCGAGCACATGGCGGGCAACGCCATCGCCGCCCTGATCGCCGCGCTGGAGCTGGGCGCGGACCGCCAGGGCGTGCTGATCGGGCTGGCCGCGTTCGGCGGCGTCCGGCGGCGGTTCGAGTTCAAGGGCCAGGCCAGGGGGGTGCGGGTCTACGACGACTACGCCCACCACCCCACCGAGGTCGCCGCCCAGATCGCCGCCGCCCGGCCGGTCGCGGGTGACGGCAAGCTGGTCGTGGTGTTCCAGCCGCACCTGTACTCGCGGACGCGGCTGTTCGCCGAGGAGTTCGCCGCCGCGCTCGGCGCCGCCGACGGCGTCGTCGTGCTCGACGTCTACGGCGCGCGGGAGGAGCCGGAGCCCGGCGTCACCGGCGCGCTGGTCTCGGGCCTGGTGCCGCTCGACGTCGGCAAGGTGGTCTACGAGCCGTCGTTCGACCGGGTGCCCGCGCTGGTCGCGAGCATGGTCGGCGAGGGCGACCTGGTGGTGACCATGGGCGCGGGCGACGTGACCATGCTCGGGCCGGAGATCGTCGGCGAGCTGGACCGGGCATGAGCGGGCTCGCGAGCGCGGCGCCCGGCGCCCCGGTCCCGTCGTCGGGCGCGGGCGAGGCGTGACATGAGCACACAGGCGGCGCGTCGTCGTCCGGGCGCTTCCTCCGGCCCGGGTTCCCGGCCGCCGGCGCGCCGTCGTCCCACCCGACGTCCGACGCGGGCCGAGCTGTACCGGCGCAAGGTGGTCCGCCGCCGCGTCGGCGCGATCCTCGCGATGCTCGTGGTGACCGTCGTCGTCTGCACGGTCTGGTTCACGCCCGCGCTCGGCGTCCGCGAGGTCGAGGTGCGCGGCGTGGCCAACCTGACCGGCGACGAGGTCCGCACGGCCGCCGCGATCGAGCCGGGCACGCCCCTGGTGCGGCTGGACGTCGACGCGGTCGCCGCCCGGGTCCGGGAACTGCCGCGCGTGGCCGGTGTCGAGGTCGAGCGGGTCGTGCCCGGCACCGTGCGGCTCACCGTGGACGAGCGGGAACCGGTCGCGGTGATCATCGCGCCCGACGGCGCGCACCTGGTCGACGTGACCGGCAAGGACTACGCGACCGTCGTGCAGCCGCCGGCCGGCCTGCCGGAGCTGAAGGTGTCCGCGGACGCGGTCGCCGCGGCGGTGTCCGTGCTCACGCAGGTGCCCGGGGCGTTGCGGGAGGACGTGCTCAGCGTCACCGCGGACTCGCCTTCGGACATCCGGTTGATGCTGAGCGGCAGCCGTGAGGCCCGCTGGGGCTCGTCCGCCGACACCGTGCGCAAGGCCGCCGTGCTCGACGTGCTGATGACCCGCAAGGGCACCGTGTTCGACGTGTCCAGCCCCGAACTGCCCACGGTGTCGTGAACCCGGTCCCGGGAACGGGGCCGGTAAACCCGGTGACGTGGTGAAACCCGCCACACGAGGTATCCGGGAAAGTCGATCGTCCGGGCGTGGTCGCGCGGTGATACTTCCGGTATGACGCAGACGCCGGTGGACAACCGGATCGAACTCCCGTACACCGGCGACGAACGCGCCCTGCTGTCGGGTTTCCTCGACTTCCTGCGCGGGACGATCGAGTTCAAGTGCGCCGGGCTGTCCGACGACGACGCCGCGCGATCGGTGCTCCCGTCGCAGCTCAACACGGCCGCGGGCATCGTCAAGCACCTGCGGTGGGTCGAGCACTACTGGTTCGAGGTGGCGCTGGCCGGCCGGCCTTCGCGCGCCCCCTACACCCGCGAGGACCCGGACGCCGATTGGCGCATCGAGCCGGGCGAGACGATCTCGGGATTGATCGCCGACTACGCTGAGCAGTGCACGGCGAGTCGGGAACTCGTCGCGGGCCTCGACCTCGACCACGAGGTGGCGTTCCGCGGCGACAAGCGGCTTTCGGTGCGCTGGGTGCTGATCCACATGATCGAGGAAACGGGTCGGCACGCGGGGCACCTGGACGTGGTGCGGGAACTGCTCGACGGGGTGACCGGCGAGTAGAGACCGCTCACCCGGTCAGGACACAACACGGCGTGGCTGCTGGACCGAGGCATTCGCGATGCATAACGTCCAGCAGGAACATACGGGGTTGACATAACTCTGAACCTCTGGTTGAGAGTTTCAATCCGGGTGGAGATCCGTCCGGGCTGTGACACCGGTGGTCATCCACTCCAGCACATGAGCACGGACACGATCAGGAAGGCGGACCGATGACGCCCCCGCACAACTACCTCGCGGTGATAAAGGTCGTCGGCATCGGCGGTGGCGGTGTCAACGCCGTCAACCGCATGATCGAGGTCGGGCTCAAGGGCGTCGAGTTCATCGCGGTGAACACCGACGCCCAGGCGCTGCTCATGTCGGATGCCGACGTGAAGCTCGACATCGGCCGCGAACTCACCCGCGGCCTCGGTGCAGGCGCCAACCCCGAAGTCGGCCACAAGGCCGCCGAAGACCACCGCGAGGAGATCGAGGAAGTCCTCAAGGGCGCGGACATGGTGTTCGTGACCGCCGGCGAGGGCGGTGGCACGGGCACCGGTGGCGCGCCCGTGGTCGCCTCGATCGCCCGCAAGCTCGGCGCGCTGACCATCGGTGTGGTCACGCGACCGTTCTCGTTCGAGGGCAAGCGCCGCGCCAAGCAGGCCGAGGAAGGCATCCAGGCCCTGCGCAACGAGTGCGACACCCTCATCGTGATCCCGAACGACCGGCTGCTGCAGCTCGGCGACATCGGCGTCTCGCTGATGGACGCGTTCCGCTCCGCGGACGAGGTGCTGCTGTCCGGTGTCCAGGGCATCACCGACCTGATCACCACGCCCGGTCTGATCAACCTGGACTTCGCCGACGTCAAGTCGGTCATGTCCGGCGCGGGCAGCGCGTTGATGGGCATCGGCTCGGCCCGAGGCGAGGGCCGAGCGGTCCAAGCCGCCCAGAAGGCGATCAACTCGCCGTTGCTGGAAGCCTCGATGGAGGGCGCGCACGGCGTGCTGCTCTCGATCGCCGGTGGCAGCGACCTCGGGCTGTTCGAGATCAACGAGTCGGCTTCGCTGGTGCAGGAAGCCGCGCACCCCGACGCGAACATTATCTTCGGCACGGTCATCGACGACTCGCTCGGTGACGAGGTCCGGGTGACGGTGATCGCGGCGGGTTTTGACAGTGGCGGGCCGACGCACAAGAAGCTGGAGCCGCAGGCTCTGTCCAGCCCGCCGCGTGGCACGCCCGTGGCCTCGGCCGCCGCGGGTCAGGTGAACCACAACCCGCAGCCGCAGCCGGTGCCGCAGGTCCAGCAACCGCCGCCCGTGCACCAGCACCAGCCGCAGCCGCAGCCCGTGCAGCAGGTGGAGCAGCCGGTGCCGCCGCGGCCGACCGTGCCGCAGCAGCCGCAGTCCGGCCAGGGCAACGGCCAGTCCCCGTACGCCGCGCCGCAGCCGACCATGCCGAGGTCGCTGTCGCCGGGCGTGCCGGGGAGCACCAGCGGGTCGTTGCCGAACCGGGCCGTGCCGGTGACGGACGACCCCGACGACGAGGTCGACGTGCCGCCGTTCATGCGTCGCTGACCCCGCGAGTCGAACACTCAGGACCCCCGAGTTCAACGCTCAGGACGGCCGATCGGCCGTCGAGAGCGTCGGACCCGGGGGTTTTGCGCGTTCGACACGCCCGACCTGAACGGCGAATTCCGAGGTCCCGGAGGCTCGACTCGCGGGACCCGGGAGTTCGGCACGCGGGGTCTGGGAAGCTTGGGTGGTGCGCATCCGTCGTGTCCTGACCACCCGCGAAGGCGGCGTGTCGAAACCCCCCTACGACTCCTTCAACCTCGGCGACCACGTCGGTGACGACCCGGCGGCCGTCGAGTCCAACCGGAAGCGGCTCGCCGAGGGGATCGGGCTCGAACCCGACCGGCTGGTCTGGATGGAGCAGGTGCACGGCCGCACGGTCGGCGTCGTGGACGGGCCGGTGAGCGAGCCGCTGGAGGCCACCGACGCCGTCGTCACGAGCCAGGAGCGGCTCGGCCTGGTCGTGCTGACCGCCGACTGCGTGCCGGTGCTGCTCGGCGACCCCGAGGCGGGCGTGATCGCCGCCGTCCACGCCGGACGCGTCGGCGCACGGGTCGGCGTCGTCCCGGCGACCCTGGACCGCATGGTCGAGCTGGGCGCGCGGGTGGACCGCGTCGAGGTCCTGCTCGGCCCGGCGGTCTGCGGCCAGTGCTACGAGGTGCCCGCCGCGATGCGCGACGACGTCGAGAAGCACCTGCCCGGCAGCGCGTCCAAGACCCGCGCCGGCAAGCCCGCCCTGGACCTGCGCGCGGGCCTCTGGCAGCAGCTCGCCGACGCGGGCGTGGGCCGGATCGGGGTCGACCCGCGCTGCACGGTCGAGGAGAAGTCCCTGTTCAGCCACCGCCGCGACCCGGGGACGGGACGGCTGGCGGGCGTCGTCTGGATGGAGCCGTGAACCGGCGCGAGGAGCTGGCCCTGTCACTCGCGGAGGTCAGGGAACGCATCGCCAAGGCGTGCGCGGCCGTCGGAAGATCACCCGATGAGGTCGACTTGCTGGCCGTCACGAAGACCTTCCCGGCGCAGGACGTGGCCATCCTGAGCGACCTCGGCCTCACCGCCTTCGCCGAGAACCGCGACCAGGAGGCGAGCCGCAAGACCGCCGAGTTCGCCGAACTGCGCCCGGACGCCGCGGCGAAGTGGCACATGGTCGGCTCGCTCCAGCGGAACAAGGCCAAGTCCGTCCTCCGCTGGGCCGACCGGATCGACACCGTCGACTCGGTCCGGCTCGCCGACGCCATCGCCAAGGCCGCGACCGAGCCGACCGAGGTGCTGGTCCAGGTCAGCATCGACGGTGACGAGACCCGCGGCGGTCACCCGATCGGTGACCTTCCGCGACTGGCCGATCACGTAGCACGTTCAGGTGAACTTATTTTTCGAGGTGTGATGACCGTCGCACCCCTCGGGATGTCTCCACAGCAGGCGTTTGCCGCTCTATACGAAGCGGTAACCCGCTTGCGGGTCGATCATCCCGATGCCACCGTGATCTCGGCGGGGATGAGCGGTGACCTGGAGGATGCGATAGCGCACGGTTCCACGTGCGTGCGTGTCGGAACAGCGTTGCTGGGCAGCCGGAGACTAGCCTCGCCGTAACTGTCTGGAACCTCTGGGACGGCCGCGACGTCCTTCGGGTAGGGATCTCGGCGGAGGAAGGGCTCGAGCCATGAGCGGGTTTCACAAGCTGAAGGCCTACTTCGGGATGGTTCCCGCCGAGTACGCCGACGACCCGGCCGCCTACGACGACGACCGGCGCTACGCGGACTACCGGTCCGACTACGCCGACCCGGAAGAGTACGAGACCTACCCGGAGCAGCGCACCGCCCGTCGCCGCTCGTTCAACGGCTACCGCGCCGAGCTGGACGACGGGGACGACTTCGAGCCGGAGCGCGGCGCCCGCCCGCGTCGGCCGTGGAGCCCGGACACGCACGGCGCACTGGCCGTGGAGCCGCAGCGCGAGCCCGTGGGCAGGCTGCGGCCCGCCCCGGAGCCCGCCGGCAACCCGCTCGCCCGCATCACCACGCTGCATCCGCGCAGCTACAACGAGGCGCGGACGATCGGGGAGCACTACCGCGACGGCACGCCGGTGATCATGAACCTCACCGACATGAACGACGCGGACGCCAAGCGGCTGGTCGACTTCGCGGCCGGTCTGGCGTTCGCGCTGCGCGGCTCGATCGACAAGGTCACCAACAAGGTGTTCCTTCTCTCACCCCCGAACATCGACGTCACAGCGGAGGACCGCAGGCGACTCGCGGAGGGCGGGTTCCTCAACCAGGGCTGAGTGGTGGCACAGTTGAGCATGTGGATGCCCTCTGGCTCGTGGTCTACTACGTGTTGTTCTCGTTCTGGCTGCTGCTCACGGCGCGTGTCGTCGTGGAGCTCGTCCGTAGTTTCGCCAGGGGATGGCGGCCTGCGGGCGGGGTCGCGGTGGCGCTTGAGACCGTCTACACCGTGACCGATCCTCCGGTCCGCTTGCTGCGTCGGATCATCCCGACGGTGCGGATCGGCGGCATCGGTCTGGACTTGTCCATTATTGTGCTGTTGCTGGTCGTTATCATTCTGATGCGAGTAGCCGATCCCAGGTGAGGGGACCAGGGATGTCCACAGCCCAGGAGTGCGTGAGGTGATCTGATGCCGTTGACCCCCGCGGACGTGCACAACGTCGCGTTCAGCAAGCCGCCGATTGGCAAGCGGGGCTACAACGAGGACGAGGTGGACGCGTTCCTCGACCTGGTTGAGGGCGAACTGGCCCGCCTGATCGAGGAGAACAACGACCTGCGCCAGCAGGTCGAGCAGCTCGACCAGCAGGTCGAGACCGCGCGTGCCGACCTCGAAGACGCCCGGGCGAAGGTTGCCGCGGGCGTCGGCCCGAGCCGCGTCGTGGACGAGCCCCGCAGGCTCGCTCCGGTGCCGCCCCCTTCGGCGCTGGAGCAGACATCGCCCGGCGGTGGTGGTGACCACCACGTCCAGGCCGCCAAGGTGCTCGGCCTGGCCCAGGAGATGGCCGACCGGCTCACCGGCGAGGCCAAGGCCGAGGCCGACGGGATGCTGTCGGAGGCCAGGACCAAGTCGGAGCAGTTGTTGTCCGAGGCGCGGTCCAAGGCCGACACGATGGTCAACGAGGCGCGCACGCGTGCCGAGACCATGCTGAACGACGCGCGGACCCGCGCCGAGACGTTGGAGCGGCAGGCCCGTGAGAAGGCCAGCGCGCTCGACCGCGACGCGCAGCGCAAGCACGCCGAGGTGATGGGCAACATCACCCAGGAGAAGAACACGCTCGAGAAGCAGATCGACAAGCTGCAGACCTTCGAGCGCGAGTACCGCACGAGGCTCAAGACGATGCTCGAGTCGTCGCTGCGCGACCTGCAGGACCGCGGCCCCGCCGCGCCGTCCGACGGCCGTCAGCAGGGTGGGTACTCGTTCGGGGCGCGCGCCGAAGCCGGCTGATCGGCGTTGCTGATCTAGTCTGCTCGACGTGCTCTACACAGTCCTGCTGTTGGTGCTGGCAGCCCTGGGGTTGCTCGTGCCCGCGCTCACCAGCGCCCAGACGCACTGGGCCTGGTTGTCCGTGGGTGCGAGCGGGGCCGCTGCCGTGGTCCTGGTGCTCGACTGGTGGCTTCGCCGCCGGTCGGGCCCCCAGGCTGCCGGCGCCGCAGTTGTTGATCACCAGGTTAGCGCCGGCGATCAACACGAGGTGCCGCGGGGCACCGAGGGCGAAACCCCGGAAAGTCCACCCGATCAGGCACATCTCGAACCTGGCGAGGAGGACACGGACGCGGCCGACGCCTTGATCGTGAGCGAGCTCACGGACGAGGTGCGGGTGCTGGACGAGCGTCCTCGCTACCACCTCGCCGACTGCTCCTGGCTCGCCTCACGGGCGTCGCTGGGCCTGCCGGTCGACGAGGCGCGCCAACTGGGCTTCACGCCGTGCGCGGTGTGCCGCCCGGACGCCGGCCTCGCCGCCCGCAAGCGGACCGCGGACCGGTCGGAAGCCGACTGAGTCCCGCTGCACGGGATCGCGTGCGCGGAGGACGCCCCTGCTCGGCAACGGGTCGGGAGGCCCTTCCGAGGGGAACGGCTCAAAGTGGTTTGCGCGGTTCGGCTACCCTGGGTGGCAGCACGGCGTTGATCCGGCCATCACCGGGGAGCCTCCGGAAGAACGGGCGCGAGCCCCAGTAGAACCGGACGGGAGCGGCCCGTCACAGCCGTCGAAGAGAGGCCAGTGCCTTCGCGCCCTGGCAAGCGGGGTGGTACCGCGGTGCGCCTGACCGGCGTGTCGTCCCCGTGAGCCGGTTGGACGCACGCGAGGAGCAGCACGATGGCCTACCCGAAGGCAGGCGAGGGTTCCGTTCCCTCCCAGCCGTCCTTCCCCGCCCTCGAGGAGGGTGTCCTCGACTTCTGGAAGTCCGACCGGACGTTCCAGGCCTCGATCGACGCCCGCCCGGCCGGGGAGAACGGGGCGAACGAGTTCGTCTTCTACGACGGCCCGCCGTTCGCCAACGGCCTGCCGCACTACGGCCACCTGCTCACCGGCTACGTCAAGGACGTCGTCCCGCGCTACCAGACCATGCGCGGCAAGCACGTCGAGCGCCGCTTCGGCTGGGACACCCACGGCCTGCCCGCCGAGGTGGAGGCGGAGAAGCAGCTCGGGTTCTCGTCCAAGAGCGAGATCGAGGCGTTCGGGATCGAGAAGTTCAACGAGGCCTGCCGCACCTCGGTGCTCCGCTACACCGGCCAGTGGCGCGACTACGTGACCCGGCAGGCCCGCTGGGTGGACTTCGACAACGACTACAAGACCCTCGACCTGGACTACATGGAAAGCGTCATGTGGGCCTTCAAGACCCTGTGGGACAAGGGCCTGGTCTACGAGGGCTTCCGGGTGCTCTGGTACTGCTGGCGCTGCGAGACGCCGCTGTCCAACACCGAGACCAAGATGGACGACACCTACCGGGACCGGCAGGACCCGGCGGTGACCGTCGGCCTGCGCCTGGAGACCGGCGAGCTGGCCCTGGTCTGGACGACCACGCCGTGGACGCTGCCGTCGAACCTGGCCGCCGCCGTGCACCCGGACGTCGACTACGTGACCGTCGAGGCGAACGGCGAGCGCTACCTGCTCGCCGAGGCCCGCGTGCCCGCGTACGCCCGCGAGCTGGGCGAGGAGCCGCCGGTCGTGGCCCGGTACAAGGGCGCCGACCTGGTGGGGCGCAAGTACGCGCCGCCGTTCGACTTCTTCGTCGGCCGGGAGAACGCGCACCAGGTGCTGGCCGCCGACTACGTCACCACCGAGGACGGCACGGGCATGGTGCACATCGCGCCCGCGTTCGGTGAGGAGGACAAGGCCGTCACCGACGCGGCGGGCATCGAGGTCGTCGTGCCGGTCGACGCGCACGGCCGGTTCACCGCCGAGGTGCCGCCGTACGAGGGGTTGCAGGTCTTCGAGGCCAACAAGCCGATCATCCGCGACCTGAAGGAAGCGGGCCTGCTGCTGCGGCACGAGACCTACGACCACCCGTACCCGCACTGCTGGCGGTGCGACAACGCGCTGATCCAGCGCGCCGTGTCGTCGTGGTTCGTCGCGGTCTCGCGGTTCAAGGACCGCATGGTCGAGCTGAACCAGCAGATCAACTGGGTGCCCGAGCACATCAAGGACGGCCAGTTCGGCAAGTGGCTGGAGAACGCCCGCGACTGGAACATCTCCCGCAACCGGTTCTGGGGCTCGCCGATCCCGGTGTGGGTGTCGGACGACCCGGCGTACCCGCGGGTGGACGTCTACGGCTCGCTGGACGAGCTGGAGCGCGACTTCGGCGTGCGCCCGACCGACCTGCACCGGCCCACGATCGACGACCTGACCCGGCCGAACCCGGACGACCCGTCCGGGAAGTCCGTGATGCGGCGGGTGCCGGAGGTGCTGGACTGCTGGTTCGAGTCCGGCTCGATGTCGTTCGCCCAGGTCCACTACCCGTTCGAGAACGCGCAGTGGTTCGAGGACCACTACCCGGGCGACTTCATCGTCGAGTACAACGGCCAGACGCGCGGCTGGTTCTACACCATGCACGTGCTGGCCACGGCGCTGTTCGACCGGCCCGCGTTCCGCAACTGCGTGGCGCACGGGATCGTGCTGGGCGACGACGGGCAGAAGATGTCCAAGTCGCGCCAGAACTACCCGGACGTCAACGAGGTGTTCCACCGCGACGGCTCGGACGCCATGCGCTGGTTCCTGATGGCGTCGCCGATCCTGCGCGGCGGCGACCTGGTGGTGACCGAGCGCGGCATCCGCGACGCGGTGCGGCAGGCCGTGCTGCCGCTGTGGAACTCGTGGTACTTCCTGGCCCTGTACGCCAACGCGGACGGGGTCGAGGGGCAGTGGCGGACGTCGTCGGAGCACGTGCTGGACCGGTACGTGCTGGCGAAGACGCACGACCTGGTGGCCGGGGTGACGGCGCAGCTGGACGTGTACGACATCTCGGGCGCGTGCGCCTCGATCCGGGAGTTCCTGGAGGTGCTGACCAACTGGTACGTGCGGCGTTCGCGCGACCGGTTCTGGTCCGGCGACCAGGACGCGATCGACACGCTGCACACCGTGCTGGAGGTCGTGTGCCGGGTGGCGGCGCCGCTGCTGCCGCTGACCGCGGAGTCGGTGTGGCGCGGGTTGACCGGCGGCCGGTCGGTGCACCTGGCCGACTACCCGTCGGCGGCGGACCTGCCCGCGGACGACGCCCTGGTGGCCGCGATGGACCAGGTGCGGCAGGTGGCGTCCACGGCGTTGTCGCTGCGGAAGTCGAACAAGCTGCGGGTGCGGTTGCCGTTGGCGAAGCTCGTGATCGCCTCGGGCGAGGTGGCGCAGCTGGAGGCGTTCACCGGGATCCTGCGGGACGAGGTGAACGTCAAGGAGGTCGAGCTCACCACGGACGTGGACGCGCACGGCCACTTCCAGCTGGCGGTCAACGCGCGTGCCGCCGGTCCCCGCCTCGGGCCGGACGTGCAGAAGGTCATCAAGGCCGTCAAGGCGGGTGACTGGCAGGAGGTGGACGGTCGCGTCGTGGCCGCCGGGATCGAGCTGTTCCCGGAGGAGTACGAGCAGCGGCTGGTCGCCACCGACCAGGGCGCGACGGCGGCGCTGCCGAACAGCGGCGGGCTGGTCGTGCTGGACACCGCGGTGACGGAGGACCTGGCGGCCGAGGGCGTGGCCCGCGACCTGGTGCGCGTGGTGCAGCAGGCGCGCAAGGACGCCGGGCTGGACGTGTCGGACCGGATCGCGCTGACGGTGCAGCTGCCGGCGGCGGTGGCGGACGCGGTGCGCCGGTTCGAGGCGTTCGTGAAGGAGGAGACGCTCGCCGAGTCGGTCGAGCACGGCGAGGTCGCCGAGGGCTCGGACGGCGTGGTCGGCGAGGGCCAGAAGGTCCGGGTCGCGGTCGTCCGCGCCTGACCCGTCCCGGGTCGAACGGGCCGGCTTTGCTCCATTTCCCGCCGGCGGGAATTCCCATCCCGCCGGCGGGAAACGCTTTTCCGGGCCCTTCCCCGCTTTCCGGCCGATTCCTCGGTCATTCGGATTCGGGTGGCTGCTCCTTCCCGGTGCGGGCGGTGCGCCTTTCGCACTACACTGGCGCCCGTGGTGGCCGCGGCACCGGGAAAGGGGGTTGTCGGTCCCCTCGCGCGTCCATGATCCTGCTGATCGGAAGATTCCTTCCGGACAGTACGGTCAGCGTGTGGGGGAATGGTGTTCACAACTGGTGGAACTTCGCGTGTCAGACGTGTCGCGGTAGTGGCCGCGGGGATTGTCGTCGCGGCGGCGGTGGCCGCGCTGCCGTCGGCGGCGGACACGTCGGAGTCCTTGCCGGACAAGGTCAGGTCGGCGTTGGGAGGTGTTCCCTCGGTGACACAGGACAAGAACGTCGCGCCACCCCGTGGCGGTGCGACGCCCGATTCGAAG
Source organism: Actinosynnema sp. NPDC049800 (assembly GCF_040656635.1). NCBI lineage: Bacteria > Bacillati > Actinomycetota > Actinomycetes > Pseudonocardiales > Pseudonocardiaceae > Actinosynnema > Actinosynnema sp. NPDC049800. Next base: position 235,493 of record NZ_JBFAMT010000003.1, on the reverse strand, counting down.
ACAACCCGCCAGCAGCCGCTGCTCAGGCTGGTGGAGCAGGTCGCGAACGCACCGGACCGCGCGGGTTACGTGGACGCGAAGATCGACGTCGACCGGCTCGCAGTCACGTTCTTCTGGCACGGTGACGTGCCCACGGCGGTGCGGGAGCTGGTGGCCGCCGAGAAGGGCGCGGGCATCGCGGTCGAGTTCAAGGACGTGCCTTACACGCTGGAGGAACTGCACGCGGAGTCGCGGCGGATCCTCGAGACCTACGAGCCGGCCGTCACGGCGGCGCCCAACGACGACTACACGGGCCTCAAGGTGGGCGTCGACCCCGCGGTGGTCTCGGTCGCGTCGGCGCGCATCGAGAGCCGGATGGCGATCGAGGTGTTCGAGAGGGGGAAGCGCGAGCGCGCCGTGCGCTATGCCGATTCAGCCCCTTTCTGGGGCGGCGCCCTCCTGATCGACCGGACGCAGACTAGTATCTGCTCGGCCGGGTGGGCCGTCGACCTGCCCGATGGCGGCACGGGCGCCGTTACCGCGGAACACTGCTTCAGCCCGGACGGATTCTGGATGGCGGGCGTCTCCGACCGGGTTTACGGGATTTCGGTCGACGACGATTACCAATCCGACTCCCGGCTGCTGGTGGGGCCCGGGTACAGCCCCGTCCTCTACACCGGGGCCTGGGATTCGTCGATGGGCACCGGAAAGCAGGTGCACGCGTGGAGCCAGGCGGTCGAAGGTGAATACGTGTGCCACGGTGGTGCGCTTTCCGGCGAGGTGTGCAATGACGTCCTCGTGTACGAAACCGGGGTCTGGTACGACTACCCCGAAGGTGTCGTGGGGCCCGGTTTCGAGACGCTCAAGCAGTCGCGCATCGGCTCGGCGGGCAACGGTGACAGCGGTGGCCCGACCTATCGGCCCCGGACCAGCGACGGGCTCGACAAGGCCGTCATCCTCGGCATGATCGAGAGCATCGACACGTTCTACGAGGACGACTGCCAGGGCCTGCCGGCCGGTGACGGGCGGACGTGCTCGCTGATGGTCTTCAGCGTCGACGTCAACGCCATCAACGAGGCCCTCGGGGTGGTGCCCAGCACCCAGTGACACCGCGCCGCGCGAGCGACGTGAGCGGGGTGGCAGGTCGAGGCCTGCCACCCCGCTCGGCGCGAGGATCGGGTGTCAGCGCACGTCGTCCCGTTCCAACCGGGCCTTCAGCTGGTTCAGGCAGCGGCCCCGGGTGGGGCCGATCGAGCCGCGCGGCATGGACAGGGCCTCGGCCACGGCCCGGTACTCGGCCCGGCCCGCCAGGACGGTCAGGCGCAGCAGCTCCTGGCAGCGCCGGGACATCGCGTTGAACGCGTGCCAGAGCCGCCGGTCGCGGTCGTCGCGCAGGGCTTCCGGCTCCGGCAGCCACCGGTCGTCGGGCATGTCGAGGGCTGAGTCGGTGGACAGGGCCGGGCGGCCGTTGAGGTCGCGCCAGGCGCGTCGCGCCTCCCGGCGGGTGGCGACGATCAGCCAGCCCGCGACGGCCTTCGGGTCGGCCAGCCGGTCCAGGTGCCGCAGCAGGCTCAGCCACACCGTCTGCACGACGTCCTCGGCGGTGGGCTGGTCCAGGCCGTTGCCCCTGGCCACGTGCCACACCAACGGCGTCAGCTCGGCGACCAGGGAGTCCAGCGCCGCCCGTGAACCGGACCGCGCGGCCTGCACCAGGGCGGCCTGCCGCTCGTACCGGGACGCCTGCGCCATGATCGCCGCCACGCCGAGGTCGTCCGTGCCGGGGTCCTCCGGGATGGCTTCGGCCAGTTCGGCGCGCAGGTGGTCGAGTCGGGGATCCAGCTCGTCGGTCATGACGTCTCCTTCCCGCGCTGGGAGCCGCGCACCCGTCGCTCCTCGTTGCCGACCCGCTCGCTGACCCGCGCCCGCGCCTGCGACACGTACCGCCGCACGGACGCGCGCCGACAGCCCAGCACGTCGGCGATCTCGTCGTCGTCGAAGTCCCAGAACCGCAGGACCAGCGCGGTGCGCAGGTGGTCCGGCAGGTTCGCGACCGCCGCCAGCGTGCTGACCAGCTCGTGCCACGCCTCGGCGTCCCGCTGCTTGGGCACCAGGATCCGGTACGTGCCGCGCTGCCGGGCGAGGACCTCGTCGGTGAGGTCGCCCGGCCGCTCCCGCCGACGGGCCTGGTCCACCAGCAGGTTGCGGATCGTCTTCACCAGCCAAGCACGTCGGGCGCCGGGAGCGATCACCGGCCAGTTCCGCCACGCGCCGACGAACGCCTCCTGGACCGCCGACTCGTGGTCCAGGTGGGGTGACATCACGGCCGCGAAGCGGAACAGCCGGGTGCGCTCCCGGTGGTAGAAGTCGCTGAAGGTGGCCGCGTGGTCGTCGGGATCCTCCGGCGTCACGAACCCTCCCCCCTCCGGTCCCGTACCGGGTAGACGGACGAGACCGGAGGTTGTGGAGGAAATCCGGTCGGGGGCCACCGCTGCGACGGCCGCGGCCGGGCTTCCATTCGATAGCGTATGGGGACATGGCACGGCGGACGCGCGACGACTGGACCGAGGTGGCCCTGCGGGCGCTGGTCGAGGGCGGGGTCGCGGCGGTCGCGGTGGAACCGCTCGCGGCGCGCATCGGGGCGACCAAGGGCAGCGCCTACTGGCACTTCCCCAACCGGGAAGCCCTGCTCAAGGCCACCCTGGAACGCTGGGAGCGCGAGCACACCGAGGCCGTGATCGAGCTCGTCGGTTCGGTGTCGGAGCCGTCGGAGAGGCTGCGGCTGCTGTTCGCCACCGTGCTGGAGGACGTCGAGCACAGCGCGGTCGAGCTGGCCATGCTCGCGGCCAAGGACGACCCGGCGGTGGCGCCGGTGCTCGGCCGCGTCACGGAGCGCCGCATCGGCTACCTGGAGGAGCTGTTCGTCGGGCTGGGCTTCGCCGCCGACGTGGCGCGCCGGCGGGCCGTGCTCGCCTACTCGGTCTACCTGGGGCAGGCCCAGCTGCTGGCGGCCGGCCCGCACCTGGTGCGGGCGCGGCGGGCGTTGGTGGAGGAGACGTTGACCCTGGTGCTGTGCCGTGGCTGACGCCTTCCGGTTCTCGATCAGGGTCAAGCCGGGCGCGAAGCGCGAGGCCGTCGGCGGCCGGTGGGGTGACGGCGCGCTGGTCGTCGCGGTCGCCGCGCCCGCCGTGGAGGGCAAGGCGAACGAGGCCGTCCGCAAGGCGCTGGCCAAGGCGTTCGGCGTGCGCAGGCAGGACGTCGAGGTGGTCGCGGGCGAGCGCGGCCGGGACAAGGTCGTGCGGGTCGACCCCGCCCCGGCCGGCGCCGCCGAGCTGCTGGCGCGGCTGCTGGACGGCTAGGCCGCCAGCGTCCACAGGGTGTGCGCGATGGCGTCGGTGTGGCGGTCGAGCGCGGTCGCGTTCACGTTCGACGAGGTGTCGCACGAGCGGTGGTAGCAGCGGTCGAACGCGACACCGGCCGAGCCGCCCCACTTCTGCGCCTGGGCGGAGGTCTTGATGCCCTCGGCGCCGGTGAACGTGCCGCCGACCGGGATGCCCGCCCGCGCGAACGCGGCGTGGTCGGACCGCCCGCCCACGCTGGTCAGCTCGGTCGGCACGCCGATCGAGCCGAAGTAGCCCTGGAGCGTCTGCTGGAGCCGCAGGGAGCCCGACGGCTGGCCGGACGCGCTGTAGACGAAGTAGCCCGGGTTAGGCGAGCCGATCATGTCGAAGTTGAGGTAGGCGTCGATCCGGGAGCGGTCCGTTGTGGACAGCGAGTTCACGTAGTACGTCGAGCCGACCAGGCCCAGCTCCTCCGCGCCCCACCAGGCGAAGCGCAGGTGCTTGGTCGGCTGGAAGCCGGTGGACCGCACGGCCAGCGCGACCTCCAGCAGCCCGGCCGAGCCGGTGCCGTTGTCGTTGATGCCCGGGCCCGCCGACACGCTGTCGAGGTGGCCGCCGAGCATGACCACGTTGTTCAGGTCGCCGCCCGGCCAGTCGGCGATCAGGTTGTAGCCGGTGGCGCCGTTGCTGGTGAACGACTGCACCCTGGTGGTGAACCCGGCGGCGTCCAACTTGGACTTCACCCAGTTCACCGAGGCCAGGTAGCCCGGACGGCCGTGCGCCCGGTTGCCGCCGTTCGAGGTGGCGATGCTCTGGAGCTGGGCCAGGTCGGCCTGCACGGCGGAGACCGGGATGTTCGGCCCGGCCAGGGCGGAGGGCGGCGCGGCGGTGGCCGGGCCGGGGCCCGAGCCGAGGAGCGCGCCGGTGGTGACCAGCGCGATGGAGATCGTTCGCAGCTTCACGGTGACTCCAGCAGGGAGGTGCGGGGACGTGGAGGTGACCGGGGGCGGCGGACCCTGTCGTCAACATGCACGGTTTCGCATGGTTCCCGCTAGCGACGTTCGGCTGGTGACGCTGCGTGCGGTGCCGGATTCGTCCATTTCGGTATCACCGGGGAGAATGACCCCGTCGGGTGACGCAGCGGCGGCGTGGAGGTCGAGTGGGCGATGTGACGGGCTACTTGGGCATAGCCGCCGCGGTCCTGCTGCTCTCGGTCATCGCGGTCAGGGTGTCGATCCGGCTCGGTCTGCCGTCCCTCCTGCTCTACCTCGGCATCGGGGTGCTGCTCGGCGAAGCCGTGGTGGGCATCCAGTTCGAGGACGCCGACCTGACCCGCTCACTCGGCACGGTGGCGCTCGTGCTGATCCTCACCGAGGGTGGTCTCACCACCCGGTGGAGCGCGGTGAAGCCCGCGCTCGGCCTCGGCATCGCGCTGTCGACGGTCGCCGTCGGCGTGAGCATCGCGGTCACCGGGTTTGCGCTGCACTTCCTGCTGGACATGGACTGGCGCACGGCGCTGCTGTGGGGCGCCGTGCTGTCGTCCACCGACGCGGCGGCCGTGTTCAGCGTGTTGCGCGGGGTGGGCGTCGGCAAGCGGCTCATCGGCTCGCTGGAACTGGAGTCCGGCATCAACGACGCGCCGGTCTACATCGCCGTCGTGCTGCTCGCCGCGCCGGACCCGATCACGTGGACCGCGCCGCTGCTGATGGGCTACGAGCTGATCGCGGGCGGGGCGATCGGGATCGTGCTCGGCTGGCTCGGCGGCGTCGGCCTGCGCCGGGCCGCGCTGCCCGCCACCGGCCTGTACCCGCTGGCCACGGTCGCGGTGTGCCTGCTCGCCTACACCGTCGGCGACCTCGCGCACGCGTCCGGCTTCCTGGCCGTCTACATCGCCGCCCTCGTGCTCGGCAACGCCCGCCTGCCGCACCGGGCGGACACCCTGTCGTTCGCCGAAGGGCTGGGCTGGATCGCGCAGATCGGCCTGTTCGTGCTGCTCGGCCTGTACGCGTCGCCGGGACGGCTGCTCGACGCGCTGGTGCCCGCGCTGGTGGCGGGCGCGGTGCTGGTGCTGCTGGCCCGGCCGCTGTCGGTGGCGTTCGCGGCGCTGCCGTTCCGGGTGCCGTGGCGGGAGCAGGTGTTCATCTCGTGGTCCGGGCTGCGCGGGGCCGTGCCGATCGTGTTCGCCCTGATCCCGCTGATCCAGGGCGTGCGCGGGGCGCAGCAGCTGGTGGACGCGGTGTTCGTGCTGGTCGTGGTGCTGACCGTGGTGCAGGGCACGAGCCTGCCGTGGCTGGCCAAGTGGCTGGGGCTGGTCAAGTCCGGCGAGGCGCACGAGGTGCAGGTCGACTCGTCGGCGCTGGACGACCTGGGCGCGGAGCTGCTCCAGGTCCGCATCCAGCCCGGCTCCAAGCTGCACGGCGTGTACCTGTCCGAGCTGCGGCTGCCGCCGGGCTCGTCGGTGAGCCTCGTGGTGCGGGACGCGAACGGCTTCACGCCGCAGCCGACGACCCGCTTGCAGGAGCACGACCAGCTGCTGGTGGTGTGCACCGAGGCCATGCGCACGGCGACCGAGCGCCGCATCCGCGCCGTGGACCGGGCGGGTCGGTTCGCGCGCTGGAAGGGCGACGTCGGTCTGCCGTGACGTGCCCGGGACGGCTCGTGACGTCCCGCGCCGGCCCCGTCGTGACGCCCCAGGATCGCGACGCCGGCCCCGCCGTGGCGCTCCCAGGATGTGAACGCCCCTCGACGGGGACGCGCGGGCTGGGTTAGCTTCGGGGCGAAGGTCATGAGTGCCAGCGCTAAGCCCAGGCTTGCTGGCCGGCAACCCTCCTACCGCGGTGGGGTGCCCCTGGTGAGGACCTGGCCTGGCGCGCAGGGCGCCCGGCAAGCGCGGGCTCCCTCTCCGGTGGGGTGTCCCCGGACCCCGGAGGGCGTCATGACGATCGCAGTTCCCCTCACCACCACCGTCGCGGCTCTGCCCCGTGTGGTCGGCGCGTCGCTGCGCGTGCCGCTGGTCACCGGTGAGCGCGTCGAGTACGCCAACCTCGACCACGCGGCCAGCGCGCCGTGCCTGGAGCAGGTCCGCGACGCCGTGGACGAGGTGCTGCCCTGGTACGCCAGCGTGCACCGGGGCGCGGGCTTCGCCTCGCAGGTCAGCACCAAGGTCTACGAGCAGGCCCGCTCGTCGGTCCGGCGGTTCCTCAACGCCCGCGACAGCGACGCCGTGGTGTTCGCCCGCAACACCACCGACGCGCTGAACCTGCTGGCCAGGAGCCTGCCGAAGCACACCGCCGTGATCCTCTTCGACACCGAGCACCACGCCGCGCTGCTGCCGTGGCGCGGCCCGAACGTGCGTCGCCTGCGCACGCCGGCCTCGCCCGCCCAGGCGGTGCTGGAGCTGGACCGGGCGCTGCGCGCGGCGCCGGTCGGCCCGCGGCTGGTCGTGGTGACCGGCGCGTCCAACGTGACCGGCGAGATCTGGCCGGTGGCCGAGCTGGCCCGGGTGGCCCGCCGGCACGGCGCCCGGATCGCCCTGGACGCCGCCCAGCTCGCGCCGCACCGGCCGGTGGACGTGCGTGCGCTGGACGTCGACTACACCGTGCTCTCGGGGCACAAGATCTACGCCCCGTTCGGCGCGGGCGTGCTGGTCGGCCGGTCCGACTGGTTGCAGGCCGCCGAGCCGTACCTGGTGGGCGGTGGTGCGACGGCCCGCGTCACCGACCACGGCGACCGGCTGGGCGTGGCCTGGTCGGCGGTGCCCGAGCGGCACGAGGCGGGCACGCCGAACGTGGTGGGCGTGCACGCGCTGGCCGTGGCGTGCGACGTGCTGGGCAGGCACTGGGAGCAGACCACCGAGCACGAGCGCGTGCTGCTGGCGCGGCTGCGCGAGGGCCTGAAGACCGTGCCCGGCGTGCACGAGCTGACGCTGTTCGGCTCGGACCAGGACCGGGTGGGTGTGGTGAGCTTCACCGTCGGTGGCCAGGACGCCGGTTACCTGGCCGCCGCGCTGTCCGCCGAGCACGGCATCGGCGTGCGTGACGGCGCGTTCTGCGCGCACGTGGCCGTGCACCGGCTCGCCCACGGCGAACGCGCGCTGCGCGCGTCGATCGGGCTGGGCACCACCGAGGAGCACGTGGACCGGTTCGTGGCCGCGTTGCGCGCGCTCGTGGTCGAGGGCTCGCGGTGGGAGTACGAGGTCCGGGAGGGTCGTTGGGCGCCGCTGGACGACCAGCGCGCGCTCCCGCCGTTCCTGCGCTGACTCCGATGCTGGACAATGGCCCGGTGAGCACCGATCCCAACACCGAGCCGGACACGCCGGACCAGCCGGACGCACCGCTGCCGAAGCGACGGGTCCTGCTGCTGGCCGTCATCGCGCCGCTGGTGTTGGCGCTCGACCTGGTCAGCAAGATCATCGCGGTGGACAAGCTGGAGGGGCGCGAGCCGATCGAGCTGTTCGGCGGCCTGCTCTACCTGCCGCTGATCCGCAACACCGGCGCCGCGTTCGGCCTGGCCGAGGGCTGGACGGTGATCCTCGCCCTGATCGCCTCCGGCGTGGTCGTGTTCATCCTGTGGATCGCGCGCCGGCTGCGGTCGGTCGGCTGGGCCATCGGCCTCGGCCTGGTCCTGGGCGGCGCGATGGGCAACCTGGTCGACCGGATCTTCCGCGGCCCCGGCCCGCTGCGCGGCGGCGTGGTCGACTTCATCTCGGTGCTCGACCCGTGGGGCAACTTCTTCCCCGTGTTCAACCTGGCGGACTCCGCCATCTGCGTGGGCGGCGGCGTGATCGTGCTGATGGCGTTGCTCCAGCGCGACTACGACGGCACCCGCGTGGAGAAGAAGTCCAGCGAGAAGAAGGCGGGCGCATGAGCGAGCTTGCGAGCGAGTCATTCAACGCAGCCGGCCCCGCTCTTGCCACGCCGAGCGTCAGCGAGGTGTGCGCATGAGCGGCGACTACCGGTCCCTTCCGGTGCCGGACGGCTTGGACGGGATGAGGGTCGACGCCGGTCTGGCCAAGCTCCTCGGCCTGTCGCGGACCGTGGTGGCGGCGTTGACCGAATCGGGTGACGTCGTGCTCGACGGGCAGCCCGCCGGCAAGTCGGACCGCCTGGTCGCGGGCTCCGTGCTGGAGATCACCCTCCCCGAGCCGGAACGCCCGGTGCAGGTGCAGGCCGTGCCCGTGGAGGGCCTGGTGGTCCTGCACGAGGACGACGACGTGATCGTGGTCGACAAGCCGGTCGGCGTGGCCGTGCACCCCAGCCCCGGCTGGACCGGTCCGACCGTGGTCGGCGGCCTGGCCGCGGCGGGCGTCCGGATCGCCACGTCGGGCGCCGCCGAGCGCCAGGGCGTCGTGCACCGGCTGGACGTCGGCACGACCGGCGTCATGGTGGTGGCCAAGAGCGAGCACGCGTACTCGGCGTTGAAGCACGCGTTCAAGGAGCGCACGGTCGACAAGCTCTACCACGCGCTCGTGCAGGGCCACCCGGACCCGATCAAGGGCACCATCGACGCGCCGATCGACCGGCACCCCAAGCACGACTACAAGTTCGCCGTGATGGCGAACGGCAAGCCGAGCATCACGCACTACGAGGTGGTGGAGGCGTTCCGCGCCGCGTCGCTGCTCGACGTGCACCTGGAAACCGGTCGCACGCACCAGATCCGGGTGCACTTCTCCGCGTTGCGGCACCCGTGCGTCGGCGACATCACCTACGGCGCGGACCCGGTGCTGGCCAAGCGCCTCGGCGTCACCAGGCAGTGGCTGCACGCCCGCACGCTCGGCTTCCACCACCCGGCCGACAACCAGTGGGTGTCGTTCACCAGCGAGTACCCCGACGACCTCGCCGCCGCCCTGGAATTCCTGCGCGCAGAGGGATATTGAGCCGTCCGGGGCGAAACACTTGCGCCCAGCGCGTGACCTCGGACATATCGCTTTCCCCGGATCGTTTGGCTTGCGAAGCTTTTGCCAGACGAGCACTGGGGGTTGGCGATGGACAACAGGTCCCGACTGGTGGTGCTGCTGGGCACCCTGTGCCTGCTCGGCCCGCTCTCGATCGACACCTACCTGCCCGCGTTCCCGGGCATCGCGGCGGAGTTCGGCTCGACCGAGTCGCAGATCCAGCTGTCGCTGACCACGTTCATCATCGGTCTGTCGGTCGGGCAGCTGCTCGTGGGCCCGCTGTCGGACTCGTGGGGCAGGCGGCGTCCGCTGCTGGTCGGGATCGGCAGCTACGTCGTGACCTCGCTGTTCTGCGCGGTGGCGCCCAGCGCGCTCGCGCTCTCCGGCCTGCGGCTGCTGCAAGGGCTCGGCGTGGCGGCCGGGTTCGTGATCGCGATGGCGGTGGCGCGCGACCGGTTCGAGGGTCTCGCGATGGCGCGGTTCATGTCGTTGATGATGCTGGTCAACAGCCTGGGGCCGGTGGCGGCCCCGGTGCTGGGCGGTCAGCTGCTGAGGTTCACCAGTTGGCGCGGCACGTTCATCGCGCTCGCGTTGATCGGGTTGGCCCTGCTGATCGCCCTGGCCGTGGGCCTGCCGGAGACGTTGCCGCGGAACAAGCGGCGGCCGGCGAACCTGCTGCTCACGATCAAGGTGTTCGGCGGGCTGCTGGCCGACCGCAAGTTCGTCGGCTACGCGCTGGCGTCGGCGCTGGCGCTGGGCTCCCTGTTCGGCTACGTCGCCGGGGCGTCGTTCGTGCTCCAGGGCGTGTACGGGTTGAGCCCGCAGCAGTTCAGCCTGGTGTTCGGCGCGAACTCGGTGGCGATCGTCCTGGCGGGGCTGCTCAACACCAGGCTGACGGGCCGGATCATGCCGCGCCCACTGCTCAAGATCGGGCTGGCGGGTGCGGCGACCGGTGGGATCGGGTTGCTGGTGGGCGGGCTCGTCGGCGGCGGGCTGGCGACGTTCCTGCCACCGCTGTTCGTGCTGACGATGAGCGTCGGCCTGCTCATGCCGAACGCCGGGTCGCTGGCGATGGCGCGGCACCCGGAGGCGGCGGGCAGCGCGTCGGCCGTGCTGGGCGTGACGACGTTCATGGTCGGTGGCCTGATGGCGCCGCTGGTCGGCGCGGGCGGTTCGGCGAGCGTGCTGCCGATGGTGACCGTGATGGCGGGCGCGACGGTCCTGGCCGTGATCCTGTTCGCCGTCCTGACCAGGGGCGACGTGGGCATCACCCGGGACGCCGAACCGACCGCCCGCCGCGAGCCCGACACCCAGCACGCGTGAGCCCGACGTCGGACACGCGGGCCGGTCAGTCGTCGATGGTCCAGACCAGGGTGTTCAGGTCGGTCTCGGGGCGGGAGCTCCAGCGCACCGAGAAGATCACGGTGTCCTCGGGCAGCACGTAGACGGTGTGGCCGCCGGCCGTCTCGCCCGGCTGCACGCCGATCTTGTGCGGCGGCCGGGACGACAGCGACACCGGCGCCTTGCCGACCGTCTCACCCTTGTTGGTCATCAGCACGAGGTACATGTCGGGCAGCGCGTTGAACGGCACCTGGCCGATGTTCGCCAGCTCCGTGTGCACGACCACGGCCCGCTCGCCGTCGGCCAGCTTGTACCCGGCCGCGGTGAACAGGAAGTCCGCCGGGTCGACCACCTCGACCAGCTGGATGGTGAACCGGGCGCCCTCCAGGCCCTCGGTCTCCAACGTGCTGCCGATCTTGCCGGTGCGCGAGCGCGGCGCGGGCGCCTGGTCGCCGCGAGCCCAGCCGGACGTGCCCGGCACGCCCCACGTGCTGACCGGCTCCGGCACGCGCACCGGACCGGACGCCGCGGGCTGCGGACCGGTCTGCGGCTGCGCCGGGAACGGGGTGCTCGGCGGCCCCTGCGGACCGGGGTAGCCGGGGTAGGAGCCGGACGGCGTGCCCTGCACCGTGCCCGGCGGCGGCGGGTACGGCCCGCTCGGCGTGCCGCGGGCGGCCTGGCCGCCGGGCCCCGAGTAGTTGCCCCACGCCACGCTGTTGGCCAGCGCCTTGCGGATGCCGTTCGGGTCGCACTCCACGCCGACGAGCAGCGGCAACCCGCTGCCGGACAACGTGATCAGCCGGGTGGCGGCCTCCCGGGGGTCCATGCCCAGCCGTGCGGCCACCTCGTGCACGGCGGCACGACCCATCTCGGCGATCATGGCCAGGAGACGGGCGTCGACGGGGTCCGGCGCTACCACACCTCGAACGCTACCCGCCCGGGGAGATCTTCGCGGCATCGGCCCGCACGACACGCACACCCCTTGTCCCGATTACGGAGTGTTCTCGGGATAGGCTCGCCGATGTCTTGCCCGCGCTTCGTCCCGGGCCCGCTGCGATCTTCAGGGGGGTTTGGGTGTCCGACTCGTTTGTGCACCTCCACGTGCACACCGAGTACTCGATGCTCGACGGCGCGGCCAAGCTGAAGGACATGTTCGCCGAGTGCGAGCGGATGGGCATGCCCGCCGCCGCGATCACCGACCACGGCAACATGTACGGCGCGTACGACTTCTACAAGCAGGCGACCGCGGCCGGCATCAAGCCGGTGGTCGGCATCGAGGCGTACCTGGCGCCGGAGTCCCGCTTCAACAAGAAGCGCGTCCTGTGGGGCGACCCCGGGCAGAAGGCCGACGACGTCTCCGCCAGCGGCGCGTACACGCACCAGACGATCTGGGCTCGCAACAACGAGGGCCTGCACAACCTGATGAAGATGTCCAGCCGCGCCTCCACCGAGGGCCAGCTGGGCAAGTGGCCCCGGATGGACGTCGAGCTGATCGCCGAGCACTCGGCGGGGCTGATGGCGACGACCGGCTGCCCGTCCGGCGAGGTGCAGACCAGGCTCCGCCTCGGCCACGAGAAGGAGGCCTTGGAGGCCGCCGCGAAGTGGCGCGACATCTACGGCGCCGACAACTTCTTCGTCGAGCTCATGGACCACGGCATCGAGATCGAGAGCCGCGTCCGGGGCGGGCTGCTGGACATCGCCAAGAAGCTCAGCATCCCGTTCGTGGTGACCAACGACTCGCACTACACCTACTCCGAGGACCGCGACGCGCACGCGGCGCTGCTGTGCGTGCAGACCGGCAAGACGCTCGCGGACCCGAACCGGTTCAAGTTCGACGGCACGGGCTACCACCTGAAGTCGCCCGACGAGATGCGCGCGATCGACTCCTCCGACGCCTGGCAGGAGGGGTGCCGCAACACCCTGCTGGTGGCCGAGAAGGTCGACACCACCGGCATGTTCGCCTTCCAGAACCTGATGCCGCGCTACCCGACCCCCGAGGGCAAGACCGAGGCGGACTACTTCCGCGACGAGGTCTGGGAGGGCATGCGCCGCCGGTTCCCGGACGGCGTCGACGAGGTCCACCGCAAGCAGGTCGAGTTCGAGATCGACGTGATCCTGCAGATGGGCTTCCCGTCGTACTTCCTGGTGGTCGCCGACTTCATCAACTGGGCCAAGGCCAACGGCATCCGCGTCGGTCCGGGCCGCGGTTCCGCCGCGGGCGCGCTGATCGCGTACGCGATGGGCATCACCGACCTCGACCCGCTGGCACACGGCCTGATCTTCGAGCGGTTCCTCAACCCCGACCGCGTCAGCCCGCCCGACATCGACATCGACTTCGACGAGCGCAGGCGCGGCGACGTGATCCGGTACGTCACCGAGAAGTGGGGCGTCGACAAGGTCGCCCAGGTGATCACGTTCGGCACGATCAAGGCGAAGGCGGCGATCAAGGACTCCGCCCGCGTGCTGTACGGGCAGCCGGGCTACGCGGTGGCCGACCGCATCTCCAAGGCCATGCCGCCCGCCGTGATGGGCAAGGACATCCCGCTGGCCGGCGTCTTCGACCCGTCGCACAAGCGGTACTCCGAGGCCGCCGAGGTGCGCGCGCTGTACGAGACCGACCCGCAGGTCAAGGAGATCATCGACACCGGCCGCGGGCTGGAGGGCCTGATCCGCAACGCGGGCGTGCACGCCTGCGCGGTGATCATGTCCGCGGAGCCGCTGACCGACCACATCCCGGTCTGGATGCGCCCGCAGGACGGGTCGATCATCACCCAGTTCGACTACCCGACGTGCGAGACGCTCGGCCTGCTGAAGATGGACTTCCTCGGCCTGAGCAACCTGACCACGATCGACGACGCGCTGAAGAACATCGCGCTCAACGGCAAGGGCGACGTCGACATCTCGACGGTGCCCCTGGACGACCGCAAGACCTACGAGCTGCTGGGCCGCGGCGACACCCTGGGCGTGTTCCAGCTCGACGGCGGCGCCCTGCGCGACCTGCTGCGGCTGATGCGGCCGGACAACTTCGAGGACGTCTCGGCCGTCATCGCGCTGTACCGGCCGGGCCCGATGGGCGCGAACTCGCACACGAACTACGCGCTGCGCAAGAACAAGCAGCAGGAGATCGTGCCGATCCACGAGGAGCTGCGCGAGCCGCTGGCCGAGATCCTGGACACGACGTACGGCCTGATCGTGTACCAGGAGCAGGTCATGGCGATCGCGCGGAAGGTGGCGGGCTACTCGCTGGCCCAAGCGGACCTGCTCCGCCGCGCGATGGGCAAGAAGAAGAAGGAGATCCTCGACAAGGAGTACGAGGGCTTCGAGGCGGGCATGATCGCCAACGGCTACTCGCCCGAGGCGATCAAGACGCTGTGGGACATCCTGGTCCCCTTCGCGGACTACGCGTTCAACAAGGCGCACTCCGCCGCGTACGGCCTGATCGCGTACTGGACGGCGTACCTCAAGGCCAACTACCCCGGCGAGTACATGGCCGCGCTGCTCACCACGAACTCGGACAACAAGGACAAGTCGGCCATCTACCTGGCCGAGTGCCGGCGGATGGGCATCACCGTGCTGCCGCCGGACGTCAACGAGTCCGAGCGCGAGTTCGTCGCGGTCGGCAACGACATCCGGTTCGGCCTGGGCGCGATCCGCAACGTCGGCGCGAACGTGGTCGACGCCATCATCAAGACCCGCAAGGAGAAGGGGAAGTTCGCCGACTTCTCCGACTTCCTGCGCAAGGTCGACGTGCAGGCGTGCAACAAGAAGGTCGTCGAATCGCTGATCAAGGCGGGCGCGTTCGACTCGCTCGGCCACCCGCGCAAGGGCCTGCACATGGTGCACGTCGAGGCGGTCGACGCGATCATGCTGACCAAGAAGGAAGAGGCGCGCGGCCAGTTCGACCTGTTCGGCGACGGTGGCGGCGACGACGGCACGAGCGTGTTCGACGTCAAGATCCCCGACGAGCACTGGGAGTCCAAGCACCAGCTCACGCTGGAGCGGGAGATGCTGGGCCTGTACGTGTCCGGCCACCCGCTCAACGGCGTGGAGCAGGTGCTCAGCTCCTACTCCGACACCACGATCCCGCGCATCCTGGAAGGCGACGTGCCGGACGGCACGCAGGTCACGCTGGGCGGCATCCTCGCGACGGTCACCCGCCGGGTGAACAAGAACGGCGAGCCGTGGGCGTCGGCGATGCTCGAAGACCTCGCCGGCGGCATCGAGGTGCTGTTCTTCCCCAAGAGCTACGTGGTGCACGGCATGTCGGTGGCCGAGGACGCGATCGTGCTGGTCAAGGCGCGGGTGGCCAAGCGGGAGGACCGGATCTCGCTGATCGCCAACGACCTGGTCGTGCCGGACCTGTCGGAGCTGGGCGCGCAGGCGTTGAGGCTGAAGGTGGCGGCGTCGCGCTGCGACCCGAAGCTCGTGACGTCGCTCAAGGAAGTCCTCTCCGCGCACCCCGGCACCACCGAGGTGCACCTGAACCTGGTCATCAACAGCAGCCGCAACACGTTGCTGAAGCTGGACGACGCCCTCCGGGTTACGCCCACACCGTCCCTTATGGGTGATTTGAAGGCTCTGCTCGGCCCTGGGTGCTTGGGCTGATCGGGTGACAAAGTCCGCAATCGGGGACAAGAGGGAGCCTCGGATCGTTTGAGTGAACAGGGTTAACTCAAACGAGGAGGGGATCCCTGTGGGGGAGAAGATCGCCGGTCTCGACGTGCTCGGCGAGGACTACTTCGCCGATCCGCACGCGTACCACGCCCGGCTGCGCGAGCAGGCGGCGGCGTCGCAGATCGTGCTGCCGCGAGGCACGAAGGCGTGGCTGGTCACCCGGTACGAGGAGGCGCGGTCGGCGCTGGCCGACCCGCGGTTCAGCAAGCACTTCGAGCGCTTCCCGGAGGTCATGGAGCGCAACCGGGTCGACGGCGGTGACGCGCCCGCGTTCGACGAGTCCTTGGTGCAGCACATGCTCAACATGGACCCGCCGCACCACACCCGGCTGCGCAAGCTGGTCATGAAGGCGTTCACCGCCCGGCGGGTCGAGCAGTTGAGGCCGCGCATCCAGGAGATCACCGACCAACTGCTGGACGAGGCGGGGGAGAAGGGCGACGTCGACCTGGTCGACGCGCTGGCGTTCCCGCTGCCCATCACGGTGATCTGCGAGATGCTCGACGTGCCGATGGACGAGCGCGACGAGTTCCGCGTGTGGTCCAACGTGCTGGTCGGCGGCAACGGGGAGCCGGAGGAGCTCCAGCAGGCGGGCGCCCAGATGGCGGGTTACCTGGCGAAGCTGGTCGAGCACAAGCGGACCGCGCCCGGTGACGACTTCTTCTCGGCGCTGGTCCAGGCCGACGAGGACGGCGACCGGCTGGAACCGATGGAGCTGATCGCCATGGCGTTCCTGCTCCTGGTCGCCGGGCACGAGACGACGGTCAACCTGATCGCCAACGGCGTGTACCACCTGCTGCGCAACCCGGAGCAGCTGGACAAGCTGCGCGCCGACCGCTCGTTGCTGCCCGGCGCGGTGGAGGAGTTCCTGCGCTTCGAGAGCCCGGTCAACCAGGCCACGTTCCGCTACACCAACGAGGACGTGGAACTGGGTGACGTGGTCATCCCGAAGGACAGCGTGGTGGTGGTGTCGCTGTCCGGCGGCAACCGCGACGCCTCCCGGTTCCCGGACCCGGACCGGCTCGACATCACCCGGCAGGCCGCCGGGCACCTGGCGTTCGGCCACGGCGTCCACTACTGCCTGGGCGCCCCGCTGGCCCGGATGGAGGGCGAGATCGCGATCGGGACGCTGCTGGACCGGTTCGACGTCGCCTTCGCCGCGGACCCGGACGCGCTGAAGTGGCGGCCGGGAGTGCTCATCCGCGGGCTCCAGTCGCTGCCGGTTAGCCTGACCCCTCGTGGAGCGCGATGAGCTGTTGAAGCTGGACCAGGCGCACGTCTGGCACCCGTACGGCCCGATGCCGGGCACCCTGGAGCCGCTGGTGGTCTCCTCGGCCGAGGGTGTCCGGCTCCGGCTGGACGACGGGCGCGAGCTGGTCGACGGCATGTCGTCGTGGTGGGCCGCCATCCACGGCTACCGGCACCCCGTGCTGGACGGGGCGCTGCGCGACCAGCTCGGCCGGATGAGCCACGTGATGTTCGGCGGCCTGACCCACGAGCCCGCGGTGGCGCTGGCGGCACGGCTGGTGGAGATCACGCCCGAGCCGTTGCAGCACGTGTTCCTGTGCGACTCGGGGTCGGTGTCGGTCGAGGTCGCGATCAAGATGGCGCTGCAGCACTGGCGGTCGCGGCGCCGGCCGGAGAAGCGGCGGCTGCTGACCTGGCGCGGCGGGTACCACGGCGACACGTTCCAGCCGATGGCGGTGTGCGACCCGGAGGGCGGGATGCACTCGCTGTGGCGAGGCGTGCTGCCGGAGCAGGTGTTCGCGTCCGCGCCGCCGCGCGACCTCGACACCGCGTACGTGCAGGAGCTGGCGGACCTGATCGAGGCGCACGCCGACGAGCTGGCCGCGGTCATCGTGGAGCCGGTGGTGCAGGGCGCGGGCGGGATGCGCTTCCACGACCCGCGCTACCTGCACGTGCTGCGCGAGCTGACCCTGGCGCACGACGTCCTGCTGATCTTCGACGAGATCGCCACCGGCTTCGGCCGCACCGGCGAGCTGTTCGCCGCCGACCACGCCGGGATCAGCCCGGACATCATGTGCCTGGGCAAGGCGCTCACCGGCGGTTACCTGTCGATGGCCGCGACGCTGTGCACGTCACGCGTGGCGGACGGCATCTCCCAGGGCGAGGTGCCGGTGCTCGCGCACGGACCGACGTTCATGGGCAACCCGCTGGCCTCGGCGGTCGCGCTGGCGTCGACCGACCTGCTGCTGGCGCAGGACTGGCGGTCGTCGGTGCGGCGGATCGAGGCCGGCCTGCGGTCGGGCCTCGCGGACGCGCCCGGTGACGTCCGGGTGCTCGGGGCGATCGGCGTCGTGCAGCTGGACCACCCGGTGGACCTGGCCGCCGCCACCGCCGCGGCCGTCGACCACGGCGTGTGGCTGCGGCCGTTCCGCGACCTGATCTACACCATGCCGCCGTTCATCAGCACGGACGACGACGTGGCGACGATCGCCGCCGCTGTCGTCGCCGCGGCCGAGGCGTCACACGCGCAGCAGCGTTGAGCCCCACACGAGCAGCAACGTCGCGTAGCCGACGCAGATCCAGCCGACCGCCTGGTTGGTCGGCTCCGCCTTGTGCCCGGCCAGCTTGTTGACCAGCAGCCACCAGCCCAGCGCGACCACGCCCAGGGCGACCGGCGTCAGGATCACGCCGTACGCGCCCGCGTAGACGCCCGCCCAGAAGTCCACCGGCAGGCTGATGCCGTTGGCGTAGCCGGTCGGGAACAGCTGCACGGCGATCGCCGACCACACCCACGCCACGACCCGGAGCCGTTTGAGCGTCCCCGGTTTGGCGGTGTCGTGGTTGATCGCCACCACGCCCCACGCGACGAACGCGCCGCCGCCGAACAGCCAGCCCGTCGCGGTCGACACGACCGGCACCCGGCCGACCGCCGCGCCCACCGCCGGGAACACCACGCCCCACAGGAAGAAGTGCCCGCCGACCACCAGTGCGGTGACACCCAGAACGATGAGGGTCTGGACGCCGCCGCCCTGCTGCTGGAACCAGCTCTTCGGCTTCGGCGGCGCCGGCGGGCCCGCGGTGCGGACCGACGAGTTGTCCCGCGCGCGTTGGGAACCCCGCTGGCGCTCCTTGCGCCTGCCGTTCTTCGCCACGTCAGCCGTCGACCGCTGCGGCCAGCTCGGTGTTCGTCGGCTCCACCAGGACGCGACCGTCCGGCAGCGCGATGACCGGGATGTTCTTGCGCCCGCCGGCGAGCTCGATCGCGCGGTCGCGGGCCGCGTCGTCCTGCTCGACGTCGATGTCGGTGAACGGCACTTCGTGCTCCCGCAGCCACGCCTTGGCCCGCCGGCAGTCGCCGCACCAGTTAGCCCCGTAGAGAACGATCTCACTCATAGCGGTGACTGTAGAACGCGGAGGACCACAACGCTCCGTATAGGCCTAGGGTGAGTCGCCGTGAGCGTCCTCGTGATCACCGGCACCGGCACCGAGGTCGGCAAGACCGTGGTCGTCGCCGCCCTGGCGGCCCTGGCCGCGGCCGACGGTCGACGGGTCGCCGTGCTCAAGCCCGCGCAGACCGGTGTCGCCGACGGCGAGCCCGGCGACCTCGCCGAGGTGGCCCGCCTCGCCGGCTCCGTCACCACCCGTGAACTGCGCCGCTACCCGGAACCGCTGGCACCGGCCACGGCCGCGCGCCGCTCCGGGCGGCCCGCGTTGCACCCCAGCGAGGTCGCCTCGGCGGCCGTGGCGCTGGACGAGACGCACGACCTCGTGCTGGTGGAGGGCGCGGGCGGGCTGCTGGTCCGCTTCGACGACGCGGGCTCGACCATCTCCGACGCGGCGTGGGCGCTCAACGCGCCGGTGCTCATCGTCGCGCACCCGGGCCTGGGCACGTTGAACATGACCGCGCTGACCGCCGAGGCCCTGCTGCGCCGAGGCCTGGAGTCGGTCGGCGTGGTGGTGGGCCGCTGGCCCGCCGTGCCCGACCTGGCCGCCCGCACGAACCTGGTCGACCTGCCCGAGGCGGCGGGCGCGCCGCTGCTGGGCGTGCTGCCCGACGGCATGGCGGCGCTGGGCCGGTCCGAGTTCGCGGACCGGGCGAGGGAAGGCCTGTCGCCGTGGTTCGGCGGTACGTTCGACCCGGAGAAGTTCGCCGCGCCGCACACCTGCTGACGGCCCGCCCGTGGTGGAACGAACCAGTGACGCACGTCGCTCGGGCGGGCGGGGTTCCGTGCGGCAGACTGCACGGCGGACCACCGCCGGATGACGAGGAGACGTTGTGACCGCAGCCCCTGAACAGGTCGATGTCCTCGGCGTTGCCCGCGAGCAGGTGCTGGAGCGGGGGGTCGGGCTGACCGAGGAACAGGTGCTCGAAGTCCTCCGACTGCCCGACGAGCGCATCCCGGAGCTGCTGGAGCTGGCGCACGAGGTGCGGATGCGCTGGTGCGGCCCGGAGGTCGAGGTCGAGGGCATCGTGTCGCTCAAGACCGGCGGCTGCCCCGAGGACTGCCACTTCTGCTCGCAGTCCGGTCAGTTCCCCTCGCCGGTGCGCTCGGCGTGGCTGGACATCCCCGGCCTGGTGCGCGCGGCCCGGCAGACCGCGGAGACCGGCGCGTCCGAGTTCTGCATCGTCGCCGCCGTGCGCGGGCCGGACAAGCGGCTGCTCTCGCAGGTGCGCGACGGCATCAAGGCCATCCGCGAGGACGGCAACGACATCCAGATCGCGTGCTCGCTCGGCATGCTCACGCAGGAGCAGGTGGACGAGCTGGTGGACATGGGCGTCCACCGCTACAACCACAACCTGGAGACCGCCCGCTCCCACTTCCTGAACGTGGTCACCACGCACTCGTGGGAGGAGCGCTGGGACACGCTGAAGATGATCCGCACGGCCGGCATGGAGGTCTGCTGCGGCGGCATCATCGGCATGGGGGAGACGCTGGAGCAGCGCGCCGAGTTCGCCGTGCAGCTGGCGGAGCTGGAGCCCGACGAGGTGCCGCTCAACTTCCTGATCCCCAACCCGGGCACCCCGTACGAGAACTACCCGGTGGTCGAGGGCCCCGAGGCGCTGCGGACCGTGGGCGCGTTCCGGCTCGCCCTGCCGCGCACGATCCTGCGCTTCGCCGGCGGCCGTGAGCTGACCTTCGGCGACCTCGGCGCCAAGCAGGGCATGCTCGGCGGCGTCAACGCGATCATCGTCGGCAACTACCTGACCAACCTCGGCCGGCCTGCCCAGCAGGACCTCGACATGCTGACCGAGCTGTCCATGCCGATCAAGGAACTGAGCAAGACCCTGTGACGAGCGGGCTGGGTGCTGTGGCGTACTGCGGATTTTGCGGCAAGGCGAGCGCGGAGGCCGACCACTCCGCGTGCGCGTCGCGGCTGGGTGTGATCGATCCGCCGCGGTTCTGCGCGGAGTGCGCGCGCCGGATGGTCGTGCAGGTGACACCCGCCGGGTGGACGGCCACGTGCAGCCGCCACGGCGAGATCACCTCCGCGCGGTAACCTGCCCTGCATCTGGTCACGGGTGCAGGGAGGTCGTCGGGTGGCGGAGCAACCGGTGGACGAGCGGGCGACGCCCGTTCGGGTGCCACCCGCGCCGGCGTTCGAGTACTACTACGTGGTCCGACGGCCGCGGGTCGTGGTGAAGCGCGACCTGCTGCCCTCGTTCTCCGTGCTGTCCGTGATCTCGCTGTTCGGGCTGCCCGCGGGGTGGCTGTGGGCGAGGCTCGCGCCGCCGCAGAACGTGGTGGCGCAGCAGGACGGCTCGCTGATCCCGGTGACCGGCGAGAGCTACCACCGGCTCGACGGGCTGATGCTGTTCGTGCTGATCGGGCTGGCCGCCGGGCTGGTCACGGGCATCGCGGTGTGGCTGCTGCGGGAGCGCCGCGGCCCGGTGGTGATGCTCGCCGCCACGCTCGGCGCGCTCGTGGCGGCCTACCTCGCCCAGCTGACCGGGATCGGCGCGGCGGGCAGCCGGTACGCCGTCGACGCCGCGCCCGCGGTGGGTGACGTGATCGCCCTGGCCCCGGTGCTGGAGACGTGGTGGGGCTTGCTGGCGTGGCCCTTGGGCACGGCGCTGGCGTACGGCTGCCTGGCCGCGTGGAACGGTCTGGACGACCTCGGCCGCCGGCTCGGCTAGCGCCGGCCGGGCCTAGAGCTGGTAGGCCAGGTCGGGCACGTCGGTGACGAACATGTGCCCCGGCGCGTGGGTGATCGCGAACGGCGGTTTGGACGCCATCACGGCCGCCTGCGGCGTCACGCCGCAGGCCCAGAACACCGGCACGTCGCCCTCGTGCGGCTCGGTGCGGTCGCCGAAGTCCGGCTGGTCCAGGTCGTCGATGCCGAGCGCGCCCGGGTCGCCCACGTGCACCGGCGCGCCGTGGACGGCGGGCATCCGGGCGGTGACCCGCTTCGCGGTGTCGACCAGGTCGGCCGGGATGTAGCGCATCGAGACCACCATCGGCCCGTGCAGCCAGCCCGCGGGGCGGCACTCGCGGTCGGTCACGTACATCGGCACGTTGCGCCGCTGCTCGACGTGCCGCAGCGGGACGTCGGCCTGCTTGAGCGCGGACTCGAACGTGAAGCTGCACCCGATGAGGAACGCGACGAGGTCGTCGCGCCAGTAGCGGGAGGCGTCGGTCGGCTCGTCGACCAGGTCGCCGTGCTCCCAGATCCGGTAGCGGGGCACGTCGCGCATCAGGTCGGCGTTGCCCGCGAGGAACGTCGTGGTGCTGCCCCGGTCGGTGACGTCGAGGACCGGGCACGGCCTGGGGTTGCGCTGGGTGAACAGCAGCACGTCGTAGGCCCAGTCCTCGGGGACCGCGATGAGGTTGGCCTGCGCGTAGCCGTCCGCGAGCCCGGCCGTCGGCCCCTGGTGCCCCCGGCGCACCTGTTCCGGTGTCATCGTCATCGCAGTTCGACTCCTTTCGTCTCGGGGAGGCCGAGCAGGGCGAGGACGGCGATGCCGTAGGCGATCGCGCCGAAGATCATCGCGCCGCCGACGCCCATGCCCTGCGCCAGGAAGCCCACCAGGGCGGGGAAGAACGCGCCGACCGCGCGGCCGAAGTTGTAGGTGAAGCCCTGGCCGGTGCCGCGCAGCTCGGTCGGGTACAGCTCGGCGAGGAACGAGCCGAACCCGCTGAAGATCGCCGACGTGGTGAACCCGAGCGGGAACGTGACCAGCAGGATCAGGCCGTTGGCGCCCGGCGGGATGTTGGTGAACAGCACGATGAGGATGGCGCTGAGCACGGCGAACAGGGCGAACGTGCGCTTGCGGCCCAGCAGGTCGGTCAGGTAGCCGCCGGTGACGTAGCCCGCGAACGCGCCGCTGATGAGCAGCGCCAGGTACCCGCCGGTGCCGACCACGCTGAGGCCGCGTTCGGTCTTGAGGAACGTCGGCACCCAGCCGGCCAGGGTGTAGTAGCCGCCCTGGACGCCGGTGGCGAGGATCGCGGCGAACACCGTGGTGCGGCCGAGGCTGCCCCGGAACACGGCCTTGAAGCTGCCCTTGGCCGGGCTGGTCCGCAACGCCTGCTCGGCCCGCGGCGCGTCCTTGACGTTGCGGCGGACGTAGAAGACCAGGATCGCGGGGATCGCGCCGGTCCAGAACAGCACCCGCCAGGCCAGGTCCTGGGGCAGGAAGCTGAACACGGCGGTGTAGACGATGACGCTCAGGCCCCAGCCGACGGCCCACGAGCTCTGGATGAACGCCACCGTCCGGCCCCGGTACTGCGGCTTGCAGTACTCGGCGACGAGGATGGCGCCCGCGGCCCACTCGCCGCCGAAGCCGAGGCCTTGCAGGGCGCGGAACACCATCAGCATCTCGTAGCTGGTGGCGAAGCCGCACAGCACCGTGAAGACGGCGTAGGTGACGACCGTGATCATCAGGGTGCGGACGCGGCCGATCCGGTCCGCGAGGATGCCCGCGATCGCGCCGCCGAGGGCGGAGACGACCAGGGTGACGGTGTTGAGCAGGCCCGCTTGGCCCGTGGTGAGGCCGAAGTAGGCGGTGATGGCGAACAGGCTCAGGGGCAGGACCTGGAAGTCGTAGGCGTCCAGGCCGAAGCCGCCGAACGCGCCGACGAACGCCCGCTTGCCGTTGCGGCCCAGGGTGTGGAACCAGGCGAACGGGCCGTCCTTGGTCGTGTCTACGTCTGTGGTGCTCATGTGGGTCACCTCGCAGCCGTGAGGGTGTGCCGTGGCCCACACCGTAGGGGATTGTTGAACAATCCCACTAGAGGGCAATAGGACGAATCAACACCCCACCGTGAGTGCACGCTCCCGCACGCCCGCGCGAGTCGTCCCCCCGCGTCGTGCGTGTCCCACGTTCAGGACGGCCGTGCCCTACGTCCGGACCTCCGAGTCGAACGCTCAGGCGTCGACGGCGCCCCTCCGGTCGTACCCCGGGTAGAACTGCCGGACGAGCCGGGACGTCTCGGCGTAATCGAGTTGGCCCGACGTCGGCTGGTGCCCGATGAACGTGTAGGTCAACCGCGAACCGAGCGCGGGGAAGAAGATGCGGGACGCGGTGCCGATCTCGCCCATGGCGATCACGATCATTCCCGTGTCGTCCCCGGAATTCACCAACAAAGAAGCCAACTTCTTCACGTCGGCACCGGTGTTCGCCATCGTGGAAATCTTCACGATATCCGCACCGGCGTCCTTCGCGGCACGCACGGTGTTTTCGAGTTCACCGATGTCGGGCGTGCGGTCGAAATCGTGGAACGACACGATCGCCACCGCGTCGTGCGCGTGCGCGGCGGCGATCACGTCAGCCACGACCTCCCGCGACGACAGCTCCACGTCCACCGCGTCCACCAGCGGCGCGACCTCGCGGAACAGCTCGAGCCGGGCCTCCTCGGAACCGCTCCACCCGCCGCCCTCCGCCGCCGAGCGCACGGTCGCCAGCACGGGCAGCCCGTCGAACGCGCGCACCTGGTCGAGCACGTGCCCGACCTCGGTCCGCGAGAACCGGTCGATGCGCAATTCGGCCACGTCGACCCCGAGGGAACGCGCTTCCGCCGCCGCCCGCGCGCTGTCGTCGTCGGCGAAGCTGACCGCGATCAACGGGAGGTCGAGCCCGAGCAGCGCACGCATGGTATTCACCCGCGGCATCCTACACCGCCCGCTTGACGGGTCAGTTGCGATGAGGTAGTTGGCCCAATTCCGACAACGGCGCGGGCACGGCGCTCAACGCGTCCAGAATGCCCGCCTCGCGGTGCAGCACTTTCCGCACCATCCGCAGCCGCCGGGCGGGCGAGGTCTCCTCCAGCAGCCGCTGCCGGTCCTCGAACGTCAGCAGGCAGTCGCCGGCCAACGCGTACGCCAGGTCGGCCAACGCCGTGTCCGGACCGGGCGGCCGACGCCCCACCGCCTGGTACGCCGCCTGCCGGTACCGGCCGTGCGCCGCCCGCGCGCTCTCCGCCAACAGCGGCAGCACGGCCTCGACCTCCGGCGGCGCCGCGGTGTCCGGCAGCCACTGCACCGACGCGACCAGGTACGGCGCGCTGTCCTCGTCCACGTCGAGCAGCCGGAACCGCCGACCGCCCTTCGTGGTCAGGTCGTACCGCCCGTCCGGCAGCCGTCGCGCCTCCTCCAGCACCGCCGTGCAGCCGATGTCGGACAGCGCCTCGACGTTCTCCGCGCCGACCTCCCACCCCTGCTTGATCGACACCACGCCGAACGTCCGCTCCGGCACCGCGCCCGTCACCAGGTCGACGGTCAGCTGGCGGTACCTCGGCTCGAACACGTGCAGCGGCAGCGACGCCCCGGGCAGCAGCACGGTGCCCAGCGGGAAGAGCGGGAGGGTCGTCGTCACGAACCCAAGCTACGGGCGGACGGTGGCCGCAGCACGGCGAACGGGTCCGTGATCCGCATTTCCCCCGACACGAACCGGAACAGCGCCGCCGGCCTGCCGCCGGACGGCCCCGGCTGCACGGTCCCGCCGGTCGGCTCCAGCAGCCCCCGCCGCGCCAGCACGCGTTGCAGGTTGGTCGCCGACACCTTGTAGCCCAGGGCCGCCGAGTACAGCGACCGCAGCGCGGAGATGGTGAACTCCGGCGGGGCCAGCGCGAACCCCAGGTTCGTGTACGACAGCTTCGACGCGAGCCGGTTGCGGGCGCGGCGGCAGATCGCCTCGTGGTCGAACGCGGTTGCGGGCAGCGCGTCCACCGGGTGCCACGTCGTGTCCGACGGCACCACGGGGTCGATGTGCGACGGGACCAGGCCGAGGAACGCGGTCGCCACCACCCGGGGCCCCGGCACCCGCGACGGGTTGCTGAACACGGCCAGCTGCTCGACGTGTGACAACTGTCGCACATCGACTTTTTCCGCCAGCTGACGGCGGATCGAAGCCTCGACGTCCTCGTCGTCGCCGAGCCCGCCACCGGGCAGTGACCAGCGGTGAGCGTGCGGTTCCCGAGCGCGCTCCCACAGCATGACCTGGAGTGATCCGGCTCTCACCTGGAGCACCGCGGCCAGCACCTCATGTCCCGCCAGTCCCACTCGGCTGATACTATCGGCCACGTTTTCGACCGTTAGGCGAAAACCTGGCTCAAGGGAGGAACCCATGGTCGCTACCGCCTACGTGGAGCGAACCTCGGACGGCGCCTACGACGGCATCGCGCCGGACGCCGCCTGGCGTGACGAGGTGCTGGAGCTGGCCCGCGAGCGGGACGCGGTCATCCTCGCGCACAACTACCAGCTGCCCGAGATCCAGGACATCGCCCACCACACCGGTGACTCGCTGGCGCTCAGCCGCATCGCGGCCGCGAGCGACGCGTCCACCATCGTGTTCTGCGGTGTGCACTTCATGGCCGAGACCGCCAAGATCCTCGCGCCGCACAAGACCGTGCTGATCCCGGACGAGCGGGCGGGCTGCTCGCTGGCCGACTCGATCACCGGCGAGCAGCTGCGCGCGTGGAAGGCCGAGCACCCCGGCGCGATCGTCGTCTCCTACGTCAACACCACGGCCGAGGTGAAGGCGGAGACCGACATCTGCTGCACCTCGTCGAACGCGGTGGACGTGGTGAGGTCGATCCCGGCCGACCGGGAGGTGCTGTTCCTGCCGGACCAGTTCCTCGGCGCGCACGTCAAGCGCGAGACCGGCCGGGAGAACCTGCACATCTGGGCAGGCGAGTGCCACGTGCACGCGGGCATCAACGGCCCGGAGCTGGCCGAGCGCGCGGCGGCGAACCCGGACGCCGACCTGTTCATCCACCCCGAGTGCGGGTGCGCCACGTCGGCGCTCTACCTCGCGGGCGAGGGCACCGTGCCGGCCGAGAAGGTGAAGATCCTCTCGACCGGCGACATGATCACCGCCGCCCGTGAGACCAGCGCGAAGTCGGTGCTGGTGGCCACCGAGATCGGCATGCTGCACCAGCTGCGCCGGGCCGCGCCGGAGATCGACTTCCGCGCGGTGAACGACCGGGCGTCGTGCCGGTACATGAAGATGATCACCCCGGCCGCCCTGCTGCGGGGCCTGCGGGAGAACAAGGACGAGGTGCACGTGGACCTGGAGACCGCGAAGCGGGCCCAGGGCGCGGTGCAGCGCATGATCGAGATCGGGCAGCCCGGCGGCGGCGAATGAACACCCCGTTGTGGGAGGCCCGCGCCGACCTCCTGGTGGTCGGCACGGGCGTGGCCGGTCTGACGGCGGCGCTGCGCGCGCGTGAGCTGGGACTCCGGGTCCTCGTGGTGACGAAGGCCGCCGGCGAGGACGGCAACACCCGGTGGGCGCAGGGCGGCGTGGCCGTCGTGCTGCCCGGCGAGCACGACGAGGGCGACACGGTCGACGCGCACGTCCGCGACACGCTGGTCGCCGGCGCCGGGCTGTGCGACGAGGCCGCGGTCGAGGCGATCATCGCCGGCGGACCGGCCGCGGTGGCGCGGTTGCGGGAGCGGGGCGCGGTGTTCGACGCCGCGCCGACCGGTGGCCTGGCCCGCACGCGGGAGGGCGGACACAGCGCGTTCCGGGTGGTGCACGCGGGCGGTGACGCGACCGGCGCGGAGGTGGAGCGCGCGCTGTTGGCGGCGGCGTCCGACGGACGGGTGCCGGTGCTGGAGAACCACGTCGCGGTGGACGCGGTGCGCACACCGCTCGGCCAGGTGTGCGGCCTGCTGGTGCTGGACGGCAACGGCGTGCCCGGCGTGCTCGGGGCGCCCGCCGTGCTGCTGGCCAGCGGCGGCCTCGGCCAGCTCTACCAGGCCACGTCCAACCCGGAGGTGGCCACCGGCGACGGCCTCGCGCTGGCGCTGCGCGCGGGCGCGGTGGCGGCGGACGTCGAGTTCGTCCAGTTCCACCCGACCGTGCTCTACACCGGGCGCGGCGCGCGTGGCCGCTGCCCGCTGGTCACCGAGGCGGTGCGCGGCGAGGGCGCGGTGCTGGTCGACGCGACCGGCGCACGGGTCATGCGGGGCGTGCACCCGTTGGCGGACCTCGCGCCGCGCGACGTGGTGGCCGCGGCGATCACCCGGCACCTGGCGGGCGCCCCCGGCGGCGTCGACGACCACGTGTTCCTCGACGCCACGGGCATCTCCGACTTCGCGCGCCGGTTCCCGACCGTGCACGCGGCCTGCCTCGCGGCGGGGGTCGACCCGGCGGCCGAGCCGATCCCGGTGACGCCCGCGGCGCACTTCGCGTGCGGCGGCGTGGTGTCCGACGTGTCCGGGCGGACGGGCGTGACCGGCCTGTACGCGGCGGGCGAGGTGGCCCGCACCGGGCTGCACGGCGCGAACCGGCTGGCGTCCAACAGCCTGCTCGAAGGCCTGGTCGTCGGCACGCGGGCGGCCGAGGCGGTCGCGGCGGACCTGGCGCTCGGCGTGCTGGCCCGCCCGTCGGCGTCGGTCGTGGCGGAGCTGCCGACGGCGCCGGTCGCCGAGCGGGACTCGTTGCAGCGGGTCATGTCCCGGTACGCGGCGATCGGCCGTGACGCCGAGGGCCTCGCCGTGGTCGGGTCGGTGCTGGACCTGTCCACCGCGGACCGCGCGCTCGACAGCCGGCAACGGGTCGAGGACGCGGCGCTGACCGTGGCGGCGCGGGCGTTGATCGCGGCGGCGGCGGAACGCGAGGAGTCGCGCGGCTGCCACGTGCGCACCGACTTCACCGAGCGGGACGACGTGCGGTGGCAGCGCGGTCAGGTGGTCCGGCTCAACCCGTCCGGTCAGCCGGTGCTGGCCGATCCGGTGGTGGCGAGGGGAGTGGCATGAGTGCCGAAGACCGGCTTGTCGGGGCGAGCACCGGGCTCGACCTGGACGACGCGCGGCGCGTGATCGCGACGGCGTTGGCGGAAGACCTGCGGTACGGCCCGGACGCGACGACCGAGGCGACCGTGCCCGCGGACGCGGTGGCCGTGGCGGAGCTGACGCCGCGCGCGGCCGGTGTGCTCGCGGGCATCCCGGTGGCGCTGGAGGTGTTCCGCCAGGTCACGGACGTGGAAGTGCTCGAAGAGCGGCGGGACGGCGACAAGGCCGTGCCCGGCGAGCCCGCGCTGGTGCTGCGCGGGCCGGTGCGCGGCCTGCTCACCGCCGAGCGCACCGCGCTGAACCTGCTGTGCCACCTGTCCGGCGTCGCCACGCTCACCGCCGCGTGGGTGGACGAGGTCGCGGGCACCAAGGCGCGCGTGCGCGACTCCCGCAAGACCCTGCCGGGCCTGCGGCTGCTGGAGAAGTACGCGGTGCGGTGCGGCGGCGGCGTCAACCACCGGCTCGGCCTCGGCGACGCGGTGCTGATCAAGGACAACCACGTGCGCGCCGCGGGCTCGGTGCGGGCGGCGTTGGCCGCGGTGCGCGCCCACGCGCCGCACCTGGCGTGCGAGGTCGAGGTCGACTCGCTCGACCAGCTGGACGAGGCCGTCGCCGAGGGCGCGGAGCTCGTGCTGCTGGACAACTTCACCGCCGCCGAGTGCGCGGAGGCGGTGCGCCGGGCGGGCGGTGTCGCGCTGGAGGCGTCCGGCGGGCTCACGCTGGACGTGGCCAGGGCCTACGCCGAGACCGGCGTGGACTACCTGGCCGTCGGCGGCCTGACGCACTCCGCCCCGGCCCTGGACCTGGGGCTGGACCTGCGGTGAGCCGCTGAGCGGACGGGAACGCGCCCGCGCCCGGGGCACAGGCGCGGGCGCGTCCTGTTCAGGAGTCGCGCCGCTTGGTCTTGTCGTCGCGCTCCACGTCCACCCGTTCCTTGCGCACCTCGCCGCGGACGTGCTGCTCCTCGGTCACGGCCTGCTTCTCCAGCCGGACCTTCTCCACCGCCTTGGCCTTCTTCTCCACCACCGGCTCCTGCCGGCGGAGGGTGACCTCGGCCTCCTCGTCGACGAACGCGCGGTCGGTCGACGTGCCCTCGGCGGGCTCGCTCACCACGCGGACCTCTTCGTGCGTCACCGGCACCGTCACGTCCTTCTGCTCCGTCACGGTGTGCTTGACCAGGCGCACGCGGCCTGCCTCGACGTCGCGGGTGCCGACGTCGAGCTCTTCCTCGTAGCGGGTGACCGAGTCGCCCGTGCGGGCCTCGTGGCGGCCGCGCTTGCCGGCGGTGGTGTCCTCCGCGGCCGGCCGGCCCATGGCGGACCTGCCCGCGGCCGTGGTCTTCTCCTCGCGCGCCACGCCGCGTCCCTCCGGACGCGTCTCGCCGGGCATCCCGCCACCGCGCATCTCGCCGCGGCTCAGCCCGGACGTGTGGCCGGCGGCGGGCATGGGCCTGGTCTCCGAGCGCCCGCCCGGCAGCCGGTCGTGGTCGCCGGTGCGGTGCGACGGGATCATGCCGTAGTACTCGTACAGCTCGTCCTGCTGCTTGTCGGACATGTGCTGGTCCGACACGTCGATCCGGGGCGCGTCCTTGACCTGTTGCTTGTCCACGGGCACGGTGACGACACCGTTGCCCAGGGTCGCGTCCTGGATCGGCACGAACGACTCCTTGAGGCCGAACAAGCCGGTGTGCACCGAGGCCCACATCGGCCGTCCGTCCCGATCATCGAGCCACACCTGTTTGACCGAGCCGATGCGCTCACCGTGCTCATCGATCACTTCGCAGTCGTACAGGCGGTCCACTTCGGCCTGGTTGATCATGGCCAGCGTCCCCTTCGCGTGTCGTGATACGTCCCGCGGAAGGCTTCCCGGTGCCAAGGGCCACCTATTCGGCTGCCACCCGTTCGTGTGAGGCAACGTCCCCCGAAAGAAATCAGAGACGACGATTCGCCAGGACGGGCAAGGTATTCCTCGCCCGCGTGACACTCTCCGTGTCCACTTCGGACATGATCATCCCGGGTTCGCCCGCCAGCTGCTCGGCCACCTCGCCCAACGGCGAGGCGACCGTGCTGTAGCCCACACCGGTGGGTGCGCCGCCGTGGTCGGCCTTCGGGTCGGCCTGGCCGCACGCCAGCACCCACGACGTGCAGTCCAGCGCCCGCGCGCGCACCAGCAGCTCCCACTGCTCGCGCTTGCCCGGCCCCGAGCCCCACGACGCGCACACCAGCACGGCCGTCGCGCCGCGGTCCGCCAACGCCCGGAACAGCTCCGGGAACCGCACGTCGTAGCAGGTGGCCAGGCCGAACGTGACGCCGTCGACCTCGACGACCACCGGCGCGTCGCCGGGCGCGACCGTGCGCGACTCGGTGAACCCGAACGCGTCGAACAGGTGGATCTTGTCGTAGCCGACGTGGTGGCCGCCGCCCGTGACCAGCAGGGTGTTCGCCACCCGACCGTCCGGCGCCGGCGTGAACATGCCCGCCACGACGACCACGCCGTGCTCGTCGGCGATGGCGCGCACGGCGCCCGCCCACGGGCCGTCCAACGGCTCGGCCACCGGTCCGAGGGGCACGCCGAACCGGCACATCGTGGCCTCGGGGAACACCACCACGCGGGCGCCGCCGGCCGCGGCGCGCGCGGTTTCCGCCCGCACCAGGTCGAGGTTGGCCGCCGGGTCGCTGGACGAGGTGATCTGGCAGAGGGCGACACGCATGCGGCCCACTCTAGGTAGTGTCGGGTCTCGTGCGCTCCCTCCTCCCCCCGCTGCTCGTCGTAGCTCTTCTCGCCGCCGCGGGGTGCACGGGCGCGGCGACACCGAGCGCCGAGGGCACGTCGGACAACAGCGCGCTCGTGCTGGCCGACCCGATGGAGCCGACCACGCTGAACCCGCTGCTCGGCTACGGCCGCGAGGGCGTGTCGAAGCTGTACGACGGGCTGGTGGAGCACCGCGCGGACGGCTCGGTGCGGCCCCAGCTCGCGGCGGACGCGCCCGAGCCCGCCGCGGACGGGCTGAGCTGGACGGTGACGCTGCGCGAGGACGTGAAGTTCACCGACGGCACGTCGTTCGGGCCCGAGGACGTGGTGGCGACCTACCGGGCGCTGCTCGACCCCGCGTCCGGCTCGACCGAGCGGGCCGCGTTCGCGGAGCTGACCGGCGTGGAGCAGCTGGACGCGCACGCGGTCCGGTTCACGCTGGCCAGGCCGTGGGCGGCGTTCCCGCACGCGCTCGTGCTCGGCATCCTGCCCAGCGAGGCGCTCGGCGGGCCGCTGCGCGACGTGCGCGCGGTCGGCACGGGCCCGTACAAGCTGGTGGACTGGCGCAAGGGCGACCGGATGGTGCTGGAGGCCAACGCCTCCTACTTCGGCGGCGAGCCGAAGATCCGCAAGCTGACCGTGGTGTTCGTGCCGGACGACAACACGCGCGCCCAGCGGATGCAGGCGGGCGAGTTCGACGGCACCGCGCTGCCGCCCCGGCTGGCCGCGTCGTTCAGCGCCGCCAACGGCATGAGGGTGATCACCCACCGCAGCGCCGACCTGCGTGCCGTCACGCTGCCGGGTGGCGCCGTGACGGGTGACAGCGCGATCAGGATGGCGTTGAACCACGGGGTCAACCGCAAGGGCGTGGTGGACAACCTGCTCGGCGGCCAGGGCGCGGTGGTGAGCACGCCGGTGCCGGACGCGCTGCCGGAGTTCGTGGAGACCGGCGCCCGGTTCGCCTACGACAAGGCGCTGGCCGAGCTGCTGCTGGACCAGGCGGGCTGGGTGCGCGGCGCGGACGGCGTGCGCGTGCGCGACGGCGTGGTCGCCCGGTTCACCCTGATGTACCCGATCGGCGACGTGGTGCGCGCCGACCTGGCCACCGCGTTCGCCGCGGACGCCAAGGCGGTCGGCATCGACGTGCAGCTGGCCGGGCTGAGCTGGGAGGCCCTCGCGCCGAGGCTGGGCGCGGACGCGCTGCTGCACGGCGGCGGCACCCCGTTCGACCCGGACCTGATGACCTACCAGCAGCTGCGCTCGCCCAACCCGTGGGGCTACTCGAACCCGCAGGTGGACGCCGCGCTGGACGCCGGGCGCACGTCGCTCGACCCGGCGCAGCGGGCGGCGGCGTACAAGCAGTTCCAGCGCGCGTACGTGGCCGCGCCGGGCATGGTGGTGCTGGCGTCGGTGCGGCACACGTACGTGGTGCGGGAGAACTGGAACGGCTACCAGGAGGTCGTGGACCCGCACGCGCACGGCGCGCTGTCGTGGGGCCCGTGGTGGAACCTGGAGAAGTGGACGCCCCGCTAGCCCCCGTCCTGTTGCATGCTGTTGGCGACAGTGCACGGGAAACCCGCGGACCCTGGGGGCACCATGACGATCTTCCTCGACTCGGCCGGTTCGTCGCTGCCACCGCGTGAGGTGCTCGACGAGGTGATCGGGCACCTGCGGCGCGAGGCGGAGATCGGCGGGTACGTCGCGGCGCAGGAGCGCGCGGCCGACCTGGAGGCCGGGTACGGGGTGTTCGCCCAGCTGCTGGGCGCGTCGCCGGACGAGATCGCGTTCACCGACAGCGCGACCCGGTCGTGGCTGACCGCGTTCGACGCCGTGCCGCTGGCCGCGGGCGACCGGGTGCTGTTCAGCGAGGCCGAGTACGCGGGCACCGCGATCCCGATCCTGCGCCGGGCGCGCGAGGTCGGCGCCTCCGCCGAGGCGGTGCCGTCGGACGCGTTCGGGCAGATCGACGTGGACGCGTTGAAGGAGGTGCTGGACGAGCGGGTGAAGCTGGTCTCGCTGGTGCACGTGCCGACCAACAGCGGGCTGGTGAACCCGGCGCGCGAGGTCGCCGACGCGGCGCACGAGGTGGGCGCGCTGGTGCTGCTGGACGCGTGCCAGTCGATCGGGCAGCTGCCGGTGCGCGCCGACGAACTGGGCGTGGACCTCATCTCGGGCACCGGCCGCAAGTGGCTGCGCGGGCCCCGCGGCACCGGTGTGCTGGTGGTGCGCCGCGAGGCCGCCGCGCGCATGAACCCCCGGCTGGTCGACCTGCACAGCGCGGAGTGGGTCGCGCCGGACGACATCCGGCTGCGGGACGACGCGCGGGTCTACGAGATCTGGGAGACGAGCGTCGCCGACCGGCTCGGGCTCATCGCGGCGGCACGGCACGCGCTGGCCAAGGGCCTGGACGTGATCGAGCGCGAGGTGGGCGAGCGCGCGCGACGGCTGCGTGACGGGCTGAGCGCGCTGCCGGGCGTGACGGTGCGCGACCCGGGCGTGCGCAAGGCGGGCATCGTCACGTTCACCGTGGACGGCGTGCCGGCCACCGACGTGCGCGACCGGCTGGCCCGCGAGGGCATCACGGTCACCGTCAGCTGGGCGTCGTCCACGCTGCTGGACATGACCAGGCGCGGGCTCGCCGAGGTGGTGAGGGCCTCGCCCCACTACTTCGTCGAGCCCGCGCAGGTCGACCGGGCCGTGGAGGCCGTCAGCCGGGTGCGCCCGTGACGGCGGTCGCCACGCCGGGTCGGCTCAGCCGACGCCCTCGGCCAGCTCGACCACCTGCCGCTCGGTGAACCCGGCGGGCACCTGGAGCTGGAACGCCCGGCCGTCGGGCAGCGGGGCCTGCAGCATCCACCGGTCGTCGGCCAGGTGGACGAGGTCGCCCGGCCGGCCGTCGACGGACACCGGGACGACCGGCAGGGGGCCGCCTTCGACGACCTCGCCGTAGTTCGGCACGAGACCGGCCGTGGTGCTCACGTGGATGACGCGGTCCGGGGCGCGCGGGTCCCGCACGGACGTGACCGCCCCGTCGCCGTCCGGGCCGGGGCCCTTGAAGGCGTACAGCTCCCAACCGGCGGGCGCGACGCTGATGGACAGGCTCAACCGCTTGTCCGTGTCGACGAGGGTGTCGGCGAGCGCGCGCACGGCCCGCTCGTCGGCGAAGTCACCCGTGCCGGTGAGCTTGATCCACTGGTCGGGCGACCGCTCCCAGGTGAGGGACACCGAGTGGAACTCCGGCACGTCCTGGTCGACCCGCTCGACCACGGCCGGCTTGCCGGCGTAGGTCGTGTCCCGGCCGCCGTCGCCGCCCTCCGGCCTGGTCCGGTGGGTCTTGACGTAGATGGAGCTCCGCGGCGCTCCGGGTCGCTGGTCGGCGCCGCGGTACACGGCCGCGAGCCAGCCGGGTTCCGCGGTGAAGCCCGGTCCGGTCACCCCGACCGGGATCGGGTTCAGCTCCGGCGGCAGCGTCGGCATGTCGAACCCGACCAGCACCGGCGGCTCGACGCCGGCAGGCGGTGGTGGTGGCGTGCCGCCGCCGGGGGCGACGATCCCGACAACGACGACGACGGCCGCCGAGGCGGCGGCGACGACCACCGCACGGCGACGGAGGCCGACCGGCCGGTCGGCCGCGGGGCGGGCGCCGGCCCGGATCTCGGCCAGCAGGTCGGCGCGGGCCCTGGCCAGCACGTCCTCGGCCAGCGGGGTCGGCTCCGGGCCGTGGTCCCGGAGCGCGGTGAACTCGTTCATGCGGTCTCCTCGGCGGACAGCCGGCGATCGTCGAGCCGGGCGCGGACCTTGCCCCTGGCGCGGTGCAGGCGGGAACGGACGGTGCCGAGCGGAACGCCCAGCGCCGCGGCGATCTCGGCGTAGGACAGCTGCGGGTAGGTCCACAGCAGCAGCACGTCCAGGTCCTCGCGCGGCAGCGCGGCCAGCGCGTCGGCCAGCACGCCCCGCAACGCCAGGGCGTCGACCCGCGCGGCCACCTCGCCGAGCTCCGCGGTCGTCTCCGCGTGCCCGGCCGCCCGGCCGAACGCCCGGTACCGCCGTTCCTCGTCCCGGGCGTGCCGGCGCACCAGGTTGGTGGCGATGCCGAACAGCCAGGCCCGCACCGGGGCGCGCCCGGGGGTGTAGCCGGTGCGGCCGCGGAACGCGAGCAGGAACGTCTCGCTCATCAGGTCGTCCGCCATCGCGCCCACCCGGCGGGACAGGTAGCCGTGCACGACCGGCGCGTACCGGTCGAAGATCACCGCGAACCGCTCGGGGGTCGTCAGCGACTCGACGATCAGGTGTTCGTCGGTGACACCGGGAGGCGACTCCGTCGGCGGCACGGGCCCGGCGGGGGGATTGCGCGTGGTCATGCTTCCTGTTGCCCGAAGTCGCGATCCGGTTCTCCTCCCGGCAGCCCGCGGCCCGGGATCGCGGAGCCCGGCCGCAGTGCCGGGGTGATCCAACCAGGCGCGGGCTCGCCGAAGTGGTCGGGGCCTCGCCCCGCCGCTTCGTCGAGCCCACGCCGGTCGATCAGGCCGTGGAGGCCGTCAGCAGGTGCGCCCGGTGATGCGCGGGACGCAGTCGGAGTAGTCCAGGAACAGCTGCACCGCGGTGTCGTTGCGCGAGGTCTGCGCCGCGATCAGCGTGTCGCGCGGGTAGAAGCCGCTGGTGCCGCTCGCGGACCTGGGGTACATCTCGAACGTGTAGCTCCAGATGCCGTGGGCGGCCCACATCCAGTCGTCGACGCTGCCGTCGGTGATGTAGAGGTCGCTGGCCTGCTGCGGCGTGTAGCCGTTCAGCGCGGCCATCCGCCTGCCCATGGTCTGGAACACGTTGGCCTGGGTGGCGTCCAGGCCCGCGGCGGTGTCGTTGTAGGTGTAGCCGTACGGCCACAGGATCAGCTCCGAGAACGTGTGCCAGTCGATGTGCGACTTGATCTGCTGCACACCGCCGACCACGCGCGTGCCGACGAAGTCGCGGACCCGGGCGGTCTCCGGCGCGGAGAACGCCGACGGGCCGCGGTAGGTGTCGCTCGAACCGCTGCCGCTGGAGCCGCCGCAGCAGCCCCACTGGTGGCCCCAGTTGCGGTTCGGGTCGGTGCCGGTCGCGGTGGAGTTCGGCTGCCGGTTCTTGCGCCACGCCCGGAACGAGCCGGTCGCGATGTCGTACTCGGCGCCGTCCGGGTTGACGCTGGGGATGACCCAGATCTCGCGGCTGTCGACCGCGCCCTTGACGGCCGCGTTGGACGCGTAGTTGTCCGTGTACCGCTTGATGATGTGCAGGCACATCTCCACGGTCAGGTGCTCCCGCGCGTGCTGGTTGCAGGTGAACAGCACCTCGGGCTCGGACTCGTCGACCGACGGGTTGTCGCTGATCTTGATCATCCACAGGTCGCGGTTCTGGTACGACTTGCCGATGCTGCGCAGCGTGACGAGGTTCGGGTGGTCGCGGACGGTCTGGTTCAGCTCGGCGACCATCTCCGCGTAGTTGTGGTAGCCGGTGTAGCCGGACGGGAAGTCCTGCGCGCCGAGCTGGGGGTCCGCGAAGTCCGCCTTGCCCAGGCCCGCGAGCTGGGCGTCGGCGTCACCGGTGTCGCGCATCGGCAGCCCGGTGGCCCGCAGCAACCACTGCTGGCGGGGTTCGGCGATCACGGTGAGCGTGTCGCCGTTCTGGCCGAGCACGTCGACGCCGGTCCGGGCGACCTTCGTGCGCGCCTCGGGGGTGGTGGCGGTGACCTCGAACACGGTCCGCTCGGTCGGTTGCGCGGTCGCCGTCTGAGCGGACCCGGGGTGCGCGGGGAGCACCAGGGCCACGCTCGCGAGCAATGCGGCGGCCACAAGGCCGCGCCGCTTGGTGAACATCAAGCCTCCATCATCAGCAGGGTTTGCGACGGAGATGCGTGCGATACGCAGCGTGGCCCCCTGCTCACGGATCGAGGTAGCCGCCGTTTGTCGGGTTCACCACTCGTGGCCAGGCTGACAGTTGACGGAATTGGCGACGCCTTACCCTTGTGGGCATGCTCAACCGCATCGACCTGCGAGGTCGTGTCCCGTCACCCGCCGAACTGCGCGCCGCGCTGCCGCGCGCCGAGGTCGACGTGGACGCGGTGCTGCATCACGTCCGGCCGCTCGTGGACGACGTGCGCGAACGGGGCGTGGAGGCCGTGCTGGAGCACGGCGAGAAGTTCGACAAGGTGCGCCCGGCGTCGATCCGCGTGCCCGCCGCCGAGCTGGAGCGCGCGCTGTCCGAGCTGGACCCGGCCGTGCGCGCGGCGCTGGAGGAGTCCATCGCGCGCACCCGCAAGGTGCACGCCGACCAGCGCCGGGTCGACACGACCACCCAGGTCGTGCCCGGCGGCACGGTCACCGAGCGCTGGGTGCCGGTGTCCCGGGTCGGCCTGTACGCGCCCGGCGGCCTGGCCGTCTACCCGTCCACCGTGGTCATGAACGTGGTGCCGGCGCAGATCGCGGGCGTCGAGTCGCTGGTGGTGTGCTCGCCGCCGCAGGCGGAGTTCGGCGGCCTGCCGCACCCGACGATCATGGCCGCCGCCGCGCTGCTCGGCGTCACGGAGGTGTGGGCCGTGGGCGGCGCGCTCGCCGTCGCGCTGCTGGCGTACGGCGGCACGGACACCGACGGCCGGCTCCTGGAGCCGGCGGACCTGGTGACCGGGCCCGGCAACATCTACCTGACCGCCGCCAAGCGGCTGCTGCGCGGCCTGATCGGCATCGACGCCGAGGCCGGGCCGACCGAGATCCTGATCCTGGCCGACGACACGGCCGACCCGGTGCACGTGGCCGCCGACCTGATCAGCCAGGCCGAGCACGACACGCTGGCCGCGAGCGTGCTGGTGACGACCTCGACGGAGCTGGCGGACGCGGTGGACGCCGAGCTGGCGCGGCAGGTCGACGCGACCAAGCACCGCGAGCGCGTGCGGACGGCGCTGGCCGGCAGGCAGTCCGGCACCGTGCTGGTGTCGAGCCTGGACGAGGGGCTGCGGGTGGCGGACACCTACGCCGCCGAGCACCTGGAGATCCAGACGGCCGACGCGCGGGAGGTCGCCGCCCGCGTGCGCGCGGCCGGCGCGATCTTCGTGGGCGCGCACTCGCCGGTGTCGCTGGGCGACTACTGCGCGGGCTCCAACCACGTGCTGCCCACCGCCGGGTGCGCGCGGCACTCGTCGGGGCTGTCGGTGCAGACGTTCCTGCGCGGCATCCACGTCGTCGACTACAGCGAGGACGCGTTGCGCGAGGTGTCGTCGCACGTCGTGGCGCTGGCGAACGCCGAGGACCTGCCCGCGCACGGCCAAGCCGTGACGGCGAGGTTCCGCGGATGAGGCCCATCGGATCCCGGGTCGAGCTGGTCGACCTGCCCCTGCGGGAGGACCTGCGCGGGCGTACGCCGTACGGCGCGCCTCAGCTGGACGTGCCCGTCCGGCTGAACACGAACGAGAACCCGTACCCGCCCACGCCCGCCCTGGTGCAGGACGTGGTGCGCGAGGTGGCGGCCATCGCGGGCGAGCTGCACCGCTACCCGGACCGGGACGCGGTGGCGTTGCGCGAGGACCTGGCCGCCTACCTCGCCTCGTCCACGGGCGTGCCGCTGACCTCGGCGAACCTGTGGGCGGCGAACGGGTCGAACGAGGTGCTCCAGCAGATCCTGCAGGCGTTCGGCGGGCCGGGCCGCTCGGCGCTGGGCTTCGAGCCGTCGTACTCGATGCACCCGATCATCGCCGCGGGCACCCGCACGGAGTGGGCGCCGACGCCCCGCCGCGCCGACTTCTCGCTGGACGTGGAGCGCGCGGCCGAGATCGTCGCCGAGCGCGCTCCGGACGTGGTGTTCGTGACCAGCCCGAACAACCCGACGGGGCAGAGCCTGCCGGTGGACGACCTGCGCGTGCTGATCGAGGCGTCGCCCGGCATGGTCGTGGTGGACGAGGCGTACGCGGAGTTCTCGTCGCGGCAGAGCGCGGTCGTGCTGCTGGACGACTACCCGGCGAAGCTGATCGTCAGCCGGACCATGAGCAAGGCGTTCGCGTTCGCCGGCGGCCGGCTGGGCTACCTCGCCGCCGCGCCCGCCGTGGTGGACGCGTTGCAGCTCGTGCGGCTGCCGTACCACCTGTCGGCGCTGACGCAGGCGGCGGCGCGGGCGTCGTTGCGGCACGCGTCGGAGACGCTCGGCTCGGTGGCGAAGCTGGCGGCCGAGCGCGACCGGGTGGTGGACTCGCTGGCCGGTCTCGGGTTCTCGGTGGTGCCGAGCGACGCGAACTTCGTGCTGTTCGGGTGGTTCGACGACGCGCACGCCACGTGGCGGTCGTACTTGGAACGCGGTGTGCTGATCAGGGACGTCGGCATCGCCGGACATCTGCGGGTGACGGTCGGCACTCCGGAGGAGAACGACGCGTTCCTCGCGGCGAGCAAGGAGGTTGACCGGTGAGCCGGGTCGGCAAGGTGGAGCGGACCACCAGGGAATCGTCGGTGTACGTCGAGGTGGACCTCGACGGCACCGGGCAGGTCGAGATCGGCACCGGGGTGCCGTTCTACGACCACATGCTCACCGCGCTGGGCGTGCACGGGTCGTTGGACCTGGTCGTCCGGGCGACCGGTGACGTGGAGATCGACGCGCACCACACCGTGGAGGACGTGGCGATCGTGCTCGGGCAGGCGTTGCGGGAGGCGTTGGGCGACAAGGCGGGCATCCGCCGGTTCGGCGACGCGTGGATCCCGATGGACGAGACGCTGGCGCACGCGGCGGTGGACGTGTCCGGGCGGCCGTACTGCGTGCACGTGGGCGAGCCGGAGCAGTTCAACACCTTCACGATCGGCGGCAACTACCCGTTCGTGCTGAACCGGCACGTGTTCGACTCGCTGGCGTTCCACGCGGGGATCGCGCTGCACGTGCGGGTGGAGTACGGGCGCGACCCGCACCACATCGCCGAGGCGCAGTTCAAGGCGATCGCGCGGGCGCTGCGCGCGGCCGTCGAGCCGGATCCGCGGGTGGGCGGCGTGCCGTCGACCAAGGGCGTTCTGTAGATGCCGAAGGAATACGTGGTCATCGGCCTGATCGCGCTGGCCGGTTTCCTGGGCGGCGGTGTCTACAGCACCTGGAAGACGGCCCGCGGCCTGGCGATCGTCCTGCTGGTCCTGACCGTCGTCGCCGTGGGCGCCGCCGTCGCCTGGCTCCTGTAGCCCCGAACGCGGAACCCGGCCGACCTGAGCGTTCGACACCCGCGCGTGTCGAACGCTCAGGTCCCGCGTGTCGAATGCTCAGGGCCGGCGTGTCCTGCGTTCAGGTCAGGCGTGTCCTGCGTTCGGAACAGCCGGGTCGAACGTTCGGGGCGGCGGACGCCGGCGGTTTGGCTGTCTGCGTATGGTTGGTCACATGTCGTCACCGGCCGAGGCCGCCACCACCGCCGGTCGCCCTCGGGAGCGGGCCGACGCGGCCCGCAACAGGGCCAGGGTGCTCGCCGCCGCGGAAGGCGTGTTCGCCGCCGCGGGCGGGGCGGTCGGCGTGACGATGGAGGACATCGCGCGGGCCGCGGGCGTGGGCCGGGCGACGCTCTACCGGCGCTACCCGGACACGACCTCGATCGCGCAGGCGCTGCTGGACGAGCACGAGTCCGACATCCAGGACCGCATCCTCACCGGTCCGCCGCCGCTGGGACCGGGCGCGTCCCCCGACGAACGGCTGGCCGCGTTCTACCGGGCCATGGTCGGCCTGCTCGAACGGCACCTGCACCTGGTGCTCGGCGCGGAGACGGGCGGTGCGCGGTTCCGGGCGGGCGCCTACGGCTTCTGGCGGCGGCACGTCGCCTCGCTGGTGGACGGCGCGCCGGCGGCCGTGGTGGACGCCTTGATGGCGCCGTTGGCCCCCGAGGTCTACCAGTACCAAAGACAGGTGCGCGGCCTCGGCCCGGACGAGGTGGTCGCGGGCCTCGACTGGCTCACGAGACGTGTTCTCGCAGGTAGTTAGGCGGCACGGCGGCCGCCAGCCACACGCCGTTGGCGCTGACCCGGAACTCGTGGCCGTCGGCGGCCATGGCCGCGGCGTCGACCACCAGCACCACCGGCTTGCCCCGGCGCGACCCGACCCGGACGGCCGTCTCCACGCTCGCGGACAGGTGCACGTCGTGCCGCGCCATCGGCCGCAGCCCCTCGCGGAAGATGTCGGGCAGGAACCGACCGACGGTCCCGTGGTACAGCTCGGCGGGCGGCTCGGTCACCGGCAGGTCCAATGACACCTCCACGGTGTGGCCCTGGCTGGCCCGGATACGCCCGTCCTCGATCGCGAACCGCTGCTTGTCGTTGTCCGCCACCACCTCCAGCACCTGCGCCCGGCTCACGCCCAGGGCGCGCACGAGGTCGTCGAGGTCGACCCACCCGGCGGCGTCGAGCGTCAACCCGACCCTTCCCGGGTCGTGGCGCAGCACCTTCGCCATCCGCTTCGACAAGCGGACCATCTGCTTCTTCTCTTGCACGACCTCCAGTGCAGCACGCGGCACAACCGGATTTCAGGTGCCACCTTCGAGGGCGGGCTTGAGCTTGGGCGCGCCGGGCCCGTCGGCGGCCTGCTCGTCGTCGAGGTTGTGCAGGGAGCAGCTGCGCAGCGACAGGCACCCGCACCCGATGCACGACGTCAGCCGGTCGCGCAGCCGCCGCAACGCGTCGATCCGGGCGTCCAGCTCCACCTGCCAGCTCGCCGACAGCCTGCTCCAGTCGGTCTTGGTCGGCGTGCGGTTCTCCGGCAGGGTCGCCAACGCGTCGTGCACGTCCTCCAGCGACAGTCCGACCCGCTGCGCGGTGCGGATGAACGCCAGCCGCCTCAGCACGTGGCGCGGGTACCGGCGCTGGTTGCCCGCCGTGCGCTCGGAGGTGATCAACCCTCTTTCCTCGTAGAACCTCAGCGCGGTGTGCGGCACCCCGCTGCGTTCGGCCACTTGGCCGATGGTCAACATCTCCGGCAACTTGCTCACGTGCCCATCCTAGGTCTTGACCTCGACCTAAGTCGAAGTTGTTTCGTGGGTTCATGGCAGTCAAGGACAAGCCGGGCTTCGCGGAGATCCCCGCGTTGTTCCGGCGGATGACAGGGGACGAGAAGCACGAGTGGGCGGCGGCGTCCACGCTGGACGTGCTGTGGGTGCTCTACGACCGGGTGCTGGACGTCGCGCCGGACCGGGTGGACGACCCGGACCGCGACCGGTTCCTGCTCTCCAAGGGGCACGGTCCGATGGCGTACTACGCCGTGCTGGCCGCGAAGGGCTACCTCGATCCGTCCACTCTGGACGATTGGACCGCGTGGGACTCGCCGTTGGGTCAGCACCCGGACCGCGTGCTGGTCAACGGTGTCGAGATCAGCAGCGGCTCGCTCGGGCACGGCCTGCCGATCGCCGTCGGCACCGCGCTCGGGCTGCGCGCCCAGGGCCGGGCCGCGCGGACGTTCGTGCTGGTCGGGGACGCGGAGCTGGACGAGGGCAGCAACCACGAGGCGATCGCGCTGGCCGGCCGGCTCGGCCTGGACCGGCTCGTCACCGTCGTGGTGGACAACGCCTCCGGCACGCACGGCTGGCCCGGCGGGGTGGCGAAGCGGTTCGAGGTCGAGGGGTGGCAGACGTCCACTGTGGATGGACGGGACCACGAGGCGCTGCACGGGGCGTTCACGCAGGAGCACCCCGGCCGTCCGCTGGTCGTGGTGGCGGAGATCGGCAAGGGGGAGCGGTGACGACGTCGATGCGCCAGGTGTTCGTGGACACCGTCGAGGACGTGATGCGGCACGACCCGCGGGTCGCGGTCGTGCTGGCGGAGATCTCGCGGGACGCGTTCGCGCCGCACGAGCGGGTGATCAACGTCGGCATCCGCGAGCAGGCCATGGTCGGCGTGGGCGCGGGGCTGGCGCTGAGCGGGCTGCGGCCGGTCGTGCACACCTACGCCCCGTTCCTGGTCGAGCGGCCGTTCGAGCAGATCAAGCTGGACTTCGGCCACCAGGACCTGGGCGGCGTGCTGGTCAGCATCGGCGGCTCCTACGACGACCCGGTGTGGGGCCGCACGCACCAGGCGCCCGGTGACGTGGCGCTGTTCGGCACCCTGCCCGGCTGGACGGTGCGCGTGCCCGGCCACCCGGACGAGGTGGGTCCGATCGTGCGGGACGCGCTGGCGCGCGACGACCGGGTCTACATCCGGCTCTCCCTGCGCGAGAACAGCGCGCCGCACCCGGTGGTCGAGGGGTTCACCGAGGTCCGGCGCGGCGGGCAGGGCGTGGTGGTGGCGGTCGGGCCGATGCTCGACACCGTGCTGGCGGCCACCCGGGACGCGGACGTGACGGTGCTCTACGCGACCACCGTGCGGCCGTTCGACGCGGCCGGGCTGCAGGCGGCGGTGCGCCGGGCCGACCGCGCGGACGTGCTGCTGGTCGAGCCGTACCTGGAGGGCACGTCGGCGCACCTGGCGGCCGAGGCGCTGGCGGACGTGCCGCACCGGCTGCGGTCGCTCGGCGTGCGGCGCGACTCCGAGCTGCGCGCCTACGGCACGGCCGAGGACCACGATTCGGCGCACGACCTCGACGTGCTCGGCGTCGCCGCGGCCGTGCGTCGGATGTTCGGGCACCCGGCCGCTGCGGCATGATCTCTGCCTGTGAGCGCGCCGAGAACCCTGATCTGGACACCCGCGCCGACCGCGGAGCTGCAGCTGAACCTGCACCGCGCCGCCGCGGGGCCCGCGGCACTGGTCCCGGTGGCGTCCGGGACGGTGCTGCTGCCGCGCAGGCAGATCGGGTTCCCGGCGGCGTTCCGGCTGGCCGAGCAGGTCAGGGAGACCGGCGCGGCGGCGCTGCTGCTGCGCTGGTCTCCCACCGCCGAGGTGTGGACCGACGGCGAGCAGGCAGGCTCCACGGGCTCGGCCCGCCGCCTGGTCGGCCTGCTGCGCTGGTGGCGGCTCGACGCCCGACCGCGGCCCGCCGACCTGCCCGCCGACGTCGCCGAGGTGCGCGCGCTGGTGGACGAGGGCCGCGCCGACACGTGGGTGACCGCGCTGCCGGACCGCGCCGGCCTGCCGATCAACACGGTCCTGCCGGTGGTCCCGGTGACGCAGGGCGGGTTGGCCTGACGGGTCGTGGCGGACCGCACGCTCCCGGTGCGCTGCGTGGCGACTACGCTGGATGGGTGCCCAAGGTCGTTGTGCTGGACTACGGATTCGGCAACATCCGCTCCGCCGAGCGCGCCCTCCAGCGCGTCGGCGCCGACGTGGAGGTGTCGTCCGACCACCGGGCCGCGCTCGACGCGGACGGCCTGGTGGTGCCCGGCGTCGGCGCGTTCGCCGCGTGCATGGCCGGGCTGGACGCGATCAAGGGCGGCCGGCTCATCGGGCAGCGGCTCGCCGGTGGGCGTCCCGTGCTCGGCATCTGCGTCGGCATGCAGATCCTGTTCGAACGGGGCATCGAGCACGGCGTGCTCACCGAGGGCTGCGGCGAGTGGCCGGGCACGGTGGAGCGGCTGGAGGCCCCGGTCGTGCCCCACATGGGCTGGAACACCGTCCGCACCCCCGAGGACACCGAGCTGTTCGCCGGCCTCGACCAGGACACCCGGTACTACTTCGTGCACTCCTACGGCGTGCGCAAGTGGGAGCTGCCCGAGTCCGGGCCGCTCCGCGCGCCGCTGGTGACGTGGGCCGAGCACGGCGGCGACGAGTTCGTCGCGGCGGTGGAGAACGGTCCGCTGTGGGCGACCCAGTTCCACCCGGAGAAGTCCGGCGACGCGGGCGCGCACC
The DNA here is from genome assembly GCF_040656635.1 of Actinosynnema sp. NPDC049800. Classification (NCBI taxonomy): domain Bacteria; kingdom Bacillati; phylum Actinomycetota; class Actinomycetes; order Pseudonocardiales; family Pseudonocardiaceae; genus Actinosynnema; species Actinosynnema sp. NPDC049800. The sequence goes on along the minus strand of NZ_JBFAMT010000003.1, from coordinate 190,569 downwards.
TGCTGGAGAACTGGCTCAAGAGCTTCAACTAGGCTGAACGCGTGACTTTCACGCTGCTCCCGGCTGTTGACGTGGCCGATGGCCTGGCCGTTCGGCTCGTGCAGGGCGAGGCCGGCACCGAGACCAACTACGGCGACCCGCTGGACGCCGCGCTCGCCTGGCAGCGCGACGGCGCCGAGTGGGTGCACCTGGTCGACCTCGACGCCGCGTTCGGCCGCGGCAGCAACCGCGAGCTGCTGGCCCGCGTGGTCGGCGAGCTGGACGTCCAGGTCGAGCTGTCCGGCGGCATCCGCGACGACGCGTCGCTGGCCGCCGCGCTCGCGACCGGCTGCGCGCGGGTGAACCTGGGCACGGCCGCGCTGGAGGACCCGGTGTGGTGCGCGAAGGTCGTCGCCGAGCACGGCGAGAAGATCGCGGTCGGCCTCGACGTGCGGATCACCGAGCAGGGCCACCGGGTGGCCGCGCGCGGCTGGACGAAGGACGGCGGCGACCTGTGGGAGGTGCTGGAGCGGCTGGACCGCGACGGCTGCGCCCGCTACGTGGTCACCGACGTCGGCAAGGACGGCACGCTCCAGGGCCCGAACGTGGACCTGCTGCGCGAGGTGTGCGCGCGCACCGACGCGCCGGTCATCGCCTCGGGCGGTGTGTCCAGTGTGGACGACCTGGTCGCGCTGGCGGCGCTGTCGCGCGACGGCGTCGAGGGCGCGATCGTGGGCAAGGCGCTCTACGCGGGCGCGTTCACGCTCCCGGAGGCGCTGGCCGCCGTGCGCGGTTGATCGCCTCGTCGATCTCGCGGACGATGTAGGCCTCCGCGGCTTCCTCGGTGACGCCCGTGCGTTCGAGGGCCTTGGCCGCGGCGCCTTCCTTCTCGGCGAGCAGGCCGAGCAGCAGGTGCTCGGTGCCGACGAACGCGTGGCCCCGGCGCAGCGACGCCCGCACGGCCAGCTCCAGCGCCTTCTTGCAGTGCGTGGTGAACGGCTGCGGCTCGGGCCGCTGCCGGACCGCGCCGTCCAGCTCGTGGAGCACCGCCATCCGCGTGGTGCCCTCCGAGGCCTCCAGCTTGGCGATGGTCTTGGCGGCCAGGCCGCCGGACTCGTCGAGCAGGCCGAGCAGGATGTGCTCGGTGCCGATGCGCTCGCTGAACCGGGCGTGGTGGCGGGCCAGCACCACGACCCGCCGGGCCCGGTCGGTGTAGCGGTCGAAGCTCGGCTTCAGGTCCGGCGACTCCTTGGGCACGAACCGCTTCTGCGCGGCCTGCTTGGTGACGCCGAGGCTCTCGCCGATCTCGGCCCAGCTCGCGCCCGCGCGCCGCGCCTCGTCCACGAAGTGCCCGATGAGGTGATCGCCCAGCTCGTCGAGCTGGCCGCTCAGCTCCACGGCGGCGGCCAGTCTGCCCAGCACGTCGGTGTGCTCCGACGCGACGGTGACGATCAGGTCCGTGAGCTGGACCGGGGGAGCTACCACCCGTCAACTGTAGGTTGACGCAGCGCGACGGGTCAACTCCGGGTTGACGCTACGCGGGCGTGATCTCGATGCCGATCGTGCCGTCGCGGCCGCGGCGGATCCGGCTGCCGAGCAGGGTGAGCCTGCCCATCACGCCGTACTTCTTCGCGATGAGGGACCGCACGCGGTCGCTGCCGGGGCCGTCGAGCAGCCGCGCGGTGGCCGGGACCTGCTCGCCGGTCGGCTGACCCCGGAAGTCGCACGGTCCGACGCGCACGTCGCCGCTGCGGCGGATGCGCTTGACCTTGCCCGCGTCGGCGGCGGACCACACGTACAGCGCGCCGTCGGCGCCGGCCGCCCAGACGGGTGTCGGCACGGCGGTGCCGTCCTTGCGGAAGGTGGTCAACAAGAGGTACTTGCCGGCAGCGAGGTCCATGACCGGCAACGTTAGCCGCGAAATGCGGAAGAGCCCCGCTCCCACGAGGGGAACGGGGCTCTTCACGAGCAACGCCAGGTCAGATGACCGTCACGTTCGTCGCCTGGGGGCCCTTGGCGCCCTGGCCGACATCGAAGCTCACCCGCTGGTTCTCTTCCAGGCTGCGGTAGCCGCCGCTCTGGATCTCCGAGTAGTGCACGAACACGTCCGCGCCGCCATCCTCGGGGGAGATGAAGCCGAAGCCCTTCTCCGAGTTGAACCACTTCACGGTGCCCTGCGCCATCTTTGTACTCCTCATACAGCTACCAACGGGGCGAACGCACCCGCTGGGGCCGGTCCAAACGCTGACCCTGAGGAATCACACGCTCAAACAATGTTTCGCGAGCGTGGATGACACGAACACAAAACTTGCGACCTCCACAAGTGAACCACACTTTTCCCGCCGCGTCGCCCACCAGCGGCCGTGAATCCCACGTTCAGGTGTCGTGCGTCCCACGTTTGGGACCCGCGTGTCCCGCGTCCGGGTCGCGCGTGTCCTGCGTCCGGAACACCCGAGTCGAGCGCTCCGGCACCGGAAGTCGGCCGCTCAGGGCGTCCACGTAGGCTTTTGGCCATGTCAGTCGCGGTGCGCGTGATCCCCTGCCTGGACGTCGACCGGGGCAGGGTCGTGAAGGGTGTGAACTTCACCAACCTCGTCGACGCGGGCGACCCGGTCGAGCTGGCGCGGGCCTACGACGCGGAGGGCGCGGACGAGCTGACGTTCCTCGACGTGACGGCGTCCTCCAGCGACCGCGAGACCACCTTCGACGTGGTCCGCCGCACGGCGGAGCAGGTGTTCATCCCGCTCACGGTGGGCGGCGGCGTGCGCGCCGCGGACGACGTGGACAAGCTGCTGCGGGCGGGCGCGGACAAGGTGAGCGTGAACACGGCCGCGATCGCCCGGCCCGAGCTGCTCGGCGAGCTCTCCCGCCGGTTCGGCGCCCAGTGCATCGTGCTGTCGGTGGACGCGCGGCGCGTGCCCGAGGGCGAGCCGCCGACCCCGTCCGGGTTCGAGGTCACCACGCACGGCGGCCGCAAGGGCACCGGCATCGACGCGGTCGAGTGGGCCGCGCGGGGCCAGGAGCTGGGCGTCGGCGAGATCCTGCTGAACTCGATGGACGCCGACGGCACCAAGGCCGGGTTCGACCTGGAGCTGATCCGGCTCACCCGCGCGGTGGTCGACGTGCCGTTGATCGCCAGCGGCGGCGCGGGCGCGGTGGAGCACTTCCCGCCGGCCGTGGCCGAGGGCGCGGACGCGGTGCTCGCGGCCAGCGTGTTCCACTTCGGCACGCTGCGCATCGGCGACGTGAAGCAGAGCCTGCGCGACGCGGGCGTGGTGGTGCGCTGATGCCGAACCCGCGCAACGCGCCCGTCGAGGTGTTCCTCGCGACCCTGATCGGCGCGGCCGGCGGCCTGGCGTTCGTGCTCATGGGCCTGGTCCAGTGGCAGGTCGAGAACGACTCGAGCTGGGTCAGGTTCCCGGTGATCGTCGCCGTGCTGGAGCTGCTCGCGGTCGGCGGCCTGGTGGCGGGCCTGCGCCCGGCCCGGCTGACGGCGGCGCTCGTCTTCGGCCTGGTCGCGCTGATCCACCTGCTCGCGGTGCTCAACCAGGGGCCGGTGTGGCTCCGCGTGCTCTCCGGCCTGCTGTCCGCGGCCCACGTCTTCGGCGTGGTCATGCTCAACACCAAGCCCGCCCGGATCCACTTCTTCGGAGGACAGCGTTGACCAGCGCGCTCGACCCGTCCATCGCCTCACGGCTCAAGCGCACCGCCGACGGCCTGGTGTGCGCCGTGGCGCAGCGGCGCGGCACCGGGGAGGTGCTGATGGTGGCGTGGATGGACGACGAGGCCCTGCACCGCACGCTCACCACCCGCCGCGCCACGTACTACTCGCGCAGCCGGCAGCAGCTGTGGGTGAAGGGCGAGACGTCCGGGCACGCGCAGCACGTGCACGAGGTGCGGCTGGACTGCGACGGCGACACGGTGCTGCTGGTCGTGGACCAGGTCGGCGCCGCCTGCCACACCGGTGACGCGACGTGCTTCGACGCCACCGTGCTGCTCGGCCCCGAGGGCTGACCGCTCAGCCGATGTCCCCGGTCAGGTAGCGCTGGAGGTTGGGCGCGATGGCCTTGACCATCGTCTCCACGTCCGCCGAGGCGATCGGCTCGAACCTGAGCACGTACCGCACCATGCCCATGCCGAAGATCTGGCTGGCCACCAGCGTCGCGCGCAGCTCGCCGTCCGGCACGTCGAGGTGCGCGACGACCCGCTTGAGCAGGGTGCCCACGAAGAAGGCGCGCAGCACGTCGGCCACCTGGTCGTGCGACGTCACGCTGCGCACCATCGCGGCGAACTGGCCGCCGCCGATGGGGTCCCAGATGCCGAGGAAGTTGCGCACGATCCGCTCGCCGATCTCCTCGTCCGGGCCGTCGAGGATGCGGTCGACCAGCGCGTGGATGTCGACCGGCACCTGGAGCACGGCCTTGGCGAACAGGGCTTCCTTGCCGCCGAACCAGTGGTTGACCATGGCCGCGTCCACACCGGCCCGCGCCGCGATGGACCGGACGGTGGCGCCCTCGTAGCCGCGTTCGACGAAGATCTCGCGCGCGGCGGCCAGCAGCGCGGCCTTGGTGTCCTCGCCGCCCGCCCGTCGACCGCGGCGCTTGGGTTCGGTTTGGTTCGAGCCGGTGTTCACGCCATCATCATGCGGTAAGCCCCACCGTTTTTCAACGTGCGTTGAAATAGGGCCCGGCCGAACATCCGTATAGGCGCAACCGGCACAATGTCGCCCATGGTGAGCGTCATCGGTGCAGGTGCGGGTCTGGGCGAGGTCAGCCCGACGCGCGAGGAGTTCCGCGAGCTCGCCGCCCAGCGGCGGGTCATCCCGGTGGTGCGGCGGCTGCTGGCGGACGCGGAGACGCCCGTCGGGCTGTACCGCAAGCTCGCGGCGGACCGACCGGGCACGTTCCTGTTCGAGTCGGCCGAGAACGGCCGCTCCTGGTCGCGCTGGTCGTTCGTCGGCGCGCGCAGCGCGGGGGCGTTGACCGCGACCGGCGGCGAGGCGTTCTGGCTCGGGCCGCACCCCGTCGGCCTGCCTGAGGGCGGCGACCCGCTGGTGGCGCTGCGCGAGACCATCGAGGTGCTGCGCACCGACCCGCTGCCCGGCCTGCCGCCGCTGACCGGCGGGATGGTCGGCTACATCGGCTACGACGCCGTGCGGCGGCTGGAGCGGCTGCCGTCGCTGGCCGAGGACGACCTGAAGGTGCCGGAGCTGGTGATGCTGCTGGCCACCGACCTGGCCGCGCTGGACCACCACGAGGGCACCGTCACGCTCATCGCCAACGCCATCAACTGGGACGACTCGCCGGAACGCGTCGACGCGGCCTACGACGACGCGGTGGCCAGGCTCGACGCGATGACCCAGGACCTGCAGAGCCCCGCGCCGCCCACCGCCGCGGTGTTCGCCCGGCCCAAGCCGGAGTTCGTGCGCCGCCGCTCCCAGCAGGAGCACTACGCGGTCGTGGAGAAGGCCAAGGAGGCCATCCGGGCCGGTGAGGCGTTCCAGGTCGTGCTGTCGCAGCGGTTCGAGATGCGCACCACCGCCGACCCTCTCGACATCTACCGCGTGCTGCGCACGTCCAACCCGAGCCCATACATGTACCTGCTGCGGCTGGACGACTTCGACATCGTCGGGTGCAGCCCGGAGTCGTTGGTGACGGTGCGCGACGGCAAGGCCACCACTCACCCGATCGCGGGCACCCGGTGGAGGGGCGTCGACGACGAGGAAGACGCCCTGCTGGAGAAGGACCTGCTGGCCGACCACAAGGAACGCGCCGAGCACCTGATGCTGGTCGACCTGGGCCGCAACGACCTGGGCCGGGTGTGCAAGCCCGGCTCGGTGACCGTGGTCGACTTCTTCAAGGTCGAGCGGTACAGCCACGTCATGCACATCGTGTCCACGGTGACCGGCGAGCTCGCGGAGGGCCGGACGGCGTTCGACGCGGTCGCGGCGTGCTTCCCGGCGGGCACCCTGTCCGGCGCGCCCAAGCCGCGCGCGATGGAGCTGATCGAGGAGCTGGAACCCACCCGCCGCGGCCTGTACGGCGGTGTCGTCGGCTACCTGGACTTCGCCGGCGACGCGGACACCGCCATCGCCATCCGCACCGCCCTGGTGCGCGACGGCGTGGCGTACGTGCAAGCGGGCGGCGGCATCGTGGCCGACTCGGACCCGGTCGCCGAGGACAACGAGTGCCTGAACAAGGCAGGCGCCGTGCTCTCGGCGATCGCGACCGCGCAGACCATGGCCCCGGCGGTGGACCCGGCCCGTGTCTGAGCGGTCCGCGGCCCGGCGTCCACTGTGGATCGTGGTGGCGCTCCTGCTGCTCGCCGCGGTGGCGTTGTGGGGCGCCTCCGCCCTGTCCTGGGACGCTTCGGCGGACCGAAGGGGCGGCGACGTCGTGCCCGCGCTGACCCCGTTGGCGCTGCTGTGCCTGGCCGCGATCGCCGCCGTGGTGGCGTTGAGCGGCTGGGTGCGGCGGGTGCTCGGCGTCGTGGTGCTGCTGGCGGGCGCGGCGGCGGCGTTCCAAGGAGTGGACGCCGAGGGGCCGGTGACCGGTCGCGGTCTCGTGCTGCTCGGCGCGGCGCTCGCGGTCGCGGCGGGCGTGCTGCTCGTCGTGCGCGGTTCGGCCATGCCCCGCTTGGGCGGCGGCTACCAGACGCCCGGCGCGGCCAAGCGGACCACCGACCCCGAGCGGGAGCTGTGGAACGCGCTGGAGCGCGGCGACGATCCCACGGACCGGGACTGACCTCGTGCTGACGACCGGCTGACGCGCCGGCTCCGCACGTTTGCGCACGTCGGCTCGCAAGGGCCCTGGTCAACTGCGCGAACGGGCCTACCCCGGTGGCCGGACGGGGTTCGCTGCGGGGTTAGCATCCTCGTGGCGGGAAGGGGAGCATGACGTGCGGGAGCTTGCGACTGAACCGGAAGGTCTGACGGAGTCGAGCGAGGTGCGCGGATGACCGTGCTCGAGTCGATCATCGAAGGCGTCCGCGAGGACCTCGCCGAGCGCGAGGCGGCACTGCCCTTCGACGTGCTCAGGGAGAAGGCGGCGAAGGTGCCGCCGCCGCAGGACGTGATGTCGATCCTGCGCGGACCGGGCGTCGGCGTGATCGCCGAGGTCAAGCGGCGCAGCCCGTCCAAGGGGCAGCTGGCCGACATCCCGGAGCCCGCGGAACTCGCCGCGCAGTACGAGCTCGGCGGCGCGCGGGCGATCAGCGTGCTGACCGAGGGCCGCCGGTTCGGCGGGTCGCTGGCGGACTTCGACGCGGTGCGCGCGGCGGTGGGCGTCCCCCTGTTGCGCAAGGACTTCATCGTCAGCCCGTACCAGGTGCACGAGGCGCGCCTGCACGGCGCGGACCTGGTGCTGCTGATCGTGGCGGCGTTGGAGCAGAACGCGCTGGTGTCGCTGCTCGACCGGGTGGAGTCGCTCGGCATGACGGCCCTGGTCGAGGTGCACACGGCCGAGGAGGCCGACCGCGCGCTGGAGGCGGGTGCGAGCGTCATCGGCGTGAACGCGCGCAACCTGCACACCCTGGAAGTGGACAAGGACGTGTTCGGGCGGATCGCGCCCGGCCTGCCCTTCGACACCATCAAGATCGCCGAGTCCGGCGTCACCGGACCGGGCGACCTGATGGCGTACGCGGGCGCGGGCGCCGACGCGGTGCTGGTCGGCGAGAGCCTGGTGACGAGCGGCGACCCCAAGGTCGCGGTGAACAAGCTGGTGACGGCGGGGTCGCACCCCGCCTGTCCCCGGCCGAGCCGGTAAGACCCGTAGGAGGAGAGCGCATGGCGCGCGGCCAGTTGGCTCCGACACCCCACGACCCGGATGAGCGGGGCCACTTCGGGCCGTGGGGCGGCCGGTTCATGCCGGAAGCGCTCATCGCCGCGGTGGACGAGCTCGCCGCCTTCTACGAGAAGGCGCGGGTCGACCCCGAGTTCCTCGACGAGTTCGCGCGCCTGCTGCGCGACTTCGCCGGACGGCCGTCGCTGCTCACGGAGGCGCCGAAGTTCGCCGCCCACGCGGGCGGCGCGCGGATCTTCCTCAAGCGCGAGGACCTCAACCACACCGGCTCGCACAAGATCAACAACGTGCTGGGCCAGGCGCTGCTGACCAAGCGGATGGGCAAGAAGCGGGTCATCGCCGAGACCGGCGCCGGCCAGCACGGCGTGGCCACGGCCACCGCCTGCGCCCTGATGGGCCTGGACTGCGTCGTCTACATGGGCGAGGTCGACACCGAGCGGCAGGCGCTCAACGTGGCCCGGATGCGGCTGCTCGGCGCGAAGGTCGTCCCGGTGAAGACCGGCTCGCGCACGTTGAAGGACGCCATCAACGAGGCGCTGCGCGACTGGGTCGCCAACGTCGACGACACGCACTACCTGCTCGGCACGGCCGCCGGGCCGCACCCGTTCCCGGTGCTCGTGCGCGACTTCCACCGGATCATCGGCATCGAGGCGCGCGAGCAGATCCTGGACAAGGCGGGCCGGCTGCCCGACGTGGTGGCCGCGTGCGTCGGCGGCGGGTCCAACGCCATCGGCATCTTCCACGGCTTCATCGACGACCCGTCCGTGCGGCTGGTCGGCCTGGAGCCCGGCGGCGACGGCATCGAGACCGCCCGGCACGGCGCGACGTTGACCGCGGGCACGCCCGGGTCGCTGCACGGGGCCATGTCGTACGTGCTGCAGGACGAAGACGGGCAGATCGCCGAGGCGCACTCCATCTCGGCCGGTCTGGACTACCCCGGCGTCGGCCCCGAGCACGCGTTCCTGAAGGACAGCGGGCGGGCCGAGTACCGGCCGGTGACCGACGCCCAGGCGATGGAGGCGTTCGCGCTGCTGTCGCGGGAGGAGGGCATCATCCCGGCGGTCGAGTCGGCGCACGCCCTGGCCGGCGCGCTGGTGCTCGGCCGCGAGCTGGGGCCGGACGGGCTGATCCTGGTCAACCTGTCCGGGCGCGGCGACAAGGACATGGACACCGCGATCAAGTGGTTCGGGCTGGGGGTGGAGTCGTGAGCAGGCTTGATCCGGTTTTCTCGGCTTGTCGGGCGGAGTCGCGGGCGGCCCTGATCGGGTACCTGCCCGCCGGGTACCCCACGCTCGAGGGCTCGAAGGACGTGCTGCGGACGATGGTGTCGTCCGGGTGCGACCTGGTGGAGGTCGGTCTGCCGTTCTCCGACCCCGTGATGGACGGCGTCACCATCCAGCGCGCGGCCGAGCAGGCGTTGCGCGGCGGGTTCCGGGTGCGTGACCTGTTCGGCGTGGTCGAGTCGGTGGCGGCGGCCGGTGGGCGTGCGGTCGTGATGACGTACTGGAACCCGGTGCTGGCCTACGGGGTGGACCGGTTCGCCCGCGACCTGGCGTCGGCCGGCGGGCTCGGCGTCATCACGCCCGACCTCGTGCCGGACGAGGGCGCTTCGTGGATCGAGGCGACGGACGCCCACGACCTGGACCGGATCTTCCTGGTGGCGCCGTCGTCCACGGAGGAGCGGATCTCGCTGACGGCGCGGTCGTCGCGCGGGTTCTTGTACGCGACGTCCGTGATGGGCGTGACGGGTGCGCGCGACGTGGTGTCGTCGGCGGCTCCGGCGCTGGTCAAGCGGGTGCGTGAGCACACGGACATGCCGATCGGGGTCGGGTTGGGCGTGCGCAACGGCGCTCAGGCGGCGGAGCTGGCGGCGTTCGCGGACGGGGTCATCGTGGGCTCGGCGTTCGTGTCGGCCGTGCAGGACGACACCGTGGCGGCGTTGACCGAGGAGTTGGCCGGCGGGGTGCGCCAAGCGGCAGCGGCCGTCTAGCACGCACGTTCGAGTGAACTAGTCCATTCGGCGTCTTTTGGGCGTCGGAATTGTCGGTGCGCGTCGGCATCCTGGGCTCGTGATCAAGCTCATCCACAACCCGACGTGCGACACTGGCGTGCGTCGGGTTGGCACCGGAGGTGATGTCGCATGGCTCTGCCGGCGGACTACGGATCGACACTCGCCGACTACGAGTACTCCCACCCACTGCTGGCACACGACGGACCCTGGACGCTGAACGAAGTCATGGCGCTCCCGGAGGACTCGTCGCAGCGGGTCGAACTCGTCGACGGGTCGCTGATCATGAGCCCGATCGGCAACCTCCGCCACCAGCGCTTGCTCTTCCGCATCGCCACGGCTTTCGACGCTGCCTGCCCGCCGGGCTTGGAGGCACTCCCAGGACTCAACCTCGAGATTTCCGGCACTCGGATGCTCATTCCGGACTTCACCGTCAACGTGGCAGGTGAAGAGGGCTTGCTTCTCCCGGCGGCGCACCTGGTAGTGGCAGGGGAGGTGCTGTCACCCAGTAACCGGGTCAACGACCTGGTGCTGAAGCGGAAGCTCTACGCCGATGCCGGTATTCCGTTCTACCTGGTCGTGGATCCGGAAGGCGGCGACGTCACCGCGACGATGTTCGAGTTGCGGGCAGGGGAGTACGTGGAGGCGGCGCGCAGCGAGGGCGGCGTGCTGAAGCTCGAACGACCCTTCCCGGTAACAATCGAGCTGTCGCCGTAGGACGGATGGCCGCACCCACTACGGTGGTGGCCGTGGTGACGACTTACCTCGCGACGATCCCCAGCCCCGACCAGGGCGTGTGGCAACTGGGACCGATCCCGATCCGCGCCTACGCGCTGTGCATCATCCTCGGCATCATCCTGGCCATCTGGTGGGGTGAGCGCCGCTGGGTGGCACGCGGCGGCCTGAAGGGCGAGGTCACCGACATCGCGGTCTTCGCGGTGCCGTTCGGCCTGATCGGCGGTCGGCTCTACCACGTGGCGACGGACAACGACAAGTACTTCGGGGAGGGCCGCAACCCGCTCGAAGCCCTGGCCATCTGGAACGGCGGCCTCGGCATCTGGGGCGCCATCGCGCTCGGCGGCGTCGGCGCGTGGATCGCGTGCCGCCGCAAGGGCATCCCGCTGCCCGCGATGGCGGACGCGCTCGCGCCCGGCATCCTCGCCGCGCAGGCCGTCGGCCGCCTCGGCAACTACTTCAACCAGGAGCTCTACGGCGGTCCCACCACGCTGCCGTGGGGTCTGGAGATCTACCGGCGGGAAGACCCGGCGACCGGCTTCGAGGACGACCTCGGCGGCGTGGCGGTGGACAACACGCCGATCGAGATCGTGCACCCGACGTTCCTCTACGAGATGCTGTGGAGCCTCGGCGTCGTGCTGATCATCGTGTGGGCGGACCGGAAGTTCCGGCTCGGCCACGGCCGGGTGTTCGCGCTGTACGTCGCGGGCTACACGGCCGGCCGGTTCTGGATCGAGCAGATGCGTACCGACCCCGCCACCCAGGTGTTCGGGCTGCGGATCAACGTCATCACCTCGGTCGTGGTGTTCCTCGGCGCGGTCGTCTACTTCGTGCTCGCCGGGAAGAAGGGCGACCGCGAGGTCATCGTGCGCGAGGAGCCCGCCGCCGCCGAACCGCCCGAGTCCGGCTACGCGAGCACGGACGAGGACAAGCCGGCGGCGGACGCCGAGGAGACGACGGTCCCCGACACGAAGGCCGCGTCCGACAAGCCCGCGGACACCGGCGACAAGCCGGAGCAGTAGGCCGCCGTGCGCATCCTCGTCGTCGAAGATGACGACCGGGTGGCGCGAGGACTGCTCACGGCGCTGCGGCACGCGGGCTACGAGGTGCACCGGGTGGGCACGGCCGCCGCGGCGCTCACCGCGCCACCGGCGGACGTCGTGCTGCTCGACCTCGGCCTGCCCGACGGCGACGGCCTCGACGTGCTGCGCGAACTCCGCCACCGCACCGGCACCGCGATCATCACCGTCACCGCGCGCGGCGAGGAGCGGGAACGGGTGCTCGGCCTGCGGCTGGGCGCGGACGACTACGTGGTGAAGCCGTTCGGCACCGCCGAGCTGCTGGCCCGCATCGAAGCCGTCCTCCGCCGCACCCGCGCGGCCCGTGCCGCCGCCCGCGAGCACGAGATCACGCTGGGCCCGCTCACCCTGGACCCGGCCGGCCGCGAGGCCAGGATCAACGGCGAACCGGTGCCGCTGACCCGCAAGGAGTTCGACCTGCTCGCCCTGCTCGTCGGCCGCGCGGGCACCGTCGTCAGCCGCGACCTGATCGTGGACCAGGTGTGGCAGGCGCACTGGGAGGCGCCGTCACGCACGCTGGACACACACATCGCCGCCCTGCGCGGCAAGCTCGGCGACGCGTTGCGCATCGAGACGATCCGCGGTGTGGGCTACCGGGTGGCAGCCCACACCTGACCGGTGGTCACCACACGTGGGCGACGTCCACCACGACCCGGCCGGGGAGCGTGAACACCCGGAACGGCAGCAGGGCGCGCACACCCAGACCGACCGTCGTCTGCCCCTCGAACGACCCGGCCCACGCGACCTGGCGGAACGTCTGGTAGCCCGTGACGTCCACCAGCTCGGACCCGTTCGGGTAGGTGTAGGTCGGGTTGCCGTCCTGGTCGTAGGACGGCGAGTTCACCGTGATCTGCAGCTTGCCCGCGCCGCGCAACGGCACCGGCTTGCCCGACCCCTCGTGGGTCACCTCGGGCACGTACTGCACGGTGTAGCCGTCGTTCTCGCCGCCGGCGAAGTCGAACACCAGCCGGTCGTAGCACTCCTGCTGACCGGCCCGGATGTTCGCCAGCAGCCCGGTCGTGGTCTGGGACGCGACCTTCGGCCCCGAACCCCAGTCGACGGGCGTGCAGGCCGTGGGCGCCGCGGACGCGGTCACCGGCGCGACCACCGCGAGCGCCGTCATCGCCGCGATTAACAACGCAACCTTGCGTAGCATGCTGATTCCCCCTTCGTCGGGCCGGAACAGCCCGCAGCCAACATGACGCACGTCACCCACGGGAGGTTGCCTCCGCGTGCTGCGCCGACTGCTGGTCCTCATCGTGCCGCTGCTGGTCGCCCTGGTCGCGGCCCTCGGCGTGCCGCTCGCGTTCGCCGTCGTGCAGCGCGAGAGCCAGGAGACCTACCTCGACCGGCTGGGTGACGCGAGCCGGTTCGCGTCGCTGGCCGAGAGCGCCCTGGCGTCGGACCGCCTGACCGCGCTGCGGGAGGAACTGGTCCGCTACGACCAGCTCTACGGCATCTCGGCCGCCCTCGTCGGCACCGACGGCACGGTGCTGGAATCGTCACGCCGCCCGTTCGCCCTGGACGACCCGCACGTCGAGGTGGGCCTGAACGCGGCCTTCGGCGGGTACCGCGGCGAGACCGACCAGTCGGTGTGGCCGTGGGAACGCGTGAACCTCGTCGTGGTCGAGCCGGTCGGGCGGGACAGCGAGGTGGTGGCCGCCGTGGTGACGATCTCCCCGACCGACGGCCTCAGGTCGGCGATCCTCCGCCAGTGGGGCGTGCTGGCGCTGCTCGGTCTGGTGCCGATGCTGGGCGTGGTGGCGGTCGCGTGGCCGATGTCGCGCTGGGTCCTGCGCCCGGTCCGCACCCTGGACGAGGCGACCGCCGCCGTCGCGGGCGGCCGGCTGGATGCCCGTGCGGACGACCTCGGCGGGCCCCCTGAGCTGCGCAGACTCGCCGCGAGCTTCAACGCGATGGTCGACGTGGTCGGCCGCGCCCTGCGCCGGCAGCGGGCGTTCGTGGCGGACGCCTCCCACCAACTCCGCAACCCGCTGGCCAGCCTCCGCCTGGCCGTGGACAACCTGGAACCCCACGTCACCGACGCCGCGGGCCGTGAGGCGCAACGCATCGCCGTGGACGAGGCCGAGGAGATGGGCCGCGTCCTGGACACCCTGCTGGCCGCCACGCGTCTCGACAGCACCTCCGCCGCCGAACCGGTCGACGTGGACACCCTGCTGGCCACGCACGTCCCCGGCTGGCGCGCGCTGGCGGGCGACATGCGCCTGGAGGTGGCAGTACCACCGGGCCTGCGTGCCCTGGAACCGCCCGGTGGCCTCGGCAGCGTGCTGGACGAACTCGTCGGCAACGCGATCCGCCTCTCCGGCGGCACCCGCGTGAAGGTCTGGGGCCGGACCGCGGACGGCGGCGTGGAACTGCACGTGACCGACGACGGCACGGGCCTGACGGACGACGAGCGAGCCGACGCACTGAGCCGGTTCTGGCGCGCGCCACGCCACCAGAACATCGCGGGCACCGGCCTGGGACTCGCCATCTGCGCCGAGCTGATCGAATCGGCCGGCGGCGAACTAACCCTCCACCCCGTCGAACCACACGGCCTGGACGCCCTGATCCGCCTCCGCGCCCGCCCCACCACCTGACCCGCCCCGCGACCTAACCCACCCCGCGACCTGACCCGCTCCGCCACCTGCCGCGACCGCCTGCTGCCACAAGTCCCGCTTGCCGCAAATCGCGCCTGCCGCAGACTCCACCTGCCCCAAATCCCGCCTGTCCCAAATCCCGCCTGCCCCAAATCCCGCCTGGCACGAGCCGGCCCTTCATGCGAACTCCGTCCGCGCCGGTTGCTGCCCGCGGCGTCGGGTGCCTGGCGCGAACCCGCCAGCCGCATCCATCCGCCTGACGGGCCGAGCCCGTCGCCTGGTGATGCCTGTTGCCGCCGGACCGACTGCCCGCCCGCGTACCCGCCCGGCCGCGTGGTGCTTATTCGCCACTGCCCGGTGCCTGCTCGGTGCGTGACAGCGTCTGCCCGTGCCCGCGCGCCGCCCGCCCGGTGCCGCCCGCCCGCCCGGCGCGCCCGCCCGGTGCCTGTTCGCCCGCGCGGTGGCGGGTGCGTGACCTGTCCGCCGCGTGTGCCCCTCAGCGCGCCCCTGTGCGCAGGTGGTGGCCTGTCTGCTGCCCGACCGTCTCCCTGGCGTTCGCCTCACCGTCGGCCTGGTCCGCTGACGCTCGCCGTGGGTGCCGCCTCCTTCTATCCCGGCAACGTCAATGGTGTGCCGAAAGTTTCTCCATTGACGCCCGGTTCGCTCCATTGGGTGATCAGAGGGAGCTGGGGGCATCCTCGGCCATCGGCAACAGCATGCAGTATGGGCTGGTCAGCGCTTCGTCGCTCGGAACCAGCGTTCGGCGCCCTTGTGCAGTGGGACCTGACCAGTGGAGATTCCTGTTCTCACGTTGATCCGGCTGGCTTCCGGGTGGCCGGCGGCGATCCGGGCCGATTGCGTGAACACGGTCCGCGTCACGACCTCGACCACGTCCTCGTCCAACGACGTCCGCGCCAGCAGCAGGTTCGGCACGGCGAACGTGCGGCACGGCCCGAGGTTGCCGTAGGTCGTGGCCGGGATGGTGGCCGGCACGTACGGGCCCGGGTAGGCCTCGGCCAGGCGTTCCGCCTCGGCGGGCAGGTCGAGCAGGCGCAGCGGGAACGCGTCGAGCGTGTCGGCGATCGCCGGGGTCGGGATGCCGGTCAGCGCGAGGAACGCGTCCAGTGAGCCCTTCGTCAGCTCCTCGGCCGCGTCGGCGTGCGCCATCCGGCGCGCGTCCACCTCGATCCCCAGCAACGACAGCAGCCGGGTCGCGGTGAACTCCGTCCCCGACTCCGAGGGCCCGAACGACACCGTCCGCCCGGCCAGGTCCGACAACGTCCGCAACGGCGAGTCGGCGGGCACGGCGATCTGCATGAAGCTGTCGTAGAGCCGCCCCACCGCGCTGATCCCGCCCGGGTCCTCGGCGCTGAGCAACGCACCCGCCACCAGTGGATCCAAAGAGGACAGTCCAAGGTGGACCTCGCCCTCTCCGAGCAGGCGGACGTTCTCCACCGACGCACCGGTGTGGCGCTCGACCACCCGGGTCGCGGGCAGCTCGTCGGCCAGCGCCGCCGCCAGCGCGCCGCCGATCTCGCGGAACACCGCGCCGTCCGGCCCGGTCGCGAGCACCAGCTCGTCGAGGGCGGGAGGGCTGCTCGACGTGCACGCCGACAGCCACGCCGGCACGCCCGCCACCAGGGCGGCTCGCAGCACCGAACGCCGGGACACCCGCACGACCAGCAGCGTAACCCCGCACGACCGGGTGAACGGAGTGTTACGTCAGAGGGATCTGAAGTTTCCGGCGGGCTCCTTGTCGTGGTCGCGCCCTGTGCTCAGGATCACCAACCAACCCCCTTCCCGCCGGCAGGCGATGGTCCCCTTGGAGGAGACGTGGTCAGCGCGCAGGCACGTGAGCGCAAACCGATCTACAAGCACCTCTACTTCTGGGTGCTGGTGTCGATCGTGCTCGGCGTGATCGTCGGGTACGCCTTCCCGGCGCAGGCGTCGGGCATGAAGTGGATGGCCGACTTCTTCATCGCGCTGGTCAAGGTGGTCATCGCACCGACGATCTTCTGCACGGTCGTGGTCGGCATCGCGGGCCTGGGCAACCTCGCCAAGGCGGGCGGCCTGGCGCTGCGGACCATCCTGTACTTCACCGCGATGACGACGGTGGCGCTGGCGATCGGCCTGATCGTGGTCAACCTGGTGCAGCCGGGCCACCACGGCGCGTCCATCCCGATCAACGACGGCGCGGCGGAGAAGACGCTCGCCGACGCCAAGACCGCCGAGACCGGTGTGACGGGCTTCATCCTGGGCCTGGTGCCGAAGTCGTTCCTCGGCGCGTTCACCGACGGCCAGCTGATCCAGGTGCTGGTGGTCGCGATCCTGGTCGCGGTGGCCGTGGCGGGCATGGGCAAGCGCGGCGAGAAGGTCGTGTCCGCGTTGGACACCACGGCCAAGGTGATGTTCGGCGTCATCAAGATCGTCATGTACGCGGCGCCGATCGGCGCGTTCGGCGGCATCGCCTACACGATCGGCAAGTTCGGCGGCTCGATCCTGGGCAAGCTGGCGTGGCTGATGGGCTCGTTCTACGCGACGTGCCTTCTGTTCATCCTGGTGGTGCTGGGCGGCGTGGCGCTGTACGCCGGGTTCTCGATCTTCAAGTTCCTCCGGTACATCAAGGACGAGCTGCTGATCGTGCTCGGCACGTCCTCGTCGGAGACGGTGCTGCCGCGCATGCTGGTGAAGCTGGAGGCGGCGGGCGCGGACAAGTCGGTGGTGGGCCTCACGATCCCGACCGGCTACTCGTTCAACCTGGACGGCACGTGCATCTACCTGACCATGGGCGCGATCTTCATCGCCCAGGCGACGGGCACGGACGTGGGCCTGGGCACGCAGGTCGGGCTGCTGCTGTTCATGCTGCTGGCCAGCAAGGGTGCGGCGGGCGTCACGGGCGCCGGCCTGGTCACGCTGGCGGCGTCGCTGAGCGCGTTCGAGGGCAACAGCGCGATCCCGGCGGTCGGCATCGCGCTGATCGTGGGCATCGACCGGTTCATGTCCGAGGCGCGGGCGATCACGAACGTCATCGGCAACGGCGTCGGCACCCTCGTGGTGGCGCGGTGGCAGGGCCAGTTGGACCGCGACCGGTTGCGCGAGGTGATGGACAACCCCGGGCAGGTGGACGTGGACGCCCTGATGGAACAGCAGCACGGTGACGGCGACGTCACGGAGCGTGAACCGGTGGGCGCCGGCACCCGCTGAGACGCGCGCGTGAGCCCCCCGGTCGTCGCCCACGAGGCGGCGGCACGGGGGCTCACCTGCGAGTTCACCCGGGATCGCGGCGGCGGGGGAAGTGTCGGCCGGCTCTCACCAGCGCGCGCGAGGGCGGTCGCTCCGTTATGCTTAACAACGCGTAACAAGGCCGGCCGAGGTATCGCTCGGACCGGCCGAATCGTTACCAGTCGCCGACGAAGATCACCCGAAGGATGGTGTGGATCCGTTTCGCGACTGTTAAAGTCTCGTCAACACGCGGGCCATCGTCGTCCCGTGCCCAGCACCCGGATTCCAGGACCTGGACACGAGGACTCGTTCTTTCACCAAGGACGACGAAGGAGGTCTGCGCAGTGATCTTCTCCGCCATCCCGTCCCCGCAGGGGCTCTACGACCCCGCCGCGGAACGTGACGCTTGCGGTGTGGCGATGGTCGCCGACATCAAGGGCCGGCGCTCGCACGACATCGTCGTCGACGCGCTCACCGCGCTGGCCAACCTGGAGCACCGCGGCGCCGCGGGCGCCGAGCCGACCAGCGGCGACGGCGCCGGGATCCTCCTGCAACTGCCGGACGCCTTCCTGCGGCAGGTGCTGGACTTCGAGCTGCCGGAGCCGGGCGCGTACGCGGCGGGCATCGCGTTCCTGCCCGCCGACGAGGAGCCGCGCGCCAAGGCCGTCGAGCTGACCGAGCGCATCGCCGCCGAAGAGGGCCTGGTGGTCCTGGGCTGGCGCGACGTGCCGACCGCGCCCGAGCACGCCGGCGTGGGCCCGACCGCCCGGTCGGTGATGCCGCACTTCGCGATGCTGCTCGTCAAGGGCGAGACCGACCGGCGCGACGTCGCCCTGGACCGCCTCACGTTCGCCCTGCGCAAGCGGGTGGAGCACGAGAGCGCGGCGGCGGACGTCGGCACGTACTTCCCGTCGCTGTCGTCCCGGACGATCGTCTACAAGGGCATGCTGACCACGGGCCAGCTGCCCGCGTTCTTCCCCGACCTGCGCGACGAGCGGCTGGCCAGCGCGATCGCCCTGGTCCACTCCCGCTTCTCCACCAACACGTTCCCGTCGTGGCCGCTGGCGCACCCGTTCCGGTACGTCGCCCACAACGGTGAGATCAACACGGTCCGCGGCAACCGCAACCGGATGCGGGCCCGCGAGGCGCTGCTGGCCTCCGACCTGATCCCGGGCGACCTGACCAGGCTGTTCCCGATCTGCCACCCGGAGGGCTCGGACTCGGCGAGCTTCGACGAGGTGCTGGAGCTGCTGCACCTGGGCGGCCGGAGCCTGCCGCACGCGGTGCTGATGATGATCCCGGAGGCGTGGGAGAACCACACCTCGATGGACCCCAAGCGCCGCGCGTTCTACGAGTTCCACGCGAGCCTGATGGAGCCGTGGGACGGCCCGGCGTGCGTGACGTTCACCGACGGCTCGCTGGTCGGCGCGGTGCTCGACCGCAACGGCCTGCGCCCGGCCCGCTGGTGGCAGACCGCCGACGGCCGCGTGGTGCTGGCCTCGGAGACCGGTGTGCTGGACGTGCCCGCGGACCAGGTCGTGGCCAAGGGCCGGTTGCAGCCCGGGAAGATGTTCCTGGTCGACACGGTCGAGGGTCGCCTGGTCGAGGACGACGAGGTCAAGTCGAAGCTGGCCGACGAGCTGCCCTACGACGAGTGGCTGCACGCGGGCGTGCTGGAGCTGGCCGACCTGGCCGACCGCGAGCACGTGGTGCAGAGCCACGAGTCCGTGGTGCGGCGGCAGCTGACGTTCGGCTACACCGAGGAAGAGCTGCGGATCCTGCTCGCCCCGATGTCCACCAACGGCGCGGAGCCGCTCGGCTCGATGGGCACCGACACGCCGGTCGCGGCGCTGTCGCAGCGCTCCCGGCTGCTCTACGACTACTTCGTGCAGAACTTCGCCCAGGTCACGAACCCGCCGCTGGACGCGATCCGCGAGGAGATCGTCACCAGCGTGTCGCGGGTGATGGGCCCGGAGCAGAACCTGCTGGAGCCCGGCCCGGTCAGCTGCCGGCACATCAAGCTGACCTACCCGGTGATCGACAACGACGAGCTGGCCAAGCTCATCCACATCAACGACGACGGCGACCTGCCGGGCTTCGCGTGCACCGTCCTGTCCGGACTGTACGAAGTGGACGGTGGTGGCGCGGCGCTGGCGGCGGCGATCGAGCGGGTGCGCCGCGAGGCGTCCGAGGCGATCGCGAACGGCGCCCGCACGCTCGTGCTGTCCGACCGCGACTCCGACCACCGGATGGCGCCGATCCCGTCGCTGCTGCTGGTCTCCGCGGTGCACCACCACCTGGTGCGCACCAAGGAGCGGCTGCGCGTGGCGCTGGTCGTGGAGACCGGTGACGCCCGCGAGGTGCACCACATCGCCGCGCTGCTGAGCTACGGCGCCGCCGCGGTGAACCCGTACCTGGCGTTCGAGACGATCGAAGACATGATCAGCACCGGCGCGGTGACCGGCATCGAGCCGCGCAAGGCCGTGCGGAACTACGTGACCGCGCTGGTCAAGGGCACGTTGAAGATCATGTCGAAGATGGGCATCTCGACCGTAGGCGCGTACACGGCGGCGCAGGTGTTCGAGGCCGTCGGCCTGTCCGAGGAACTGCTGGGCGAGTACTTCACCGGCACGGTGTCGAAGCTCGGCGGCGCGGGCCTGGACGTGCTGGCGGAGGAGGTGGCGCTGCGCCACCGCCGCGCGCACCCCGACAACCCGACCGACCGCGTGCACCGCAGGCTCGAGGTCGGCGGCGAGTACGCCTACCGCCGCGAGGGCGAGCTGCACCTGTTCACGCCCGAGACGGTCTTCCTGCTCCAGCACGCCACCAAGACCGGCAAGCAGGACGTGTACAAGCGCTACACCGACGAGGTGGAGCGGCTGTCCCGGCAGGGCGGCACGCTGCGCGGCCTGTTCTCGTTCGACGCCGCCGGCCGCACGCCGGTCCCGATCGACGAGGTCGAGCCGGTCTCCTCGATCGTCAAGCGGTTCAACACCGGCGCCATGTCCTACGGGTCGATCTCGGCCGAGGCGCACGAGACGCTGGCCATCGCGATGAACCGGCTCGGCGGCCGGTCCAACAGCGGCGAGGGCGGCGAGGACCCCGAGCGCCTGTACGACCCGGAGCGGCGCAGCGCGGTCAAGCAGGTCGCGTCCGGCCGGTTCGGCGTCACCTCCGAGTACCTGGTCAACGCCAGCGACATCCAGATCAAGATGGCGCAGGGCGCGAAGCCGGGCGAGGGCGGCCAGCTGCCCGGTTACAAGGTGTACCCGTGGATCGCGCGGACCCGGCACTCCACGCCGGGCGTTGGCCTGATCTCCCCGCCGCCGCACCACGACATCTACTCGATCGAGGACCTGGCGCAGCTGATCCACGACCTGAAGAACGCCAACGAGCAGGCCCGCGTGCACGTGAAGCTGGTCAGCGAGGTCGGCGTCGGCACGGTCGCGGCGGGCGTGGCGAAGGCGCACGCGGACGTGGTGCTGATCTCCGGCCACGACGGCGGCACCGGCGCGTCGCCGCTGAACTCGCTCAAGCACGCGGGCACGCCGTGGGAGATCGGCCTCGCCGAGACCCAGCAGACGTTGCTGCTCAACGGTTTGCGGGACCGGATCACCGTGCAGGTCGACGGCGCGATGCGCACCGGCCGCGACGTGGTGGTGGCCGCGCTGCTCGGCGCGGAGGAGTTCGGCTTCGCGACCGCGCCGCTCATCGTCGAGGGCTGCGTGATGATGCGCGTCTGCCACCTCGACACCTGCCCGGTCGGCATCGCCACGCAGAACCCGGAGCTGCGCAAGCGCTTCACGGGCCAGGCCGACCACGTGGTGAACTTCTTCCACTTCATCGCCCAGGAAGTCCGGGAACTGCTGGCGTCGCTCGGTTTCCGCACGATCGACGAGGCCGTCGGCCACGCCGAGCTGCTCAAGACCGACGAGGCCGTCGAGCACTGGAAGGCGGCCGGGCTGGACCTGACGCCGGTGTTCGAGGTGCCCGAGACGCCCTACCGCACGGCCAAGCGCAAGGTCCGCGAGCAGGACCACGGCCTGGCGCAGGCATTGGACCGCACGCTGCTCCAGCTCGCCGACGCGGCGCTCAACGACGCCCGCCCGGTGCGGCTGGAACTGCCGCTGCGCAACGTCAACCGGACCGTCGGCACGCTGCTCGGCGCGGAGGTCACGCGCCGGTTCGGCGGCGACGGCCTGCCCGACGACACGATCCACGTGACGTTCACCGGCTCGGCCGGCCAGTCGCTGGGCGCGTTCATCCCGCGCGGCGTCACGCTGGAGATGATCGGCGACGCCAACGACTACGTCGGCAAGGGCCTGTCCGGCGGCCGGATCGTCGTGCGGCCGCACCCGGACGCGCCGTTCGCGGCCGAGCAGCAGGTCATCGCGGGCAACGTGATCGGCTACGGCGCCACGTCCGGCGAGATCTTCCTGCGCGGACGGGTCGGCGAGCGGTTCTGCGTGCGCAACTCGGGCGCGCTGGCCGTGGCCGAGGGCGTGGGCGACCACGCGTTCGAGTACATGACCGGCGGCCGGGCCGTGGTGCTCGGGCCGACCGGCCGCAACCTCGCCGCGGGCATGTCCGGCGGCATCGCGTACGTGCTGGAGCTCGACCCGGCGGCGGTCAACACCGCCATGGTCGAGTTGCAGCGGCCCGGTGCGGAAGACCTGCGCTGGCTGCGCGAAGTGGTGGAACGCCACCACCAGCTCACCGGTTCGGCGGTGGCCGCGTCGCTGCTCGGCGACTGGCCCCGGCGTTCCGCGTCGTTCACCAAGGTCATGCCCGGTGACTACCAGCGCGTGCTCGAAGCGATGAGGCTCGCCCGCGCGGAAGGCAGGGACGTCGACCAGGCGATCATGGAGGCCTCCCGTGGCTGACCCGTACGGTTTCCTCAAGCACTCCCGCTCCGAGCCGAAGAAGCGGCCCGCCGCCGAGCGGCTGAGCGACTGGGACGAGGTGTACCTCGACGTCCCCGCCGAGCAGCGCGACGCGGAGGTGCGCACGCAGGCGACGCGGTGCATGGACTGCGGCATCCCGTTCTGCCACTCCGGGTCGGCCGGGTGCCCGCTGGGCAACCTGATCCCCGAGTGGAACGACCTGGTGCGCCGGGGCGACTGGGAGTCGGCGTCGGACCGGCTGCACGCGACGAACAACTTCCCGGAGTTCACCGGCCGGTTGTGCCCCGCGCCGTGCGAGGCGGCGTGCGTGCTGTCGATCAGCCACGACGCGGGCGGCGCGGTCGCGATCAAGCGGGTCGAGCAGGCGATCGCCGACGTGTCCTGGGACCAGGGGCTCGTGGGACCCACGCAGGCACAGGTCTCGTCGGGCAAGGCGGTCGCGGTGGTCGGGTCCGGCCCGGCCGGGTTGGCGGCGGCGCAGCAGCTCACGCGGGCGGGCCACGAGGTCACCGTGTTCGAGCGGGACGACCGGCTCGGAGGGCTGCTCCGCTACGGCATCCCCGAGTTCAAGATGGAGAAGAAGGTCCTCGACCGGCGGCTCGCGCAGCTGCGCAAGGAGGGCACGAAGTTCGTCACCGGCTGCGAGGTCGGCGTCGACCTGACCGTCGAGGAGCTGCGGTCGAAGTTCGACGCGGTGGTGCTCGCCGTGGGCGCGCTGCGCGGTCGTGACGACACGACGACGCCCGGCCGTTCGTTGCGGGGCATCCACTTGGCGATGGAGCACCTGGTGCCCGCCAACCGCGCGTGCGAGGGCGACGGCCCGCCGGCGATCGACGCGGCCGGCAAGCACGTCGTGATCATCGGCGGCGGCGACACCGGCGCCGACTGCTACGGCACGGCGTCCCGGCAGGGCGCGGCTTCCGTGCTGCAGCTGGACCAGTACCCGATGCCACCGTCCACTCGGGACGACGCCCGCTCGCCGTGGCCGGTGTGGCCGTGGATCCTGCGCACCTACCCCGCGCACGAGGAGGCGGGCGAGCGGAAGTTCGCGGTCGCGGTGGAGAAGTTCGTCGGCGACGAGGACGGGCACGTGCGCCAGATCCAGCTGCGCAAGGTGCGGGTGGAGAAGGACGCCTCCGGCCGCCGCCA
Organism: Actinosynnema sp. NPDC049800; assembly: GCF_040656635.1. Taxonomy (NCBI): domain Bacteria; kingdom Bacillati; phylum Actinomycetota; class Actinomycetes; order Pseudonocardiales; family Pseudonocardiaceae; genus Actinosynnema; species Actinosynnema sp. NPDC049800. The sequence continues at coordinate 167,094 of NZ_JBFAMT010000003.1, read as the reverse complement.
GGTCGTGCCGACGTCCGAGGAGGTCGAGCTGCTGCCGGCGGACCTGGTGCTGCTGGCGATCGGCTTCGAGGGCGTCGAGCACATGCCGCTGCTGGACGGGTTGGGCATCCAGCTCACCTCGCGCGGCACGATCTCGTGCGGCTCGGACTGGCAGACCCAGTCGCCCGGCGTGTTCGTCTGCGGTGACGCGCACCGGGGCGCTTCGCTGGTCGTGTGGGCGATCGCCGAGGGCCGCTCGGTGGCCAACGCGGTGGACCGCTACCTGACCGGCTCGTCCGACCTGCCGTCACCGGTGATCCCCAACATGCTGCCGCTGGCCGTGGTGTGACCCCTTAGACCCGCCGTTCGCTGGGTACCCGGCCGCCCCGACAATGACGTCGGGGCGGCCTTTTGCTTTCTTCGGAGGAGGATGCGAATGGGCAGCGGGATTCCGGACAACGACACGTTACGGTCATTCGGGATCACGTTCGGGCAGCTCCTGGCGTGGGACGACGAGGAACGGCGGCGTTGGCTGGTGGAGTCGCAGCCCGACGGCGAGCACCGGACGAACTGGTGGCTGTCGATCATCCAGTCGTTGAACGGCCTGACGACCCGTTTCGGGGACGTGAGCGGGCAGGAGGTCGCCAACCGCTTGGCCATGCTCGCCTCCGTCGTCAGTGAGTACCCGGAACTCGCCGACGTGCCGCCCGAGCTGACCCCCGACGGTGCGGCGAGGCGCAACCTGGGCAACATCCGGCTGTCCCGCGAGGAGGCCCTCCGGATGGCGGAGAACCGGACCGACCGCCCGATCGAGGAGATCCGGGAGCTGCGCGAGGTGCGGACCCTCGTCCGCCGGCTCGGCAACCTGGTCGACCGCATCCGCGACGATCACCTCCGGCACGAGGTGCGGGAGTGGCCGGCGGTCCAGGGACGGTTGCCCTGACGCACGCTGCCCCGACCCGAAGAGGGCCGGGTCGGGCCCGCCGGTCAGACGCCGGTCACCGCGCGCACCGAGCGGATGCGGCTGACCAGGAACTCGCGGTGCTCGCCGCGCGGGGCGCAGTTGGCCTTGAGGTTGCCCGCCGCGTGGTCGACGGGGGTGATCACGTGCTTCACCGTGCTCCGCGGGCCGTTCGCCACCGCGATCTCCACGGACGTGCGGCTGACCAGCGCGTCCGCCAGCAGCACGACCTCCGAATCGCGCAGCACCAGCGACTGGTCGCGCAGCAGCCGCACCGTGCCGATCCGCTGCGACTCCACCGGCGGCAGCACGAACTGCGGCCTCGGCCGCTCCCGCTCCACCAGCGCCGCCGCCAGCTTTCCCACCTCGTGCCCGGTCAACGGCGTGCGCCACCCGCCCGTCGCCGCGCGCACCGGCGGTGGCTCGACGCGCCGTCGCGGCACCCGCTCCACCACCGCCATGCCGTCCACCGTGGCCGTCGTCGGCGCGTAACCGGCCGCCCGCAGCAACGCCAACGTCTCCGCCGCGGGCTTCGCCGACGCCAGCACCGTCGGCCCCAACGGCTGCAACGACAGCGGCGCCAACGACGGGTGCGCGGCGATCTCGCTCAACAGCACCGGGTCCTCGGTGCGCACGCAGCACGCCACCGGCGTCACCGTGATCCGCCCGTGCTGCCGCGCCACCTCGCGCACCAGGTGCGCCAACGTCGGCGGCACGCCGTGCTCGGCCACCGACGCCAACCGGGCCAGCAACGCGTCCGGCTCGTGCCCCGCGTCCAACGCCCGCCGCACGCTCGCGCCGCTGAACCGCCACCCGCCCGCCGCGCCGTCCGCCGCCAGCTCCAGCACCGCGCTCAGCTCGCGCGACGGCAGCCCGGCCACCACGGCGCTCAGGTCCGGCCGCAGGTGCGCGGTGACCGCCTCCGGCGGCACGAACCGACCCGCCACCTCGTCCACCCCGCCCGCCAGCACCGCCCGGCCCAGCGCGGTCGCCGCGCCCAGCGCCACCAACCCCACCGACTCGGCCTCCACCAACGCCGCCTCGGTCGCCGCGCGCCCGTGCACGGCGGGCCGCGTCCACACCAGCTCGGCCACCACCTCGTGCCGGTGCTCGAACGCCTCGTCCTCGTCCAACCGCGCGTACCGCTCCAGCAGGCCGCGCCTGGTCCGGTCGCCCGAGTCCGTCGAGGACGGTTCCGCCGACGCGGGCCGCTGCTTGCCCGGCGTCCACGTCAGCCGCGGCCAGGCGCGCGCCAACGCGGTCAACCGCTCCGCGGGCGACGCGGCCCGCCACGCGTCCGCGCCGACCGTCGGCACCAGCCTGCCGTCGTCCACCGCGAGCAACCGCGCCTCGACGGCCAACCCCACCCACAACCGGGTCCGGCCCTCGTCGGACCGCAGCACGCCCGCGAGCCGCCTCAGCTCCCGCAACCCCATCACCGCGCGGCACGCCACCTGCTCGACGTCGCACAGGTCGACCAGCCGCGTCACCCCGTCCACAGTGGACGTCGCGGGCGTGATCGCGGCCCGGTCCGCGAATCCCCGGTTCTGCGGCGCGCGGCGGGGCGTGCGCGGCGCGGGCGTGATGCGGCGCGCGGGTTCTTCCTCCAGCAGCCGCAACCCCGGCGAGCTCGCCAACCGCCCGGCCGCCGGCCACACCAACGCCCTCGCGCGCAACTGGCCCAACGCCCGCTTCAGCTCCGCCCGCGACGCCTTCCCGTTGCAGCGCAACCGTTCCGCCAGCACCTCCACGCCCGCCTCGTCACCCAGCCGCAGCACGGTGTCCAGCACGTCCCGGCACGCCTGGTCGAGCCCGTCGACCGCCGCGCGCAGCGACGCCGTCGAGGTCAGCTCGTCCGCCAGCGCCCGCAGCGAGTGGGGCCTGCGATCGGCGGCGTCCTTGCGCAGCGCCAAGATGTCCCGGATCTCCACCGCGTCGAGCTCGCGCAGCCATCCGGCCAGCGCCGTTTTCCTACCCACCCGGCGATTATGCACAGAACGTGACGGCTCGGTGATGCGTTGCGATAGAGCGTTCGAATGAGCCACGAATGGACGAACGTAAGCTGGGCGCCGTGGAATTCACCGGGTTCGGCGAACACGCCATCGACTTCTACGACGGACTCGTCGCCGACAACTCCAAGGCCTACTGGGACGACCACAAGCACGTCTACCAGCGCGATGTGCGCACGCCCATGGAGACGTTGCTCGCCGTGCTCGAGCCCGAGTTCGGCAAGGGAAAGGTCTTTCGGCCCTATCGGGACGTGCGGTTCAGCAAGGACAAGACGCCGTACAAAGACCACTGCGGCGGAGTGGTCGAACTCGGCCGCGGCGGCGGCGCGCACTACGTGCAGATCGGGACCGAAGGGCTGTTCGTGGCCGGTGGGTCGTTCGCGATGGCGTCCGACCAGCTCGCGCGCTACCGCGAGTCGGTGGCTGACGACGTGCGCGGGCGTGCGCTGGAGAAGCTGCTCGCGAAGCTCGCCAAGTCCGGCTGGGAGCTGCGCGGGGACAAGCTCAAGCGGGCGCCGCGCGGCCTGGACCCGGAACACCCCCGGATCGAGCTGCTCAAGCACAAGCGCCTCTACGTGGCCAAGGTGTGGCCGCCCGACGACGTGCTGCACGAGCCCGGCTGCCTGGACCGGGTCCGCGAAGCCTGGCACCAGGTCACACCGCTCGTCGACTGGTGCGCCGACCACATCGGCCTGACCGAAATCGGCTTCCGCCGCTGACGGCCGCTCCGCCTGCGCCGCTGACGGCCGGGCTGCTTCCGCCACCACCGCCGCCGCCGCTGGCCGGGCCTGCTTGCGCCGCCGACGGCCCTGGGGTCGGCTTGCGCCACTCACCGGCGGTCACGGGCTGGGCTGGTTCGCGCCGCTCACCGACGCTGACGGGGCCGCACCGGCTTCCGCCGCTCACGGGCGTCGGCGGACCTGGGTCGGCTTCCGCCGCTGATGGCTGGACCGGCTTCCTCCGCCGACGGGTTGCCCCGCCCTGCGCCGCCGACGGTTGCCTCGCCTTGCACCGCCGACGGGCGGCACCGGCGGCACCGGTGATGGCTGTGGCTGTGATGGCTGCGCAGGCGTCGCCCGCCAGGGGACCCCTGTTCTTATTCTCCCAGAGGGGTACGACGTTTTCGGGCGGTCGATCGTGCGAGCAGGGCGCCGAAGCCCACGCCGGCGACGTCCACAAGGGCGTCCAGGACGTCCCCGCCGCGGTTCAGCGCGGTGATGAGCCACTGCAACACTTCCGAGACCGCGGCGTAACCCAAGAGGCCGATGACCAGTGGTCCGGACGGCAGTCGCGCGTACCTCCCAGCGCCCATGAGCAGGGCGAACAGCACGAAGTGCACCACCTTGTCGGTGCCCGGGGGCGCGGTGGGCACACCTGACGCCGGGGTGAACAGCACGATGACGCTGAGCAACGCCGCGACCACGAACGGAAGGATTCTGGGGCCCACGGTGCAGATTCTGCCTGTTTCGCGGAGATTACTTCCCGGTACATCCTGATCGGTCCAGTGACAGGGACTACTCTGACTAGACGTGAGTCGACGCGCGAAGATCGTCTGTACGATGGGTCCTGCCACCGCGACCGAGGACAAGGTCAACGAGCTGGTGGCGGCCGGTATGGACGTTGCCCGGATGAACTTCAGCCACGGCAGCCATGCCGACCACAAGCAGGTCTACGACCTCGTCCGCAACGCGGCCGAAGCGTCGGGCCGCGCGGTCGGCATCCTGGCCGACCTCCAGGGTCCGAAGATCCGCCTCGGGCGGTTCGCCCACGGCCCCGTCGAGTGGCGCACCGGTGACATCGTCCGGGTGACCGTCGAGGACGTCGAGGGCACCCACGACCGCGTCTCCACCACCTACAAGCAGCTGGCGCAGGACGCCAAGGCGGGCGACCGGCTGCTGGTGGACGACGGCAAGGTGGGCCTGACCGTCACCGAGGTCGACGGGCCGGACGTGGTCTGCGAGGTCACCGAGGGCGGCCCCGTCAGCAACAACAAGGGCCTCTCGCTGCCCGGCATGGACGTGTCCGTGCCCGCGCTGTCCGAGAAGGACATCGAGGACCTGGAGTTCGCCCTCAACCTGGGCGTGGACTTCATCGCCCTGTCGTTCGTGCGCTCGCCGGCGGACATCGACCTGGTCCACCAGGTGATGGACCGCGTGGGCCACGGCCGCAAGCCGGTCATCGCCAAGATCGAGAAGCCCGAGGCGGTCGACAACCTCGAAGCGATCGTGCTCGCCTTCGACGGCGTCATGGTCGCCCGCGGCGACCTGGGCGTGGAGCTGCCGCTGGAGCACGTGCCGCTGGTGCAGAAGCGGGCCATCCAGATCGCCCGCGAGAACGCCAAGCCGGTGATCGTGGCCACCCAGATGCTCGACTCCATGATCACGAACTCTCGGCCGACCCGCGCCGAGACCTCGGACGTCGCGAACGCCGTGCTCGACGGCGCCGACGCGCTGATGCTGTCCGGCGAGACGTCGGTCGGCCGCTACGCCATCGAGTCGGTCAAGACCATGAGCCGCATCATCGTGGCCGTCGAGACCGAGTCCACCGTGGTCCCGCCGCTGACGCACGTCCCGCGCACCAAGCGCGGCGTGATCTCGTACGCGGCGCGCGACATCGGCGAGCGGCTGAACGCGAAGGCGCTGGTCGCGTTCACCCAGTCCGGCGACACCGTGCGGCGGCTCGCCCGCCTGCACACCCCGCTGCCGCTGCTGGCGTTCACGCCGGAGCCCAGCGTGCGCAGTCAGCTTTCTCTCACCTGGGGCACCGAGACGTTCCTGGTGCCTAAGGTGGACTCGACGGACGAGATGGTCCGCCAGGTGGACCTGTCGATGATCGACATCGGCCGGTACCAGCCGGGCGACCTCGTCGTGGTCGTGGCAGGCTCGCCGCCTGGCACCATCGGCTCGACGAACCTCATCCGGGTGCACCGCCTGGGGGAGGACGACCACGCTTAGGAGATGACGTGACCGAGGCTGCCCGTGCCGCGGCGACCGCCGAGTTCTCGGACGTTCCACTGGACGCCGACGGCGTGCCCCACGGGCAGCCCGTGCTCGACCGACTCGTCGCGCTGCTCGACCTGGAGCGCGTCGAGGAGAACATCTTCCGCGGTGTGTCACCCGCCGAGTCGCCCGTTCGGGTGTTCGGCGGGCAGGTCGCCGGTCAGGCCCTGGTAGCCGCCGGCCGCACCGTGCCCCGTGAGCGCCGGGTGCACTCGCTGCACTCGTACTTCATCCGCGGTGGCGACCCGACCGTGCCGATCGTGTACGAGGTCGACCGGATCCGCGACGGGCGCTCGTTCACCACCCGGCGCGTGGTCGCGGTCCAGCACGGCAAGGCGATCTTCGCCCTGTCGGCGTCGTTCCAGCTGGACGAGCCGGGCCTGGACCACCAGGAGCCGATGCCCGCCGTGCCGCCGCCGTCCTCGCTGCCCACCTACGCCGAGTCGGCGGCCGGGTACCTGGAGAAGGTCGGCATGGCGCGGCTGCCGAGGCCGATCGACATCCGGTACGTGACCGAGCCGCCGTGGCGGGCGCGGGAGGACGGGCCGGGCGAGGCGCGCAGCCAGGTGTGGATGAGGGCCGACGGCAAGCTGCCGGACGACGACCTGCTGCACGTGTGCGTGCTGGCGTACGCGTCGGACATGACGTTGCTCGACTCGGTGCTCGTCAGGCACGGCGTGTACTGGGGAACCGACAAGGTGCTGGGCGCGAGCCTGGACCACGCCATGTGGTTCCACCGCCGGTTCCGGGCGGACGAGTGGTTCCTCTACGACTGCGCCTCGCCTTCCGCGTCCGGGGCGCGCGGCCTCGCCACGGGCCGCTTCTACAGCCACGACGGCCAGCTGGTGGCTACCGTGGTCCAGGAGGGCCTGCTTCGGGTCCTGTAGTCGATCGGCTACGCTGCGCGATCAATGGAGCAAGAGAGGTGGCCGCGATGAGCACGTTGCCCTGGCCTGACCACTTGTTCACGCTTGAGGAGTGGGACGCGCTTCCAGAGGACAAGTCGCGCCACTTCGAGCTGGTCGAAGGAGTCTTGCTGGTGGCGCCAAGGCCGGCACCGAAGCACCAAGTGGCGATGGCGAACCTCCGGAGCTGCCTCAAAGAGCAACTGCCCGCCGGGGTGGTGGCGGTCCAGGACGTCGACGTCGTGATCGACCCGGGGCCTCCGCTCTCATTGCGCGCACCCGACGTCGTAGTGGTGCCTGCCGAGCGCTACTGGGAGCACCCGAGCCGGTTCAACCCCGATGACCTGCACTTGGCAGTGGAGATCGTGTCGCCGGGAACGGGTCGGACAGACCGCGTGTTCAAGCCGATCGAGTACGCCAAGGTGGGAATCCCGCACTACTGGGTGGTGGAGCTGGACGAGCCGGCCACGCTCATCGCGTTCAGCCTGGTCGCCGGCAGGTACAAGCAGATCGCGCAAGGCACCGGGGAGGTCGAGGTCCCCGAGCCCTTCCCGGTGACCATCGACCTCACCACGCTGATCAACCCCTGATCCGCAGGGCGTCCCAGAGCGCCCGCACGTGGTGCTCCTTGGTCGCTTCCGCGCCGATCGCCACGCGGATGGCGAAGCGGCCGTCGACGACGGTGTGGGTGATGAAGGCGTCGCCGCTGGCGTTGACGCGGTCCATCGCGGCACGGGTCGCCGCGTCGCCGGAGCGGTGCGCGAGGGTGACCAGGGACAGGGAGCGCGGCACGACCAGGTCCCAGTCGTCGGACGCGTCCACCCACGATTCGAGCAGCGCGGCCAGCTCCACGTGGCCGCGCAGGTGCTCCCGGATGCCCTCCAGGCCGTACCAGCGCAGCACCGACCACAGCTTCAGCGCCCGGAACCGCCGGCCCAGGGGGATCTGCCAGTCGCGGTAGTCCACGACCGCGCCCGACTCGGTGGCCGTGTTGCGCAGGTACTCCGGCAGGATCGTGAGGGCGTCGACCAGCACGTCCGGGTGGGCGGTCCAGAACAGGGACAGGTCGAACGCGGTCAGCATCCACTTGTGCGCGTTCGCGGTGAACGAGTCGGCCAGGTCCACGCCGTCGAACAGGTGCCGGAACTCCGGGCACAGCGCCGCCGGGCCCGCCCACGCCGCGTCCACGTGCAGCCAGATCCCGTGCTCGGCGCACACGGCGGCGATCTCGCGCACCGGGTCGACCGCGCCGGTGCCCGTGGTGCCGACGGTCGCGCACACCATCACCGGCCGCCGGCCCGCCGCCACGTCGGACCTGATCCGGTCGGCCAGGTCGTCCACCCGCATGGCCAGCCGCGAGTCCACCCGGACCGATCGCACGGCCTGCTCGCCGAGCCCGGCCATCCGCGCGGCCCGTTCGAGCGACGAGTGCGTCTGGGACGACACGTACACGGTCTCGGACCCGTCCACACCGGACTGCCGCCACTTCCCACCCGACGACCGGTGCAGCGCGGCGAGCACCGCGACCAGCGCGGCGGACGACGCGGTGTCCTGGATGACCCCACCGCCGACGAACGACGACGGCAGGCCGAGCGCCCCGACCAGCTCGTCCATCAGGTGCTGCTCGACCTCGGTCGCGGCGGGGGAGGTGGACCACAACATGCCCTGCACGCCCAGCCCCGACGACAGCAGGTCGCCGAGCACCGACGGCAGCGAGGCGTTCGACGGGAAGTAGGCGAAGAACCCGGGGTGCTGCCAGTGCGTCGTCCCCGGCAGCACGACCCGGTCCAGGTCCGCGAGCAGCCCGTCGAACCCCTCGCCGCGGTCGGGCAGCCCGGCCAGCTGCCCCCGCACCCAGCCTGGCTCGACGGGTGAGGAGACCGGGAAGTCCTCGACGCGCGAGCGGTAGTCGGCGATCCAGTCGATCACCTCGTGGCCGATCCGGCGGAACTCGTCAGGGTCCATGCCCGAAATCTATACGCGTCGCCTGCGGTGGGTGGGCCGTTGATCGTCGGGCGGGGTCAGGGCCCGGGTCTCGACCCGTTCCAGCACCACCGAGCTGGTCAGGTTCCGCACCTCCGTCCGCGAGGCGATCTTGTCCATCAGGAACGCCTGCAGGTGCGTGCTGTCGGCCACCGCGATGTGCACCAGGAAGTCCGCCTGGCCGCTGACGTGGAACAACGACCGCGTCTCGGGCTGCGCCATCACGAACCGCCGGAACGCCGCCACCACCGGCCTGGTGTGCGGCCGCACGTTGACCGACACGACGGCCTCCAGCGGCAGGCCCGTGGTCCGCGGGTCGACCACGGCGTGGAACCCGGTGATCACCCCGAGGTCGCGCAGCCGGCGCACCCGCTGCAGGCAGGTCGACGGCGCGATGCCGACCCGCTCGGCCAGGCTCCGGTTCGGCAGCGTCGCGTCGTTCTGCAACGCCTCCAGGATCAGCCAGTCGACCGAATCCAGTTCGGCTGTCTCGCTCACAACCGAACACTGTAATCGTCAGGTGGAATACACCCGAACGGATCGCCCAGGATGCGGCCGTGCACATCGCCTGGACCTCGTTCCTGCTCGCCCTGGTCGTCATCACCGTCGTGCCCGGACCGGACTTCGTGCTGGTCACCGGCAACGCCGTGCGCGGCGTGCGGTACGGCGCGCTGACGGCGGCGGGCGTGGTGACCGGGTTGCTCGTGCACGCCCTGCTGGCCACGGTGGGGCTGTCCGCGCTGGTCGCGGCGGCGCCGGCGGCGTTGCTGGCGGTCAAGGCGGTGGGCGCGCTGTACCTGGTGCACCTGGGCATCGCCACGCTGCTGGCGGCCCGGCGCGGCGGGCCGATCAGGCAGGCGCCGAGGTCGGACCGGTCGCTGTTCCTGCGCGGCCTGCTGTGCGACCTGCTCAACCCGAAGGTGATGCTGACGTTCCTCAGCCTCGTGCCGCAGGCCATGGACCCGGCGTCGCCGCCGCTGCCGCAGGCCGCGCTGCTGTCGGCGGTCGCGGTGGGCGTGTTCGCGTGCTTCTGGGCCGTGGTGGTGCCGTTGGCGGGCCGGCTGGCGGCGCTGCTGTCGCGGCCGAAGGTGCGGCCGGTGTTCGAGCGGCTGTGCGGCACGGCGCTGATCGGCATGGCGGCTTCGGTGCTCGCCGCGTAATTGTCGTTATCGTGTCGCGGCCGAGGGGTCTCCGGTGAGGTAAGACCGACTCGGCCGAGAGGAACGGCATGCGCACACCAGAGGACGCCGCGGCGGTGACGGCCGCGCAGCGGGGCGAGCCGGGCGCGTTGGACGCGCTGGTGGCCGCCTACCTGCCGCTGGTCTACAACGTGGTGGGACGCGCCCTGGCGGGCCACCCGGACACCGACGACGTGGTGCAGGAGACCATGCTCCGCGCGCTGAACGGGCTGCCGAAGCTGCGCGAGCCCGAGGCGTTCCGGTCGTGGCTGCTGGCCATCGCGCTGAACCAGGTCCGTGACCACCACAAGGCCCGGCCGCCGCTCGCCGACGCCGAACCGGCCGACCTCGCCGACCCCGGCGCGGACTTCGCCGACCTGGCCATCACCCGGCTCCAGCTCACCGGCCAACGCCGCGAGGTCGTCGCGGCCACCCGGTGGATCGGTGACGACGAGCGCGAGCTGCTGTCGCTGTGGTGGATGGAGCAGGTCGGCCGGATCACCCGCGCCGAGCTGGCCGAGGCGCTCGACCTCACGCCGCAGCACGCGGCGGTGCGGGTGCAGCGGATGAAGGCTCAGCTCGACGGGGCGCGGGTGGTCGTCCGGGTGCTCGCCCTGCCGCGCTGCGGGGACCTGGCCGAGGTGATCGCGGACTGGGACGGGCAGCCGAACGCGTTGTGGCGCAAGCGGATCGTGCGGCACGCGCGGGAGTGCGCCCGCTGCGCCCGCGGGTTCGACGACCTGGCCGCGGTGGACGGCCTGCTGGCCAGGATCCCGCTCGTGCCGCTGCCCGCCGGGTTCGACCTGGCCGCCGCCGAGCCCGTGATCGCGGTGGCGAAGAAGGGCTTCTGGGCGCACGCGGCCACCAAACCGCTGATCGCGGCGGCGGCCGTCGCGGCGGTGGCGGGCGCGGTCGTGCTGCTGCCCCTGGAACGGACGCCACCGCCCGCGGCCGCCCCGGTCGCCGTGACGACCAGCCGGGTGCCCTCGACCATCCCGTCCACGACGACCACTACGACGACGACAACAACGACCACCACCACCAGCACGACCACGGCAGCACCGGCGCCGGTCGTGCAGCAGGTCGCCAGGTCGGTGAAGAAGGGTGTCGGCACCTGGCACTTCGACGGCGTGACCGCGGCGTTGTCCGACGTGGGCGCGGGCTGGTTCTACAACTGGGCCCCGACCAGGGAGGACGTGCAGCCGCCGCCCGGCGTCGAGTACGTGCCCATGATCTGGGGCGCGAAGACGGTGACCCCGGCGAACCTCCAGGCGGTCCGGGGCCAGGGCACCACCCTGCTCGGCTTCAACGAGCCGGACCTCGCCGAGCAGTCGAACCTGACCGTGGAGCAGGCGCTGGACCTCTGGCCGCAGCTCCAGGCGACGGGGATGCGCCTGGGCAGCCCGGCCGTCGCGCACAGCGGTGACCGGGCGGGCGGCTGGCTCGACCGGTTCCTGGCCGGGGCGCGGCACCGCGGCCTGCGGGTCGACTTCATCACGCTGCACTGGTACGGCTCGGACTTCGGCCCGGCCGCCGTCGGCCACCTGAAGAACTACCTGGACGCCGTGCACGCGCGCTACGGCCTGCCGATCTGGCTGACCGAGTACTCGCTGATGGACTTCGCCGGCGGTGGCGTGCGCTACCCGGACGCGCAGCAGTTGGCCGACTTCGCCGGCGCGTCGTCCCGGATGCTCGAAGACCTGCCCTACCTGGAGCGCTACGCGTGGTTCGCGCTCCCCGCCGACAAACCGGGCACGGGGCTGTACGTGCCGGGAGGGACGCCGAACCGGGCCGGCGAGGCCTACCGCGCCACCGGTTAGGCGAGCGCCCGGAGCCGGTCGTGCGGCGACGGGCGCTCCGCGGTACCGGCCCGCCGCTGGTCGAGCAGCGGCGGGCCGGGTACCCCTCAGGCGGCGGGCCGGTCGTCGAACAGCGGCTGCCACCGGCCGTCGAAGCCGCCGTTCGCGGCCAGGTGCCAGCCCGGCGGCAACCACACGCCCACCTCGCGGCTCGTGCTGTCGTCGATCCCGCCCGAGTGCACGAAGTACTCGTGCTGCCGCCAGTACGCTCCGTGCGACGCCAGGTCGCCGCTCACCGCGCCTCGGCTGCGGCCCGAGCTGTCCAGGCCGGTGCCCGCGAACCCGCCGAAGTCGTCGGACCCGGACGGCGTGTCCTCGTCCAGCTCCGCCGAGTACGCGCCGAAGAACCACGCCTTCGACAGGTAGCCCTCGCGGCCGTCGGTGAGGTCCGACGCGGCGTCGTCGCGGGACTGGTTGTAGAACCGCTGCACTCCCGTGCCGATGCCCAGCGCGGGCGTCTCGAACCGGACGTCCACCACGTCGGTCGCCAGCCAGTGCCGCTGCCACGCCGACTGCGACCAGTGCGTGGGCACGATGTCGGCCAGGTCCTGCAACTCGTAGGTCAGCCGCTTGACCCGCGGCCACGTCACCTTGGTGCCGTTGTCGACCCGGCTGGCCTGCGCGGAGGCGTTGGCCCAGGTCAGCGGCACCGCGCCGAACGCCGCCACCGCACCAGCGGCGCCCTCCGGCACGAACGCGTAGTGCACGTTGCGCCGGTCGTCCGCGCCGGAGATGCGCACCTCGGCGTTGCCGGCCGCCGCCATGCGACCGGAGATGACGGCCCACGTGTCGGTGACGAACCGCAGCTCGTGGGCGTGCGGCCCGGCGCTCGGCAGGTCGAAGTCGCTCTCGTCCGCCTGCCACAGCAGCAAGTGCTTGCCGGTGGGCGTCTGGAGGAAGTTCACGTCGGAGTCGTAGGACCGCCGCATGACGTGGTCCTTGTGGTGCGTCACGGTGGCGTTGCCGAACGACTCGCCCGCGCCGCCCGGCGTGCCGGTCACCCCGCGCACCACGATCTCCACGCGTTCCCAGTCGTGGATCTCGTCGCCGTCCTTGTCGGCCGCGTTGTACACGTGGTACAGCAGCACCAACGACTTGCTGCCGTTCTCGGTGAACTCCAGCAGCGCGGTGTAGAGGGTGGGCCGGATCCGCCAGCGGTCGTAGCCGGCGGCGTTGGCGACGTACTGGGGGACGAGCTTCCAGTTCGCCCGGTTGGTGGCGTAGACGCCGTCCCGGTCGAAGTCGAAGTTCGCGAGCCAGTCGCGGCCCTGCTTGCCGTCGTTCTCGTCACCCCGCTTGAGGATGACCGGTGCGTAGTGGTTCAGGTAGGCCTGCCGCTGCGCGGTGGTCAGCGTCCACGAGGCCTGTGCCGCCGCCGGTGCGGTCAGGGAGGCCGCGAACACGGCCGCGACGAGCACGAGTAATCGGGTCATTCCCCCGACTCTCGCCCCGTCGCGGCCGGCTGTCAGCGGTGGCCCGCCCCGGTGGAGCGGGATCCCGCAGCGGTCGGAGACCGCGATCGGACGACAGCGGTCGGCGACACCGGCCGTGACCGTGATCGGGCGACGGCGGTTGTTCGGACGACAGCGGTCAGGCGGCAGCGGTCAGGCGATGGTCCACTTCTGGTTGGCCGCGCCCGTGCAGGTCCAGATCTGGAGCCTGGTGCCGTCCGCGCTGGTGTTGCCGGTGACGTCCACGCACTTGCCGGTCGCCGGGTTCACCAGGTCGCGGCCGGAGGTGTAGGTCCACTGCTGGTTCGCGCCGCCCGCGCAGCTCCACAGCTGCAACTGCGCGCCGTCGGCGGTGCCGCGGTCCTTGATGTCCAGGCACTTGCCCAGCGCGCGCAGCGTGCCGTCACCGGGCCGCGACCACTGCTGCGCCGCCGTGCCGTTGCACGTGTAGAGCTGGACGGCCGCGCCGTCCGCGCTGCTCGCGCCCGCCACGTCGACGCACTTGCCCGCCAGGCCGGTGATCGCGCCGCCGCTGCCGCCGGGGTTGCCGGAGCCCGGCGTGCCCTGCCAGGTGAACGTCGCCGAGGTGCGGGCGGGCAGGGTGTAGGTGAACGACTGGTTGCCCCAGTTCACCCGGATGGACTGGGACGACGTGCCGCCGTTGTGCGCGATCAGGGCCTTGGAGCCGTCCGGGTTGCGGTAGGCCACGTTCTGCACCGTGCCGTTCGCGGTCGAGTCGATCCGGTACGCGCCCGGCCGGACGAACTTCGTCAGGTGACCCGTAGTGTAGTACTCGACGGTGTAGTCGACCTGACCGGCGCGCGACCCGCCCTCCTGCACGGTGATCAGGCCGGTGCACGTGCCGCAGCCGCCGTTGTGCGGGCCCATGTTCTGGTTCAGCGCCAGGCTCCACTTCACCAGGCTGGAGCTGTAGTTGCGGGCGTAGTTGACGATGTCGGCCATGTCCTCGTTGTGCTGGTTCGAGATCCACGTGCCGCCGGAGTGCTCGGTGCTGAACTGCTTGACGTTCGGGTACTGGTTGCGCACCTGAGTGCCGACCGCCGGGTCGCCGAAGTAGCCGTGCCACGCGATGCCGCCGAACAGCGGGTCGTTGCGCACGCCCGCGTCGTTGAGGACGCCGGAGCCGAAGTTGGCGTAGTCGCCGTAGTTCCAGTCGTGCACCAGCACCTTGGTGTTGATGCCCGCCGCGCGGAACGCCGGGTAGAGGTTGTTCTTGGTGAACTCGACCAGGCCCGCCGGGTTCCAGCTCATGCCGGGGTAGTTCATCGCGGTCGGGTTGGACGCCTGGCAGCAGTTCGGCTCGTTCTGCACCGACACGTAGTCGACCGGGATGCCCGCGGCCTGGTAGCTCTGCACGTACTTCACGAAGTACTGCGCGTACATCGGCGCGTACTCCCACTTGAGCCAGCCCATCTGGTCCATGCGGCCGTTGTCCTTCATCCAGCCCGGCGCGCTCCACGGCACGCCCTTGACCCGCAGCTGCGGGTTGAGCTGCTTGGCCTGCTGCGTCAGCAGCCGCACGTTGGTGTCGTAGCCGTTCGCGCCCCAGTCGTCGAGGTCGCAGCACGTGTCGTCGAGCGAGACGTGGCCCGGCCGGGACAGGTCCGACGCGCCGATCGGGTTGCGCACGAACGACAGGCCGATGCCGTCGACCGGGTGGAACAGCTTGCGCATCACCGCGTCCCGGGTGGCCGCCGAGACGGGACCGCCGCGCAGCAGGTAGGCGGTGGTGTCGGTGATCGACGCTCCGCCGCCCTCGAACTGCTGGTAGGTCGTGCCCTCGTTGACGGTGATGGTGTGGGTCGCGCTGCCGCCGTTGGAACCGAAGGCGATGGAGGGCTGCTGGGCCAGGCCGCGGGTGACGACCCGGCCGCCGCTGTCGGAGGTGGTGGTCAGGTACACGTTGACCGTCTCGCCGGCGGCCGCGGCCGGCTGCGAGGCGGCGAGTGCGGCTGCGACGGTGATCACGGCTATGCCGGCGCTGACGAAAGCCCGACGGTGGGAAGAGGGCACCCCGGACTCCTTTCACGACGTTGTGGGCAGGGGTCGGCAGTCTGTAACAAACTGGAACATTTATGGAACTTGTCCGCAGGTGAAAGGAAACAATGCTGCCGAACCCGTGTCAAGGTCGTGCAATACCCACCGGTGGATACCGGTAAAGACCGTGAAGGGTGCCGGGCGTCAGCCGCGCGGCACGGGCCCGGTGGACGCCCTGACCACCAGTTCCGTGGCCAGTTCGACGTGCAGCGCCTCCAGCTCGTGCCGGTCGAGCAACCGCATCAGCAGGGTCACGGCCAGTCGGCCCATTTCCTGCAACGGCTGCCGCACGGTGGTCAGCTCCGGCCGCGTGGCACGGCTGAGGTCGAGGTCGTCGAACCCGGCGACGGACACGTCGCCCGGCACGTCGAGGCCTTGTTCGCGGGCCGCCCGCAGCGCGCCGACGGCCATCTTGTCGTTGAACGCGACCAGCGCCGTCGGCCGGTCCGCGAGGCCGAGCAGGTCGCGGGCGACCAGGAAGCCGTTCTCCTCGGTCGGCTCGTCCACGTGCCGCAGCAGCTCCGCCGACGGCAGCACGCCGACGTCGGACAACGCCGCCGCGTACCCGGCGAGCCTGCCGTCACTGGCCAGCCAGTCGCCGGGGCCGCCGATGATCCCGATCCTCCGGTGGCCCAGCTCCACCAGGTGCGCCATCAGCCGCCGCGCGCCCGAGAAGTGCGCCGCCGACACCGACGCCACGTCGCGCGGCAGCTCGGTGCGCGGGTCGACCACCACGAACGGGAACCGGCGGTCCCGCAGCCGGACCAGCTCCTCGGCCGGCTCCGGCGGCAGGATCAGGATCGCGCCGCCCACGTCCGCGCGGGCCGCCAATCCGGGCAGCACGGCTTCCCGCTGCGCCGACACGCCCGCGCTCAGCACGACCTGGCGGTGGTGCAGGGCCAACGTCTCGGCGACGCTGGAGACGATCAGCCCGAAGTAGTCGGTCAGCAGGTACGGGCAGCGCACGTAGATGGGGCCGGCCGGCTTCGCGCCCCGGGCCCGCGGCGCCTCCGCGCCCAACCCGGCCACGGCGCGCAGCACCAGCTCGCGGGTGTGCTCGGCGACGTTGGTCTGACCGTTGAGCACGCGCGACACCGTGGCGATGGAAAGCCCGGTCGCCCGCGCCACGTCCCGCACCGTCGCCCTGGCCATCCGCGCCCCCTGTTCCACTGGTGTTTCACGATGTTACAGCGCGGTCGGCCGAGTTCGGCGCCGCGGGCATTGAGGGGTGTCACACAGGTGCGCGCGGGCGCGGATTTCGGCAGGCTGTGCAGATGACCACCTCCGAGGCACCCGCGCGGATCGCCGTCACCGGGCTCGCCGTCATGGGCAGCAACCTGGCGCGCAACCTCGCCCGGCACGGCTACCGCGTCGCCGTGCACAACCGCAGCCACGCCCGCACCAAAGCGCTGATCGCCGACCACGGCCACGAGGGCGACTTCGTGCCCGCCGAGACGCTGGAGGAGCTCGTCGCGAGCCTCCAGACGCCCCGCCAGATCATCATCATGGTCAAGGCGGGCGGCCCCACCGACGCCGTCATCGACGAGCTCGTGCCCCTGCTGGAGCCCGGCGACATGGTGATCGACGGCGGCAACGCCCACTACGCCGACACCCGCCGCCGCGAGGCCGCGCTGAAGGAGGCCGGGCTGCACTTCGTCGGCACCGGCATCTCCGGCGGCGAGGAAGGCGCGCTCAACGGCCCGTCGATCATGCCCGGCGGTTCGAAGGAGTCCTACCAGCACCTCGGGCCGGTGCTGGAGGACATCGCGGCCAAGGTCGACGGCGTGCCGTGCTGCGTGCACGTCGGGCCGGACGGCGCCGGGCACTTCGTGAAGATGGTGCACAACGGCATCGAGTACGCCGACATGCAGCTCATCGCCGAGGCCTACGACCTGCTGCACCGGGTCGGCGGCCTGGCGCCCGCCGAGGTCGCCGAGGTGTTCCGCGGCTGGAACACCGGCGACCTGGAGTCCTACCTGGTCGAGATCACCGCCGAGGTGCTCGGCCACGTGGACGTCGAGACCGGCGCCGCCCTGGTGGACGTGATCGCGGACGAGGCCGAGCAGAAGGGCACCGGCCGCTGGACCGTGCAGGAGGCGCTGGAGCTCGGCGTGCCGGTGACCGGCATCGCGGAGGCGGTGTTCGCCCGGTCGCTGTCGGGGCGGGCGGGTCAGCGGCAGGCGGTGCGGTCGGCGTTCGGGCCCGCCGAGGTCGCGGGCGACGCGGACGGCTCGCTGGTCGAGGACGTGCGGCAGGCGCTGTACGCCTCGAAGGTCGTGGCGTACGCGCAGGGCTTCGACCAGATGCGGGCGGCGAGCGCCGAGTACGGCTGGGACCTCGACCTGGGCGCGATGGCCACGATCTGGCGCGGCGGCTGCATCATCCGGGCCCGGTTCCTCGACCGCATCCGCGAGGCCTACGACAAGGCGCCGGAGCTGGCGTCCCTGCTCGTGGACGACTACTTCCGCGACGCGGTGAAGTCGGCCGAGGCGGCGTGGCGGCGCGTCGTGGTGAAGGCGGTGACCGCGGGCGTGCCCGCGCCCGGCTTCGTCTCCGCGCTGGCGTACTACGACGGGTTGCGGTCCGAGCGGCTGCCCGCGTCGCTGATCCAGGGGCTGCGCGACTTCTTCGGCGCGCACACCTACCGCCGCACCGACCGCGAGGGCAGCTTCCACACCCTCTGGTCGGGTGACAGGTCTCAAGTGGACGCCTGAGACCACCGGCGGAGATCATGGCCGGGTGCGTGAACGCTTCCGCCGCCACCCCGTCACGGCCGGCTACCTGTCGGCCGTGGCGGTGCTCGCGCTGCTGACGCGGTTCGTCTTCGCCGACGGGATGTCGGCCCAGGTGCGGGAATCGCTGAGCACGAACGCGACGAACCTCGACGACCACCCGGTCAACGCGTTGCTGGGCAGCGCGTTCGTGCTCGACCCCGCGGGCGACGGCCTGGTGGCCACCGGTCTGGCCCTGGTCGCCGTGGCGGTCTGCCTCGGCGTGCTGGAGCGCGAGGCGGGGCCGTGGCGCGCGGTGGCGGTGGTCCTCATAGGACACGTCGGCGCGACGCTCGTGACGGCGCTCGTCATCTCTTCGGGTGTCTACCCGACCGATCTCACCGACGTGGTCGACGTCGGTCCCGGTTACGTGGCGTGCGCCGCGGCCGGAGGCATCACCGTGTTGGGGCCGGTGGTGCTGCGCGTGCCGTGGCTGGCGCTGCTCCTCGCGTACCCGTTGGCGGACGCGGAGTGGTTCGGCGCCGTGCCCGAGTTCACCGCCGTGGGCCAGGTCGCGGCCGTCCTCATCGGACTGTGCGGCGGCACGGTCGCGGTCGGCCGCGCCTACGCCGCCGTCGGCCGGTAGGTCCGTCACCAGGCGTGACGCCCGCTCGTGATCAACACGACCGGGTGGATCCGCTGTCAGACCGCCCACTTCCTCAGTCATCATGGTGTGGACGCGACCTGTGCGACGCGGGCTGTGCCGACACGTTCCCCTGTGCCGACACGGAGGTGCCACCGTGGCGAACCCTCACCACCGCGCCGGGGCCGAGTTCCGACTCGACGCCTTCTGGCCGCGCCTGCTGCCGCCCTTAGCACGGCGCTAGACCCCCTCTGCGATCGACGACACCCCGCGCGCCGCGTGGGGCGAGGACCCCTTGCGCTCGAAAGGACCCGACATGAACCGACCGCGCCCCAACAAGTCCCACGCGGGCGAGCACACCACGGCAGGCCCTCCGGGCGGTGTCGCCGCCGTGCTGCGCCACGACCTGCCCGCCTCGCTGGTGGTGTTCCTGATCTCCGTGCCGCTGTCGCTCGGCGTCGCCGCCGCGACCGGCGCGCCGCTGATGGCCGGGCTGATCTCCGCCGTCGTCGGCGGCATCGTGGCCGGCGCGCTGTCCGGCACGCCGGTGCAGGTCAGCGGACCCGCGACCGGCTCGGTGGTGATCATCGCGGGCGTCATCGCCGAGTACGGCTGGGCCGCGACCGCCGCCATCACGCTCGCCGCCGGCGCGGTGCAGGTCGCGTTCGGCCTCG
Organism: Actinosynnema sp. NPDC049800; assembly: GCF_040656635.1. NCBI lineage: Bacteria > Bacillati > Actinomycetota > Actinomycetes > Pseudonocardiales > Pseudonocardiaceae > Actinosynnema > Actinosynnema sp. NPDC049800. The sequence continues at coordinate 147,684 of NZ_JBFAMT010000003.1, read as the reverse complement.
GCCGGCTCGGCCGGGTCGCGCTGTCCCTGTCGCCCGCGGTGGTGCACGGCATGCTGGCCGGCATCGGCCTGAGCATCGCGCTGGGGCAGCTGTCCGTCGTGCTCGGCGGCTCGGCGGCCACGTCCGTGTTCGACAACCTGGCCAAGGTGTTCACCACCGACGTGGGGTGGTCGGCCCTGCTGGTCGGCGCGCTCGCCGTGCTGGCGCTGCTGCTGTGGCCGCGCGTGCCGCGTGCCGGGTTCGTGCCCGCGCCGCTGGTGGCGGTGCTGGCCGCGACGCTGGCCACGGTCGGGCTCGACGTGGCGAGGGTCGACCTGCCCGGCGACCCGTTCGGCCAGGTCGTGCTGCCGCAGATGCCGTCCGGCAGCTTCGGCGCGGTCGCGTTCGCCGTGCTGACCGTGGCCGTGGTGGCCAGCGTCGAGTCGCTGCTGTCCGCCGTGGCCGTCGACAAGCTGCACGACGGCCCGCGCGCGGACCTCGACCGGGAGCTGATCGCGCAGGGCGCGGCCAACGTGGTGGCCGGTGCGCTGGGCGGGCTGCCCATCGCCGGTGGGATCGCGCGCAGCTCGACCAACGTGGTCGCCGGCGCGCGCACCCGCGCGTCGACCGTGCTGCACGGCTTGTGGATCGCGGTGTTCGTGCTCGCGCTCGGCTGGGTGCTCGAGCTGATCCCGTTGGCGGCGTTGGCGGGTGTGCTGTTCGTGGTGGGCGTGCGGCTGGTGAGCGTGCGCCGGATGCGGGCGTTGTGGCGGCACGGCGAGTTCTCCGCGTACGCGGTCACGTTGGTGGGCGTGCTCGTGCTCGGGCTGGTGGAAGGCGTGCTGCTGGGGGTCGCGGCGGCGGTGCTGCGGTCGTTGTACCGGCTGACCCGCTCGTCGGTGCGGATCGAGGAGGAGCCGGACGCCTGGCGGGTGACGATCCGCGGCTCGCTCGTGTTCCTGGGCGCCGGGCGGCTGGTGCGCGGGCTGCGCGCCATCCCGCTGGGGCAGCGCGTGGTGCTGGAGCTGCACATCGACTTCCTCGACCACGGCGCGTACGAGGCGATCGACGACTGGCGCGTGGGCTACGAGCGGCTGGGCGGCCACGTCGAGGTGGACGAGGTGCACGACACGTGGTTCAGCAAGGCCCGGAAGGGCATCCCGGCGCTGCGCAAGACACCGCTGTCGCCGTTGCCGAGGTGGTTCGCGCCGTGGTCGCACTGGCAGCGCCACCGGCACGTCACCCTGCCCCGGCCGCGCGCCGACGTCGACCCGATGATCCGCGGCATGCGCGAGTTCGAGCGCACCACCGCGCCGTTGGTCCGCCCGTTCCTGGCGGAGCTGGCCGCGCGAGGCCAACGCCCGCGGCAGCTGTTCATCACGTGCGCCGACTCCCGCGTGGTGCCCAACCTGATCACCACGAGCGGGCCGGGCGACCTGTTCTGCGTGCGCAACATCGGCAACCTGGTGCCGCTGGACGGCGACGACTCCGTGGGCGCGGCGATCGAGTACGCGGTGGAGGTGCTGGCGGTCGAGACGATCGCGGTGTGCGGGCACTCGGACTGCGGCGCGATGAAGGCGGTGGTGCAGGGCTCGACGCGGCCGGGCACGCAGCTGCACGCGTGGCTGAAGGCGGTCGAACCGAGCCTGATCCGGTTCCACGCCACCGAGTCCGACCTGCCGGTGGTGGAACGGCTGTCGGTGGCGAACGTGGCGCAACAACTGGACAACCTCATGGCCTACCCGAGCGTGCGCGAGGCGGTGGCCACCCGATCACTGCGCCTGGTCGGCATGTACTTCGACATCTCCGCCGCCCGCGTCTACCTGATCGACCCCGACCGCGACGGCCTCCAACCGGTCTACGCCTAACCCCCACGCCACCCCCTCCCCACCCCCCTCCCCACCGCCCCCACCACCCACCGCCCCAACGCCACGCACTCCACCCTTGCCACCGCCCCCACCTCACCTGACGGTCACACCGACCCGCGAGGTCGCGTCGATCGTTCGCGTCCTCATTCCCGGCGATCACGCTTTTCGATCGTCGGGAATCAGGGCGCGAACGGTCGACTTCCCGGCGACCTCGCCCGCCGCCTGCGGAGCAGCGGCAATCCAACACAGGGTGGTCGGCCCCCTCACCGGACCGACCACCCCGTGCCGAGCCTCGTCGGCGGACCGGCCTCGGTCGGGGGTGCGTGGCCGGTCCGTCGGCGGGCTCGGATCAGGTCGGGCGGCGCTGGTGGGGCTCGATCTGCGGGGAAGGCGCGTCGCCCGACCGAGCTGGGCTAGCCGACGCTGCGCAGGTGCCTGCGGTGGTTGCCGGACGGCTCGTCGCCGCCCACGGTCAGCGCCAGCTGCGCGCCGAGGTACGCCCGGCAGGGCGAGGGCAGGCGGCGGCGGAAGCGGCGGGTCCGGCAGGTCGGGCAGCGGCCGTGCTCGTCGGGCGTGTGCTCGTCGAGCAGCCCTTTGATCGCGGTCACCACCCTGGGCAGTTCGCAGCGGGCCAGTTCGACCGCCGTCTCGTCGTCGCCGGTCGACGCGAGGCGGACCAGCGTGGCCAGGTGTTCTCGGAGGGACCGGTCGAGCTGGCTGAAGACGGTGGTGGACACCTTCAGCGCTCCTTCCCTGGGGGCGGTGTGCTGCACGCAGCCTGTTACCGCGTCCGGCCCTCTGCAAGTTGCAGTACACGAATGGATGACGTCACTTTGCTCCGTTCGCGGCCGCGCACAGACTGGACCGCGGCCCCCGGGTCGGGGCCGTCGACGAAAGGTGTCCGGATGCCACGGGGCAGCAGCCCGACGCTGCGCAAGCGACGGCTGGTCAGCGAGCTGCGGAGGCTGCGCGAGGCGGCCGACCTCACCATCGAGGACGTCGCCGAGCGGCTGGAGTGCTCGGCGTCCAAGATCAGCCGCATCGAGACCGGACGCGTCGGCGTCACCCCGCGCGACGTCCGCGACATGCTCTCGGCCTACGGCGCCGACCGGGCCACGTCGGAAGAGCTCGTGCAGCTGGCCCGTGACGCGCGGCGCCGGGCGTGGTGGGACGAGTTCGGCGACATCGCGCCCGGCCGGTACGTCGGGTTCGAGGCCGACGCCGAGTGGGTGCGCACCTACCAGGGCCTCATGGTGCCCGGCCTGCTCCAGACCGAGGCGTACACCAGGGCGTTGATCCGGGCCGTGCTGCCGGACGCCGCGCCGGCCGAGGTGGACCGCCGGGTGGAGCTGCGCAAGGCGCGCCAGGCGCTGCTGCTGGAGGACGACCCGCTGTGCCTGCACGTGGTCGTGGACGAGGCAGCCTTGCGGAGGTTGGTAGGCGGCCCGGAGGTGATGGCCGAGCAGCTGGCGCGACTCAACGAGGTCGGAGAACTGTCGAACATCACTCTCCAGGTGGCCTCTTTCGAGGCGGGCGGTCACGCTGCGATGGACGGTCCGTTCGTCATCCTGTCGTTTCCCGAGCAGTCGGATCCGGCCGTGGTATACATCGAAAGCCCGAGGGGCGACTTCTATTGGGAACAGCCCTCGGACGTCGCCCGGTATTCCGACATGTTCGCACGGCTCAGCGCCGAATCGCTCGACCCGGCCGCCTCGTCCGCGCTGATCGGGCGGGTGGCGCGCGAGCTCGCCTGAATCCGAGGTGAACTGCCATGCAACGCCAGTGGCGCAAGAGCACGTGGTCGTCCGCGGGTGGTCCGGAGTGCGTGGAAATCGCGCTCGGCCAGAACGGCGCCGGTCTGCGTGATTCGAAGAACCGGACCGGTGGCGAGTTGGGCTTCGGATTCGCGCAGTGGTCCCGATTCGTGGTCGGCGCGAAGGGCGGCGCATTCGACAGCCGGTGACCCACCGGTCCGTTCACCTCGGGGACGTGCCTTAAGGCGCGTCCCCGACCTTCGGCCACCCACCCGTACGACCTTGGTCTGGCGGTCGGTCAGACCCCGGTCCGATGCGCCCGCCGGCGTCGTTGCGGTGGACTCCCCTTAGCCTGCACGCCGAGTGCTCGTCATGATCCACAGGGGGATGAACCATGGCCTTGCTGACCGACGCCCTGGAAGGGCTCGCCGGTCTGCCGCAGCCCGCCGTGCTCGCGGTGACGGGCGCGTTGACGTTGGCGGAGTGCACGTTGGGCGTCGGCTTCATCGCGCCGGGCGAGAGCGCGCTGCTGCTGGCCGCCACGACGGTCACCAGCGTGCCCCGGTTCCTGGTCATGTGGCTGGTCGTGTCGGTGTGCGCGGTGGCCGGTGACAGCATCGGCTACTTCCTCGGCCGCCGGTACGGCGACCGGTTGCGGGACAGCAAGGTGGTGCGCAAGCTCGGCCAGGAGCACTGGGACAAGGCCGGCGCGCTGCTGCGCAGGCGTGGCGCGTGGGCGGTGTTCTTCGCCCGCTTCATGCCGGTGGTGCGGACCCTGGTGCCCGCGTCGGCGGGCGCGTCGAAGCTGGAGTACCGCCGCTTCCTGCCCGCGTCGATCGCCGGCGCGGTGAGCTGGTCGGCGCTGCACATCGGCATCGGCTCGGCCGCGGGCGCGTCGGCGAAGTACATCGAGTCGGTGTTCAACGGGGCGATGTGGGGCCTGATGGGCCTCGCCGCCGTGGTCGGTGTCGTGGTGTTCCTGCGCAAGCGGCGCAAGGCGGCCAACGCCGGCAGCGAGCCGCGCGAGCTGGAAGAGGTCGCCTGAGCCTGTCCTCACCGCGCTGGTGACCGGGCGGCGCGACCGTCGGCCCGGCGCGAGCCTTCGGGCAGGTGCTCGGGCACCGCGGCGAGGAGGGCCTGGATCGTCCGGTGGCCGAAACCGCAGCACCATGGCCGTCTTGCCCGCCCCCGTCTCGCCCGGCACCACCATCCGGCCGAGCGCCAAGGACCGGTAGTAGGCGGCGACCTCCCCGAGCGGCCCGGCCGCCGCGCCGCCGACCAGCGCGCTGCCGACCACCCACCGCGCGCGACCCGAACCGGCCATCACCCGATCTTCCTCAACTCGAGGACCGCGGCGCCCGCAGAACTGCGGTGGCGCCGCCGGTCGAGGTCACGGGAGGCCGCGCAACGCCGAAGGGGCCGTGCCCGGGGGTTCGGTCCCGGACACGGCCCCTTCGACTGGGGGGAGGGCAATGGAGATGGGCCATCCCCTACCGGATGACCCGTCTCCGGTGGAGAAGGGGACGAGGGCGGGCCGGCGTTCCGCCGCCGCGGGCTGGATGCCCCTTGCACGCCGGCCTGCCCTCGTCGTTCAGGGAGAGCAGCGGATGTTCCGCTGTCTGGTCCAACCTCGCTCACCGGGGTTCGCCCTGTGTGGTTGATCGGACACGCTTAGCGTAAGAATGCGGCTACAGGACGACTGGAGCCGGACTGAAGTGATCTCCTAGGCTCGGTCGGGGTTCTCAACGTTTCGGCGAAGGATCGGTCGGTGGCAGACGGCGGCGGCGAGCGCTTGCGGTTCGAGGTGCTCGGCCTGCTCCGGGCGGTGCGCGGTGGCGGGGAGGTCGACCTCGGCGCCGCCAAGCAGCGTGCCGTGCTGGCGGTGCTGCTGCTGGCCCGCAACGCGCCGGTCAGCCGCGACCAGATCATCGAGGCCGTCTGGGGCGACAACACGCCGACCAGCGCGGTCAACCTCGTGCAGACCTACGTGGCCGGGCTGCGCCGCGCGCTGGAGCCCAGCCGCGCCCGCCGCGCCCCGGCCGAGCTGCTGACCTCGGTCGGCGACGGCTACCTGCTCCGGGTGGACCCCCAGCAGGTCGACCTGGACGAGTTCGAGCGCGGCGTGGTGTCGGCGGCCCGGCTGCGCGCCTCCGGCGACCTGATCGCGGCGGCCACCGCCCTGGACGAGGCGCTCGGCCTGTGGCGCGGCGAGCCGCTCGGCGGTGTCGCGGGCCTGTTCGCCGAGGTCGAGCGCGGTCGGCTGGTCGAACGCCGGCTCGCGGTGCTGGAGGAGCGGGCCGAGCTGCTGCTGCTGATCGGCCGCGGCGCGGAGCTGGTGCCGTCCCTGACCACGCTGGTCGGCGAGCACCCCCTCCGGGAACGAGGGCACGGCCTGCTGATGCGCGCGCTGTGCCAGGCGGGGCGGCAGGCCGAGGCGCTGGCCGTCTACCGCGAGGCGCGCCGGGTGCTGGTCGAGGAGCTCGGCGTCGAGCCGGGCCCGGAGCTGCGCAAGCTCCAGCAGGCCGTGCTGGCGGGGGAGAACCCCGAGCCCGAGCGCCCGACCAGGCCGATGGACGTGCGCCCGGTCGCCGAGTCCTCGCCCGCCATCACGCCCGCGCAGCTGCCGCGCGTCTCGGCGTCGCTGATCGGCCGCGACGACGAGCTCAAGCGCCTGGACGGCCTGCTGGCCTCCTACCCGGAGGGCGGGCTGGTCCTCGTCGTCACGGGCCCCGCGGGCGTGGGCAAGACCGCGCTCGCCCTGCACTGGGCGCAACGCGTGCGCGAGGACTTCCCGGACGGCCAGCTGTACGTCGACCTGCACGGCTACGACCCGAACCAGGAGCCGCTGGGCGCGGGCGAGGTGCTGAGCCGGTTCCTGCGCACGCTGGGCGTGCCGTCGGCGGACATCCCGGTCACCGTCGAGGAGCGGTCGGCGCTGTTCCGCACGCTCATCGCGGACCGGCGCATGGTGGTGATGCTGGACAACGCGCGCGGCTCGACCGAACTGCTGCCGCTGCTGCCCGGACCGCCGTCGTGCGTGCTGGTCACGTCCCGCCGGCGGTTGGTCGGGCTGGTCGCGCACGCCGAGGCCCGGCTGGTCGAGCTGGACATGCTGGACCCGGACGCGTCGGTGGCCGTGGTCAGCCGGGTCGCCGGCCGGGACGGCACGGAGGCCGCCGCGCTGCGCCGGTTGGCCGTGCTGTGCGACGGGCTGCCGCTGGCGCTGCGGATCGCGGCGGCCCGCCTCGCCGTCGCGCCGACGTTGCGCGTGGCCGAGCTGGTCGCCGAGCTGGACGACGAGCACGGCCGGCTGGCGGCCCTCGGCCTGGAGGACGAGGACTCCACGGTGCGCGCGGCGCTGGACGCGTCACGCCGGGCGCTGTCGCCGCTGCCCGCGCGGCTGCTGGCGCTGCTCGGCCTGCACCCCGGTCCGGACGTCACGGCGTTCGTGGTGGCCGCCATGGCGCAGGTGCGGGTCGGCGACGCGCAGCGCGCGCTGGACGCGTTGACGGCGGCCAACCTGCTGTCGGTCAACGAGCCCGGCCGGTACGGGGCGCACGACCTGGTGCGCGTCTACATGCGGACGCTGGCCGCCGAACTGCCCGCGCCCGTGCGGCACGAGGCGACCAGCCGGATGCTCGACTTCTACCTGCACTGCGCGGACCTGGCCGACGGCCGGCTGCCGGTGACGCGCGGCAGCAGCGTGCGGGTCGCGCCCGAGCACGTGCCGCTGGAGGTGCCGAAGCTGCACGGCTCCGCCGAGGCGAGCGCCTGGCTGGACGCCGAGCAGGGAAACATCATCGCCGCCGCCGAGCTGGCCGCCGCGCCGGGCTCGGACCCGGGCTGGCTGGTGCACGCCTGGCAGCTGCCGTACACCCTGTCGCGGTTCCTCTGGCTGCGCGCGGACCGGACGACGTGGCTGCGCACCACGGAGGCCGCGCTGGAGGCGGCCACCACCCTCGGCGACCCCGAGGCGAAGTTCGTGATGCTGTTCAACCTGGGCATCGCGCTGGCCCAGTTCCAGCGGATGGACGAGTCCCTGGCCCGGCATCGCGAGGCGTTGGAGGTGGCGCGGGCGTCCGGCGACGTGAACGCGCAGGCCAGAGCCCTGACGGCGGTCGCGGACATGCTCGCGTTCCTGGGCCGGGTCGACGAGTCGGAGACCTCCTACCGGGAGGCGCTGGAGGTCAGCCGGGCGGCCGGCTCGCGGTGGGCCGAGGCGAACGCCCACCACAACCTCGGGCTGCTGCACCTGGCGTCCCGCCGCTACGACGAGGCCAAGACGTGGCTGCGGGCGGCGGTGACGATGTACCGCGAGGTCGGCGAGCAGTGCGGTGAGTCGACCTGCCACACCGACCTCGCGATGGTGCTGCTGGAGTCGGGCGAGGGCGGTGAGGCCGTCACGTCGGCGCGCACGGCGCTGTCGGTGGCCTCCGCCGCGGCCAGCCCGTACCACCAGGCGATGGCGCACGACCGGCTGGCCACGGTGTTCGACCGCCAGGGCCTGCCCGGCGCGGTGGCGCACTGGCAGCGGGCGCTGGCGCTGTTCACCGAGCTCGGCACCCCGGAGTCCGACCAGGTCCGGGAACGCCTGGCGCGCGCCCGGGCCACCACGACCGTCTGACCGCTGCCGCTCAGACCGGCTCGGCCAGGTCCGCTTCCGCTTCCGCGCGACGGGGCAGCGGTGGCCGCGGTCGGCTCGGGTGGTTCGCGATCAGCACCGGGGCGGGTGGGGCGCCGTCCTGGGCGACGGGCTCGGGGAGCGGCTGGTGCTCGTACCAGGTGTAGCCGAGGAGGCCGAGGGCGCTCCAGGTGGCCGGGCTGGACGCGTAGAGGGCCAAGCCACTGCCGAAGCCGAACTTGGTGAAGCCGTTGGCGACGGGTGGTCCGTCCGGCCCGATGCCGAAGACCAGCGGGAGCGGGTAGAACTTCCGCGAGCCGTAGAAGCCGAGGACGTCGACGAACTTCTGGACGTCCTGGGTGCAGCCGGTCGCCAGGGCGTTGAGGTCCGGGTTGCACTTCCACTCGGTCAGGATGAGCGGCGTGGCGGGCGTGACCGAGTTGGCGTTGAACGCGAGGTCCACCCGCACCTGCGTCCCCCCTGTCCGCTGCGCGGGGAACTCACGCCGGTAGTCGAAGTCCCCGTAGCGGTACTTCAGGTAGCGCAGGAAGTTCACGAGCGCCCAGTTCTCGTAACCGCCGCCGCCGACGAGGTTGTTGGCGGCGGCGAAGTCCGGGTACTGGTAGTCGAACACGTCCTTCATGCAGGTGTCGAGGGCGTCCGGCGTGAGCGGGAAGGGCATCGGTGTCCTCCGACGGTGACGGCGGGCGAGGTGCGCACCGCGCTTGACTGGGCGATGGCCACCGTCCCACGCGAATCCGGTCCGGAAGCGGAACGTCCCACTTCCGAGAGGGTGTCACCCGGCGGGAGTGGGATCCGGGGTGCGCGGACCTCACGGCGGGTGGTCGTCCGACGGTTCCGGTTGGTGGTCTGGACCTATTGACAGAGAGGTCTAGACCTATTTACGGTTCGGTGGCTGCGTCGTGGCCGCCGCCTCGTGCAGGAGGTGTGCCGGTCGTGCCCAAGAGAACCAGGTTGTCGCCGCTCGTGGCGTTGTTCGCCGCGGTGGCCGGACTCGTCGTCGCCGTCGTGTCCCCGACACCGCCCAGCGCCGCCGCCGCGGGGGAGGAGTGCCGTCCCGACGGCCTCTACCAGACCCCCGGCGTCGCCGTGCCCTACTGCTCCGTCTACGACACCGAGGGCCGGGAGTCGTTGGGTGCCGCCCACTCCCGCCGCGTCATCGGCTACTTCACCAGTTGGCGCACGGGCCGCAACGGCACGCCCGCCTACCTGGCGTCCGACATCCCGTGGACCAAGGTCACGCACCTCAACTACGCGTTCGCGCACGTCGACGCGCAGAACCGGGTCTCCGTCGGCCCCGACGGCCCGGACAACGCCTCCACCGGCATGACCTGGCCGGGCGTCGAGCTCGACCCGTCGCTGCCGTACAAGGGTCACTTCAACCTGCTCAACAAGTACAAGAAGCAGCACCCGAACGTGAAGACGCTGATCTCGGTCGGCGGTTGGGCGGAGACCGGCGGCTTCCTCAACCCGGACGGCACGCGCAACGCCTCCGGCGGGTTCTACCGGCTCGGCGCCCAGCCTCAGTCCACTGTGGACGCGTTCGCCGACTCGGCCGTCGACTTCATCCGCAAGTACGGGTTCAACGGCGTCGACATCGACTACGAGTACGCCACGTCGAACAACCACGCGGGCAACCCGGACGACTTCTGGATCTCCAACGCCAACCGCGGCACGCTGTGGGCGGGCTACGAGAAGATCATGAAGACGCTGCGGGAGAAGCTGGACCGCGCCTCGGCGCAGGACGGCAGGCACTACCTGCTCACCGCCGCCGTGCCCGCGTCCGGCTGGCTGCTGCGCGGGCAGGAGGCCTACCAGGTCACCCGCTACCTCGACTACCTGAACGTGATGAGCTACGACCTGCACGGGTCGTGGAACCACTTCGTCGGCCCGAACGCCGCGCTCTACGACGACGGCAAGGACGGCGAGCTGGCCGCCGGCGGCGTCTACACCGCGCCGCAGTACGAGGGCATGGGCTACCTGAACACCGACTGGGCCTACCACTACTACCGCGGCGCGATGCAGGCCGGCCGGATCAACATCGGCGTCCCGTTCTACAGCCGCGGCTGGCAGGGCGTCACCGGCGGCACGAACGGGTTGTGGGGCCGCGCCGCGCTGCCGGACCAGGCGAAGTGCCCGCCCGGCACGGGTTCGAGCGTCGGCTCGACCACCCCGTGCGGCAACGGCGCGGTCGGCATCGACAACCTGTGGCACGACTCCACGGCGGGCGGCGCGGAGGTGCCGTCGGGCGTGAACCCCATGTGGCACGCCAAGAACCTGGAGAACGAGATCACGCCGGACTACCTGGCGCAGCACGGCCTGGACCCGGCCAACGACCCGACCGACCGGGTCTCCGGCTCCTACACCAGGTTCTACGACAGCACGCTCACCTCGCCGTGGCTGTGGAACGCGGACAAGAAGGTCTTCCTGTCCACTGAGGACGAGCAGTCCATCGCGGCCAAGGCGAAGTACGTGGCGGACAAGGGCATCGGCGGCATCATGATCTGGGAGCTGGCGGGCGACTACCGCTTCGACAGCGCCAAGGGCCAGTACACGGTCGGCGACACCCTGCTCACCAAGATCAACGAAGGGTTGCGCGGCGCGGCGCCGTACGGGGCGCGCAAGGCCGCCGGCACCATGCCGAACCAGGTGCTGGACGTGAGCGCCACCGTCTCCGGGTTCGCGCTCGGCGACAGCAACTACCCGATCACGCCCAAGCTGAAGCTGACCAACCGCTCGACCACCACCCTGCCGGGCGGCACGAAGATCGAGTTCGACTACGGCACCAGCGCGCCGGGCAGCATGGCCGACCAGTCCGGCTTCGGGCTGCGGGTCACCGCCAAGGGGCACTCCGGCAGCAACGTCGGCGGCCTGAGGGGCGACTTCCAGCACGTCGAGCTGACGCTGCCCACCTGGCAGTCGCTCGCGCCCGGCGCGTCGGTGGACGTGGCGCTGAGCTACCAGCTGCCGATCGCGTCGCCGTCGAACGTCAAGCTCACGTTCGACGGCCGGTCCTACGCCATCGCCTCCGACCACCCGCGTGGCGGCGGCGGCACGGACCCGACCAGCAGCACGACCACCACCACCACCACGACCGACCAGCCCAGCTGCACCGTGCCCGCGTGGGACCGCGCCAAGGTCTACAACGGCGGCAACGAGGTCTCCCACCGGGGCAAGCGCTGGCAGGCCAAGTGGTGGACGCAGGGCGAGGAGCCGGGCACGACCGGCGAGTGGGGCGTCTGGCGCGACCAAGGCGCCTGCTGAGGGGCGTCCGACCTGCCCTGACGTGCCGCTGAGGCATCCCTTACCCGCCGTCTGCCACCCCTTACGGCGGCGGGTAAGGGGACCAGCGCCGCAACCCACGTGAACGCCCGATGCCCGCACCCCCGCCTCAGGACGACTCTTCGTGTCACCAGAGAGAAGCGAAACGACACGAGGAGCAAGTCATGGAGTGGACGCCCGAGTCCTTGAAGGCGGAGATCGACTACCGGCAGGCCGCCCTGCGCGCGGACGCGGCGCACTACCGCGTCGGCCGGCAGACCCACGCGGCCAGGCGGTCCTGGTGGCGGCGGCTCGGCCACCAATCCGGCCCGGACGTGCCAGGCGCCGGAAATGGCCACCGCGACGCCGCCTGAGGTGTGACAGCATGCCTGGTGTGGCACGCATCGGTTCCGGAATCCCCTTGGTGGCGCGTAGCCGGGAGATGACCAGGCTGCGCGCCGCCCTCGACGCCGCCGCGCGCGGCGAGGCGGGTGCGATCCTCCTCGCCGGCGACGCGGGCGTCGGCAAGACGCGGCTGGTGGACGAGCTGGCCGCGACGGCGGGCGACGCCCTCGTGCTCAACGGCCGCTGCCTCGACGTCGGCGAGACCGGCCTGCCGTACCTGCCCTTCACCGAGGCGTTGGGGCAGGTGCGGGAGGCCGGTCTGCTCGACGTCGCGGCCCGGCCCGCGCTGGGCCTGCTGCTGCCGGAGCTCGCCCTGCCCGCGGGCCACGACGGCAGCACGTCGGTGTCCGGCCTGCCGTCGCACCTGGTCGGGCGGCGTCCCGAGCAGGACGTCGGCCAGCTCCAGCTGTTCGACGCGGTGCACGGCCTGCTCGGCGAGCTGGCCGAGGAGCGGCCCGTGCTGCTGGTGCTCGAAGACCTGCACTGGGCCGACGCTTCCACCCGCTACCTGCTGTCGTTCCTGTTCTCCCGGTTGCGCGCGCAGCGGCTGCTCGTCGTCGGCACCTACCGGTCCGACGACCTGCACCGCAGCCACCCGCTGCGACCCCTGCTCAACGAGCTGGTGCGGCTGCCCGCCGTGCAGCGGCTCGACCTGACCCCGTTGAGCGCGATCGACGCGCGCTCGTTCGTCGCCGCGCTGGCCGACGACCTGCCCGACGACGTGGTGCTCGAGGTCGCCGAGCGCTCGGACGGCAACCCGTTCTTCGCCGAGGAGCTGATCGCGGTCGCCTGCTGCGGTGACCGCGAGGTGCCGTGGACGCTGGCCGAGGTGCTCCTGGCGCGCATCGAGGGCCTTTCCCCGGACGCGCAGCGCCTGGTCCGGGTGGCGTCGGTCGGTGGCCGGTCCGTGCGCCACGGCCTGCTGCGCGACGTGGCCGGGATGGACGACGTCGGCCTGGACGGCGTGCTGCGCGAGGCCGTGCAGCACCACGTGCTGGTGGTCGACGGCGCCGAGGTGTACACGTTCCGGCACGCCCTGCTGCGCGAGGCCGTCTACCACGACCTGCTGCCCGGTGAACGCGTGCGGCTGCACTCCGCCTACGCGGACCGGCTGGCGTCGTCCGACGACCGCGGCGCCGCCGCCGCGCTGGCCCACCACAGCCTGGAGTCCCACGACCTGCCCCGCGCGCTGCGGGCGTCGGTCGACGCCGGGCAGGAGGCGCGGGCCGCCGGGGCGCCCGCCGAGTCGCTGCGGCACCTGGAGCAGGCGCTGAAGCTGTGGCACGCGGTGCCCGCCGACCAGCGGCCACCGGGCCTGACCGAGCTGTCGTTGCTGCGCAGCGCGTCGTGGGCGGCGGGCACGGCGGGCCAGCCCGAGCGGGCCATCGCGTTCGCCCGCACCGGCACCACCGTCATCGACGAGTCCGACCCCGAAGAGGCCGCCGTGATGTGGCGGCGCTTCGCGCAGGCGTTGCAGGTGCTCGACGGCACCGACGAGGAGAAGTACCACGCGGTGGAGGAGGCGTGGCGGCTGGTCCGGGACCGGCCCGCGAGCCCGGCCCGAGCGTGGGTGCTGGCGGTGTGGGCGGCGTGCCTGCGGCACGACCGCAAGTACGTCGAGGCACGTGAGCGCGCCGAGATGGCGGTGGCGGACGGCCGCGCGGTGTGCGCGGAGTCGGCCGTGGCCGACGCGTTGACCACGTTGGGCCTGCTCGACGAGCCCGAGGGTCAGGTGTCGCGGGCGCACGAGCACCTGACGGCCGCGGTCGAGTGCGCGATGCAGGCGGACGCGGTCAGCACCGAGCTGCGCGCCCGGTACTTCCTCGGCCTGCACCACTACGACCTCGGCGAGCTGGCCGAGGCCGGGCGGGTGTTCGACGAGGGCGTGGCGCGGGCCAAGGCGACCGGCCTCACGTGGAGCTCGTTCGGCCTGGAGCTGCGCATCCTCCAGGTGCTGACCAGGTACTACCGCGGCGAGTGGGACGGCGCGGCGACCGCGGCCGAACCGCCCGGCCTGCGGGTCTCCAGCACGGTGTCGGCGCGGCTGGCCGCGGCGGGCACGCACGTGGCCGTCAGCCGGGGCGAGTTCGAGCAGGCCGAGCGGATGATCCGGGAGCTGCGCGCGGACTGGCACCGCGACCTGCAGATCGCCCTGATCACCGGCGGCACGGGCGCGGAGCTGGCGTTGTGGCGCGGCCGGCCGGAGCTGGCCGTGGACCGGGTCGCGGACGCGATCAGCTGGTCGCGCAAGGAGGGCGAGTGGATGCTGGCCGGCATCCGGCTGGCCGCCCTGGGCGTGGCGGGGCACGTGGAGATCGCCGCGCGGGCACGGCGGCGCAAGGACCACGCGGCCGAGGAGCAGGCCGTGCTGGCCGGCCGGGAGCTGGCCGAGTACGCCCGCGCGACGGCCGAGATGGGCAGCCCCCGGTCGGGCGAGCTCGGCCCCGAGGGGCGGGCGTGGCTGGCGCGCGCCGCGGCCGAGGAGTCGCGGTTGACCGGCGCGGGCGAGGCGGACCTGTGGCGGCGCGCGGTCGACGGCTTCGGCTTCGGGTCGGTGTTCGAGCAGGCCGTGTGCCGGTGGCGGCTGGCCGAGGCGCTGCTGGGCGCGGACCGGCGCGACGAGGCCGCGGCGGAGTTGCGGCTGGCGAGCGCGGTGGCCGACGAGCTGGGCGCGGCGCCGTTGCGCGAGGCGTTGGACCTGGTCGCGCGGCGGGCCAGGGTGGCGTTGCGCGACGTCGGCCCGCGTGACCGGGTCGACCCGTTCACGCCGCGTGAGCGGTCCGTGCTGGAGCTGGTGGCGCTCGGCCGCACCAACCGCCAGGTCGGCGAGGAGCTCTACATCTCGGAGAAGACGGTCAGCGTCCACCTGAGCCGGATCATGTCCAAGCTCGGCGCGAGCCGACGGGCCGAGGCGGTGGCCAACGCGTTCGACCGCGGCCTGCTCGACCTGCCCGGACACCCCGTCGGGCAGGAGCCGTCAGACCTCGGGACTAGTGCCCGTCATCCCGCCGGCTGACCTCCGGTTCCGCCGCCGAGGTGACGCCTGCCGATCCGCGTGCCCCCTAGCTTTCTCGACGTCAGCCAGACCCGAGGAATTGAGGGAGCATGTCCGCACTGGTGTCCGATGTCGGAACCCGCACCGCCGTAGCCGCCGCGAACCTGGTGAAGGTCTACGGCAAGGGCGACACCGCCGTGCGGGCGCTCGACGGTGTCAGCGTCGAGTTCGCGGCGGGCCGCTTCACCGCCATCATGGGGCCGTCCGGGTCCGGCAAGTCCACGCTGATGCACTGCCTGGCGGGCCTGGACAACGTCGACGGCGGGAGCGTGCACATCGGCGGCACCGAGATCACCTCGCTGGGTGACAAGGAGCTGACCCGGCTGCGCCGCGACCGGGTCGGGTTCGTGTTCCAGGCGTTCAACCTGCTGCCCACGCTCACCGCCGAGGCCAACATCCTGCTCGGCCTCGAACTGGCGGGCCGCAAGCCCGACCGCGAGTGGTTCGACACCATCGTGGACGTGCTCGGCCTGCGCGACCGGCTCAAGCACAAGCCGACCGAGCTGTCCGGCGGCCAGCAGCAGCGCGTGGCCTGCGCCCGTGCCCTGGTCGCCCGGCCCGACGTGGTGTTCGCCGACGAGCCGACCGGCAACCTCGACTCGCGCTCCGGCGCCGAGGTGCTCGACTTCCTGCGCATGTCCGTGCGCAAGCTCGGCCAGACCGTGATCATGGTGACGCACGACCCGGTCGCCGCCTCCTACGCCGACCGCGTGGTGCTGATGGCCGACGGCCACCTCGCCGGCGAGATCGACAACCCGACCGCCGACTCCGTGCTGTCCGCCCTCAAGCACCTGGGTGCGTGAGGGGATGCTGCGCACGATCATCGCGGGCCTCAAGGCCCGCACCGCGCGGCTCGTGCTGTCCTCGGTGGCGATCGCCCTCGGCGTCGCCTTCGTGACCGGCACGCTGGTGCTGGGCGACGCCATGAACGCGAGCCTGCGCGACGAGTTCGCCAAGGACGCGCGCAACGTCGACGTCTCGGTGACCGTGGACGGCAGCGCGTCGTCCGGCGAGTCGTCCACCGAGGTCCCGGGCATCTCCCCGGAGACGCTCGCGAAGATCCGGCAGGCCCCCGGCGTCGCGGGCGCCGACCCGCGCGACTTCCAGCAGGTGCCGCTGGTCGCCGCCAACGGCAAGGCGAAGCCCGCGTGGGCCGTTCCGCTGGCGAGCAACGAGAAGCTGCGCGAGTTCGACCTGGCCGACGGTCGCTACCCGACCGCGGCCGACGAGATCGCGGTCGACAAGCGCACCGCCACCACCGCCAAGCTGACGATCGGGCAGCCGGTCGTGTTGCTGGGCAAGGAGGACGTGCGGCACACGTACACGCTCGTCGGCACCTACCAGCAGGGCACGAACCAGCTGTCGCTGGCGGGCTACGACCACGTCGGGCTGACGCCCGAGGCGTTCCAGGCGCTGGAGCCCGAACGCCCGCCGTACCAGGTGGTCGCCACCGCCGCGCCCGGCTTCACGCAGCAGCAGGTGGTGGACAACGTCCGCAAGGCCATCGGCGGCACCGGGTTCAAGGTCCAGAGCGGCGAAGAGCTGACGAAGGAGACGCTGGAGCGGGTCGAGTCCCGGTCGGGCGAGTTCACCACGCTGCTCCTGGCGTTCGCGATCATCGCGCTCGTCGTGGCGGCCATGGTCATCTACAACACGTTCACCATCCTGGTGGCCCAGCGCACCCGTGAGCTGGCGCTGATGCGCTGCGTGGGCGCCAGTCGGGGCCAGGTGTTCCGGGGCGTGCTGGCCGAGGCGCTGGTGATGGGCCTGACGGCGTCGGTGATCGGCCTGTTCGGCGGCATCGGCGTGTCCGCCCTGCTGCAACGGGTGATGTTCTCGTTCAGCGGCGGCGAGGGCACCGTGCTGCTGCCCGTGACGGTGACGACCGTGCTCGCCGCGTTCGCGGTCGGCACGCTGGTGACCGTGCTCGCCGCCGTGCTGCCCGCCCGCAAGGCGACCAGGGTCGCGCCGGTGGCCGCGCTGCGCAGCCAGCCCGACAGCGGCGAGGAGGTCTCCCGCACCGGTGTGGTGCGCGTGCTGACCGCCGTGCTGTTCGGCGTGATCGGTGTGGGCGCGGTGGTGTTCGGCATGAGCCTGGAGGACGAGGAAGCGGCCATGCTCACCAGCGGCGCGGGCACGATGGCGTTGCTGGCCGCGGTGCTCGTGCTGGGTCCGCTGCTGGTCGGCCCGGTCAACCGGGTGCTGGGCGCCCTGCCGCGGGCGTTGCTCGGCGTGCCGGCCAAGCTGGCGTCGGCCAACGCCGGCCGCAACCCCAAGCGCACCGCCGCGACCACCGCGGCGTTGATGATCGGCGTGACGATCGTGTCGCTGGTGACCGTGGTCGCCAACAGCGCCAAGGAGACCGCGAACGCCGAGATCGACGAGCGGATGCCCGCCGACTACACGGTCACCTCCGCGGTCTACGACCGGCCGCTGCCCAAGGAGCTGGCCGAGCAGCTGGCCGCCGTGCCGGAGGTGGCGCAGGTCGCGCCGACCACCGTCGTCTACGGGGAGCGCGAGTACTTCACCGGCATCCCGCGCGACGCGCTCGGCACCCTGTTCCGGCCGACGGTGACCAGCGGGTCGCTCGACGACCTCGGCGACGGCACGGTCGCGGTGAACGCGCAGTACGCCAAGCGGCAGGGCGTGTCGGTCGGCCAGGTGGTGACGGTCGAGACGGGCCGGGACGCGTCCCAGCAGCTCAAGGTCGTCGCGGTGGTCGAGGGCCAGCGGCTGTCCGACGGGATCATGACGATCGAGACGTCGATGCGGTTCAAGCAGGCCGCCGAGGGCTACGACAGCATCCTGGTCAAGCTCAAGGGCGGCGTGGCCAACGGGCGCGCGGCGGTCGAGAAGGTCACCGACCCCTCGCCGCTGGCGGTGCTGGACAGCGCGGCGGAGACCAAGGAACAGCTGAACCAGCAGCTCAACCAGGTGCTGGCGTTCATCTGGGCGTTGATCGGGTTGGCCGTGGTGATCGCGTTGTTCGGCATCGCCAACACGTTGACGCTGTCGGTGCTGGAGCGCACGCGCGAGTCGGCGTTGCTGCGGGCGCTGGGGCTGACGCGCGGCCAGCTGCGGCTGATGCTGGTGGTCGAGTCGGTGCTGATGGCGTTGATGGGCGCGGCGATCGGGCTGCTGCTCGGCATCGGGTTCGGCTGGGTGATCACCGGCGCGTTGTCCAACGACACCATCTCGGTCGACCTCGTGGTGCCGTTCGGGCAGATCGGCGTGATGCTGGCCGGCGCCGTGGTGGCCGCGGTCGTGGCCGCCGCGCTGCCCGCCCGGCGTGCCGCCAGGACCTCGGTCGTCGCGGGGATGGCCGAGGCGTGAAAGACCCGGTGGCCCGCTCTTCTTCGGGGGAGGAGCGGGCCACCGGGTCTCACGCCGTGATGGACGCCAAGTGTTCCCGAACCCTCTCGGCGTCTGCGGACCTCTGTTGGATCTCGAAGAGTTCAAGCGCCTCCCGCCAGGCGGTCCGTGCTTCGTCGTGTCGTCCCACGGCCCAGAGCGGGTGTCCGAGCCCTTCCAAAGCGTCGGACGTCAGGTAGATGTTCTCCATCATGTGCTGGGCGGCGGTCAAGGCCAATTGCCATACGGTGATCCGGTGATGTAGGTGCGCGCGGCGGATGTGGAAGATGTCCATGCTCCAAGCCAGTTGGCACACCCCGTCGTGCCAGGCGTGATCGGCTGCGGTGAGCTGGGCGGCGAGCAGACAGAGGTGTTCTGCGGTCATCCACGCCAGTGCCGCTGGTCCGTCAGGGGCTATCGACCGTCACCGCACAAAACGGGTCGCCGTGGCCGAGCACCGGCTCGGCCGGTGTGCGGCCACGATCGCCTCGGATGTCACCCCCATGCCTCTCCGGGACGGAAGCGGCGCGGTGGCAGGCCTCAGCCGGCACCGCCCACAGCGCGCGGAGCGCGACCTCTAGCGCGTCCAACTCGTCGGCGGACAGCGGGCCGGATGACGGGTCGAGGCGATGACGGCCCGCCGCCGTGCGACGCGGGTCACAGGAATTCTCGCGAGCGCGCGTCACATCCGGCCGCGAAACGCCTCTAACAGGGTGCCGGGTGGCCCGGGCGAGGGCCGGGCCACCCGGCTTCGCCATTGCCGCCGCCGGGCTCACGGAACGTGCGCGACCGTCACGATCGCCGCACGAGAGCGCTTCAGATTGTTGCGGAACGGTGTCGACCGGTCCTTCCCGGGTTGACAGCGGGGACCGGGACTCACAAGTGTGAGAGCGCTCTCATGAGAGCGCTCTCACGGTGTCGGGTCGTACCCGGCGAGTGCGTCGAGGAGGACGGATGAGCAGGACTCTGGCCGGTCGGGCGACGTCGATCACCGCGGTGGCACTGGCGGCCACGCTGGTGGCGGCCTGTGGTGGCGGGGGAGGTGACGCGGGCGACGGCAAGATCAAGCTGTCGATCGGGGTCTTCTCCGACTTCGGCTACACCAACCTGATCAAGGAGTACCAGGCGTCGCACCCGAACGTCGAGATCGAGCAGCGCACGGTCAAGATGGAGCAGCACCACACGCAGCTCGCCACGCAGCTCGCGGGTGGTCGGGGCGCCGCCGACATCGTGGCGATCGAGGAAGGCAACATCACCCAGTTCCGCCAGTCCAAGGACAAGTTCGTCAACCTCGCGGACCACGGCGCCAAGGAGCTGGAGAGCCAGTGGGCCGCCTGGAAGTGGAACCAGGGCACCACCGACGGCGGGAACTTCGTGCTCGGCCTCGGCACCGACATGGGCAGCCTCGCCCTGTGCTACCGGCGTGACCTGTTCGAGGCGGCCGGCCTGCCGACCGACCGCGAGCAGGTCGGCGAGCTGTGGCCGACCTGGGAGAAGTACCTCGAGGTCGCGGACACCTTCACCCGGAAGCTGCCGGACAAGAAGTTCGTCGACACCGCGCAGAACGTCTACAAGGCGATCCTCGACCAGACCGAGGAGGGCTACTTCGCCAAGGCCGACGACTCGTTCATCGGCGACCGGAACGACAAGGTGAAGCAGGCCTTCACGCTCGCCGCGAGCCTCGGCGAGAAGAAGCAGACCGGCGCGCTGGCCCCGTTCAGCCAGGACTGGAACGTCGCGCTCAAGCAGGCGTCCTTCGCCACCACCACCTGCCCGGCCTGGGCGCTCGCGCTGATCAAGGCCGGCGCCGGCGACGAGGCCTCGGGCAAGTGGGACGTGGCCGCGGCGCCCGGTGGCGGCGGCAACTGGGGCGGCTCGTTCCTGGCCGTGCCCAAGCAGACCAAGCACCCCGAGGAAGCCTACGAGCTGGCCAAGTGGCTGACCGCGCCGGAGCAGCAGAAGCGGATCTTCAAGGAGACCGGCAACCTGCCCAGCGAGCCCGCCGCGTACAAGGACCCCGAGGTCACCGCGACGACCAACGAGTACTTCAACTCCGCGCCCGTCGGCCAGATCTTCGGCAACTCCGCCGAGAGCCTCAAGCCCACCTACCGCGGCACCAAGGACTCCAAGGTGACCCCGGTCTTCGGCAACGCCCTCTCTCGCGTGGAGACCGGCAAGCAGTCCACTTCGGACGCTTTCGACCAGGCCGTCCAGGAAGCGCGGGACGCCGCCAAGTGACGGTCGCACCGGAACGGGCGACGGCGGGGCGGGGCTCCGGTCCCGTCCCGCCGTCGGCGCAACGCCTGTCGTGGCGGGACAAGCTGGGCCGGCTCGACGCGAAGTACACGCCGTACGTCATCATCGCGCCGTTCTTCGTGGTGTTCGGCATCTTCGGCCTCTACCCGCTGCTGTACACCGCGTGGGTGTCGCTGCACGAGTGGCAGCTCATCGACGGCGACCAGGGCTTCACCGGCCTGGCCAACTACACCGAACTGCTGTCGGACAAGAACTTCTGGAACGCGCTGGGCAACACGGTCAGCCTGTTCCTGCTCTCCACGATCCCGCAGCTGTTCGCCGCGCTCGGCCTGGCCGCCCTGCTGGACCGGGGCCTGCGCGGGCGGGCGTTCTGGCGCGCGGGCGTGCTGCTGCCGAACGTGATCTCGGTGGCGGCGGTGGCGCTGGTGTTCGCGCAGCTGTTCGGCCGCGACTTCGGCATCGTCAACGCCCTGCTCGGCTTCGTCGGGATCGACCCGGTGGACTGGCGCGCGCAGACGTGGGCCTCGCACCTGGCGATCAGCTCGATGGTGGTGTGGCGCTGGACCGGCTACAACGCGCTGATCTACCTGGCCGCGATGCAGTCGGTGCCCAAGGACATGTACGAGTCCGCGATGCTGGACGGCGCGTCCCGCTGGAGGGTGTTCTGGTCGATCACCGTGCCGAGCATCCGGCCCACGATCCTGTTCACCGTCATCGTGTCGACCATCGGCGGCATGCAGCTGTTCGTGGAGCCGCAGCTGTTCGACCCGGGCGGCACGGCCACCGGCACCGGCGGCGACGACCGGCAGTTCCAGACCTTGGTGATGTACCTGTACGAGAAGGGCTTCCGGTTGTTCGACGCGGGCTACTCCTCGGCCATCGCGTGGGTGCTGTTCCTGGTGATCCTGGTGGTCGCGGTCGTCAACTTCACGGTGGCGCGGCGCATCGCGTCGAAGGGGTGAGGCCGGTGACCACGAAGCGACTCACCCGCTCGGGGCCGATCGCGTACGCGTTGCTGGTGGTGGTCCTGCTCGCGTCGGTGTTCCCGCTGTACTACTCGTTCCTCATCGCCAGCAAGGACAACTCGGCGCTGGGCGACGCGGTGCCGTCCTTGGTGCCGGGCGGCAACCTGATCGACAACCTGACCAGGGTGTTCGACACCGTCGACTTCTGGCTCGCCATGCAGAACTCGATGGTCGTGGCGGGCACGGTGGCGATCAGCAACGTCGTGCTGGGCACGCTGGCCGGGTTCGCGTTCGCCCGCTTGCGGTTCCGGGGCGGCAACTCGCTGTTCCTGATCGTGGTCGGCACGTCGATGGTGCCGACGCAGCTGGGCGTCATCCCGCTCTACATGCTGATGTCGGACCTCGACTGGTACGGCACGCTGCAGGCGGTGGTCGTGCCCGCGCTGATCGGCGCGTTCTCGGTGTTCTGGATGCGGCAGGCGTGCGAGGAGTCCGTGCCGTACGAGCTGATCGAGGCGGCGCGGGTGGACGGGTGCTCGGTGCTGAAGACGTTCTGGCACGTGGCGTTCCCGGCCGTGCGGCCGCAGGCGGCCGTGATGGGCATGTTCACGTTCATGACCGCGTGGAACGACTTCTTCTGGCCGCTGATCGTGCTGGATCCCAACGACAGCCCCACGGTCCAGGTGGCATTGTCGACGCTGGCAAGCGGTTACTACACGGACTACTCGCTCATGCTGTCCGGCGCGTCGCTCGCGGTGCTGCCGGTGGTGGGGATCTTCATCCTGCTGGCGCGGCAGATCGTCGGCGGGATCATGCAGGGCGCTGTGAAGGGGTGAACTCGGAGATGACGACAACGGACCCGGACACCGGGGTCCGGCGGGACGTGCTGCGCTTCCCACCGGACTTCCGGTGGGGCGCGGCGACGGCGTCCTTCCAGATCGAGGGTGCGACGACGGTGGACGGTCGTGGTCCTTCCATCTGGGACGCGTTCGCGGCCAAGCCGGGCGCGGTGTTCGGCGGCCACACCGGCGAACCGGCGTGCGACCACTACCACCGCTACCCGTCCGACGTGGAGCTGATGTCGGAGCTGGGCCTGGGCTCGTACCGGTTCTCGCTGGCGTGGCCGCGCATCCAGCCGGTCGGCGCGGGCCGCGTCGAGCCGAGGGGACTGGCGTTCTACGACCGGCTGGTCGACGAGCTGATGGGGCGCGGGATCGAGCCGGTGGTCACGCTGTACCACTGGGACCTGCCGCAGGCGTTGGAGGAGGACGGCGGGTGGCGCAACCGTGACACCGCCTACCGGTTCGCCGAGTACGCGGCGCTGGCGCACGAGCACCTGGGCGACCGGGTGCGGCAGTGGACCACGCTGAACGAGCCGTGGTGCTCGGCGTTCCTCGGCTACGCCAACGGCGTCCACGCGCCCGGCGTGGTCGACCCGAAGGCGTCGCTGGAGGCCGCGCACCACCTCCTGCTCGGGCACGGCCTGGCCGTGCAGGTGATGCGGGACCAGGCGCCGGACGACCACGAGCTCTCCATCGTGCTGAACTTCTGCGCGCTGGCCGTCGACGACGACTCGCAGCTGGACGCGGCGCGCAAGGTCGACGGCCTGCAGAACCGCCTGTTCCTCGACCCGCTGGGCGGCCGGGGCTACCCCCGGGACGTCGTCGAGGACACCGCGTGGCTGGGCGACTGGACCGCCGTGGTGCGCGACGGGGACCTGGACGTGATCGCCTCGCCGATCGACTGGATGGGCGTGAACTACTACAGCCCGACCCGCGTCGCCGCCGCGGCCGACCCGCTCGTGGTGACCGAGGGGCCGTTCCCGGGCCTGCGGGGCGTGGAGCTGCTGCCGCCGCGCGGCGAGCTGACCGGGATGGGCTGGGAGGTCGACGCGAGCGGCCTCACCGAGCTGCTGGAACGCCTCCAGCGCGACGTCGGCCTGCCGCTGGTCGTCACGGAGAACGGCTCGGCGTTCCCGGACGTGGTCGAGGACGGCGAGGTGGTGGACGAGCAGCGGACCCGGTACCTGGTCGACCACCTGCGCGCGGTGCACCGGGCCATCGAGGCGGGCGTCGACGTGCGCGGGTACTTCGCGTGGTCGCTGCTGGACAACTTCGAGTGGGCGGAGGGTTACAGCCAGCGGTTCGGCATCGTGCACGTGGACTACGACACGCAGGTGCGCACGGTGAAGCGGAGCGGTAGGACGCTGGCCGGGGTGATCGGCGCCAACGCCGTCCCGGCCGCCGGGCACGACCTGCCGTGACCTGTCGGTCGGGGGCCGCATGTCGCCGCGGCGGCCCCCGCCCGGCTCTTATGCCGCAGATCACGCGCACCGCGCGACTTGGGCCGAACCTCGCGAACTACGCGGACTCGCGGCGGACCAGGGTCGTGGGCAGGACCTCGCGCCGCGCGCGGATCGTCTCGCCGCGCAGCAGCCGCAGCAGGTGGGTCACCATGTGGCGGACCTGCGCGCTGGTGTCCTGCCGCACGCTGGTCAACGACGGGGTGGTGTGCGGCGCGATCATCGGGTGGTCGTCGAACCCCACGACGGCCACGTCCTGCGGCACCCGCTTGCCCGCCTCGCGCAACGCGTCCAGCACGCCCGCCGCCATGTGGTCCGACGCCACGAACACCGCGTCCAGGTCCGGGACCCGGGCCAGCAGCGACTCCATCGCCTTCTTGCCGCCCTCGCGGGAGAAGCCGCCGTCCGCCGTCATCAACGCCGTGGTCTCGTCGTCCGCGCCGACCGCCGTGCGCCACCCGGCCAGCCGGTCCATCGCCGAGTGCTCGTCCAACGGCCCCGTCACCGAGACGATCTTCTTGCGCCCCAACGAGATCAGGTGCTCGGTGGCGAGCAGGCCACCGCCCTCGTTGTCGTGGTCGACGGTGTGCAGCCCGCGCAGCGAGCCC
The DNA here is from genome assembly GCF_040656635.1 of Actinosynnema sp. NPDC049800. Taxonomy (NCBI): domain Bacteria; kingdom Bacillati; phylum Actinomycetota; class Actinomycetes; order Pseudonocardiales; family Pseudonocardiaceae; genus Actinosynnema; species Actinosynnema sp. NPDC049800. The sequence goes on along the minus strand of NZ_JBFAMT010000003.1, from coordinate 123,238 downwards.
CACGGCCGACCCGCGTACACCACCGGCAGCGGCAGCTTGCGCGCCACCGCCGGCAGCTGGTCGCCCTTGTGCGGCACGAACAACAACGCGCCGTCCACGTGCCCGCCCGCCAGGAACCGCTCCGCGCGGGCCTGGTCCTGCGGCGAGTGCACGAGCATGAGCACCATCTGCACGTCCGCGTCGGCCAGCGACCGCGCCGCCGAGCGGATCAGCCACGCGAAGTGGGGGTCGTCGAAGATCTTCGGCTCGGGCTCGGAGAACACCACCGCCACCGCGCCGGAACGCCTGGTCACGAGCGCCCGCGCGGCCTGGTTCGGCTGGTAGCCCAACTCCATCACCGCCGCCGTGACCGCCTCGTGCGCCTCCGGGCTCACCCTGGGCGACGCGTTGAGCACCCGCGACGCCGTCGCACGGGAGACGCCGGCCTTGGCCGCCACGTCCTCCAACGTGGGCCGCGCGCCTGAGTGCGATTGAACCGACACGAGCACCACTCCTCGACGATCGCCCTACGAATCCCAGCTTAGCCGGAGGCGACCTGCCGGGAAGCGCTCTCAAGACGACCCGGACCGGTGACGCGCGGCCCGTCGGTGGCGATCGACACCCGCAGCAACCCGTCCTCGCGGCGCACCGAGGTCGGCAGCCCGGCGCGCGCCGCCGTGCGGACCAGTCCCGTCTCGGCGGGCAGGCACCAGCCGACCAGCTCCCGGTGCCCGGCCGCCCGCGCCGCGCCGGCCAGCGAACCGAGCAGCGCGGTGCCCACACCGCGCCCCTGCCACCCGTCCTCGACCAGCAACGACACCTCGGCGCTGGCGGGCGTGGGCATCGGGATGAGCTGGCCCATGGCGACCACCCGGTCCGCGCACTGCGCCACCACCGTGCTGCCGCGCGGCGGGCTGAGCAGCCGGTGCAGCCACCGCCTCGGCACGGTCCGCATGCCCGAGTGGTAGCGCTGGAACAGGGTGCCCATCGAGCAGCGGGAGTGCAGCTCGGCGACCGCCTCCTCGTCGCCCGCGCGACCGGGCCGCAGCACGAGCGCCATGCCGTCGTCGGTCAGCAGCGCGGTCGGCTGGGGCGTGGCCGCGCCGGCGGCGGACAGCAGGTCGATCAACGCCTGCCCGCGGGCCAGCTCGACCTGCGTGAACGGCGCCCAGCCTCGTTTGATTGCCGCTGCTCCGCAGACGGCGGGCGAGGTCGCCTCGAAGTCGGGCGTTCGCGCCTGACTTTCCGGCAATCGAAAAACGTGATTGCCGGAAAGTGAGGCGCGAACGCCCGACGCGACCTCGCGGTCGTGGTCGGGTCGGGTGGGGGAGGTGGCCTCGGGGTCGGCGGGGGTGATGACCACCGAGTCGGCGCCCATGACGATGCGCAGGGCCTCACCGATGGCGTTGGGGTCGTGCAGCCCGAGGGCGGCGGCGCGCAGCGCGGCCGTCGGCGCGTCGACCAGGTCGCGCAGGTCGGCGGCCGTGATGCCGACGCACCGGCCGCCCTCGGCGCGCACCGCGTCCACCAGGTCCGCGGGCAGCAGGCCCGGCGCGGCCTGGACCACGAGCTCGTCCAGCACGCCGCCGGGCACCGGGATCACGGACAGCGCCAGCACGTTGCAGTCCTGGTGCGCCAGCCGGACGGTCACCCGGGCCAGGGCGCCCGGGCTGTCGTCCAGCTCGACGCGCAGTCGCCAGGTCTTCGGTGTGGTGTCCATGCGACCAGGCTGGACGGCCCACGTTGCGGTGGGGCGACGTGGGCGTTTCGGCGACGTGAGGACTGACCCCCGCGCGCTCAGTCCCGGCAGTGCGGCGGCGGCAGCGGGTTGAGCGGGCTGCACGGCCACTCGGTGTTCTTCACCGTGGTGGTCGTGGTGGTCGTCGTCGGAGCCTCGGTCGAGGTGTCCGGCGGTGGCGGCGGCGCGGCCGGTGGCGGCGTCGTCGTGGTGGTCCGGACCGCGGTGGTCGAACTCGGCGCCGCCGAGATGGCGTCCGTGGTGACGGAGCTCGGTGGCGTGGTGACGCTGCTGGTCGACGGCCGACCGGTGATCCACGTCGAGGCGGGGGTGTCGGCCTGCTGATCGTCGTTCACCCCGTCGAGGTACACCCCGATGAGGACACCGGTCAGCGCCGACGCCGCCACGGCCAAGCCGCACGTGGCCCACAGCACCCGCACAGCAAGCCTCCTAACAGAACGCACTTGTGGCGCAACGGTGAGCGGCTGAACAGTACCGCCCGCCGGACCGACCTCACCCGACCCAGTGCACCTCGGTCGGCCCGGTCATCCGGTCCACCTCGTTGAGCACGGCTTTCCGCGCCGCAGCGGACAACGAGCGGAACGGCTCGAGGGTGACGGCCACCCGGCCGCCCTTGCGCTCCTGCGACCACACGCCGGCCAGCATCCCGTCCACCATGAGTACCGGTGACAGCCATCCCTGCGGTCGGTACACCTTTTCGGGGGTCCCACCATCGAGAAGGTGCGTGGCGTGGCGTGTCGCCGCGACGACGTACTGGTCGAACGCCGGCAGCAGCCGCACCGTCCGCACCGGCTCCGCCTCGCGCAAGCTCTCGACGTCCTCCGCCCGTGCCCAAAAGGCCGCGCCCTCGACGTCGACGGGCTCGATCCGGTCGCCGAGCGCCTTGAACACCCGCCCGCCGTCGGCCGGCGTGACACCCCACCAGCGCGCGAAGTCCTCCCTGGTCGCGGGCCCCTGCTGGGCCAGGAACCGCAGCGCGATGTCCTCGACCGCGCCCTCCCGCGCCGCCAGGTCGACCCCGAGCCAGGTGCGCGGGGCGGTGAACCGGACGAACTGGCCCTCGCCGGGCCCGAACACCAGCCTGCCCTGGAACGACGCGGGCTTGAGGTACGCGCCCCAGCTCTCCCGCAGCTTCTCGCCGATGTGCGCGGACGTGCGCGCGGCGACCTCGTCGGCCAGCTCGGCGCGGGTCAGCACGCGGTCGGCCAGCACCTCGCCGACCGCGTCGACCAGCGTGGTCAGCTCCTCGGCGGTGATGTGGAAGTTCCGCAGCCACACCGGCTTCAGGTAGTGCCGGTAGGTGGCGAACCCGGCCTGCCACAGCGGGTACTCGGCGGCGGGCAGCAGGTGCAGCGTGCCGCGCATCGACCACGTCTTGACCAGCGCGCGGTCGGTCCACAGCGCCCGTTCGACGGCGTCGTCCGCGAGCCCGTCGACGCGTGCGCGCAACGTCGCCTCGGCCGAGGACATGAGCTGGGCGTGCAGCCCGCACAGCCGCGAGACCACCGCCGCGGCCTCGTCGGCCGGTCGTCGGGCGTCGAGGTGGTGCCTGCGGGTGCGCCAAGCCGCGACCTGCCGCCACGTCACGCTCACCGGCGCTCACCCCGGTTCGGCCCGGCCGAGAGCCTGCGTTCCAGCACCGCCGTGCCGAGCACGCGGGCCAGCACGAGGCCCGCGCCGGCCAGCCCCGCCACGAGCACCGCGCCGGTCATGTGCCAGGTCGGTGAGTCACCCGTGCAGGTGAACACGTCCGTGAACTTCTCCGAGGAGCAGGTCACGTACGGCACGGAGGCCAGGCCGATGCTCGCCGCCGCGACCCCGCCGAGCAGCGCGGACCCGAACGTGCGCATCAACGGGAACGCGGCGTTGGCGGCCCCGACCGCGGCGATCAGGAACAGCAGCGGGACCGGGTGCGGGAACGGGCCGAACGCGGCGCAGCCCACCATGAGCGCGCACACGATCGCCAACCCGGCCCGTTCACCCACCCGGCGACCCTAACAACGCCGGACGGCAGACGTCAGAACTTCGTAATCGGGTTTTGCCCGCAGACCGGCGTCCGGTTCGCCAGAGTTGTCCGGTAGACGGGTCGACTTCGGAAGGCGTGAGATGTCCAAGCGGGTAGTGGTGATCGGGGTGGCCGGCGTGCTGGCGGTCGCCCTGGTGGTGGGGCTGGCCCTGTTCCAGCCGTGGCGGCTGGTCACCGACCGGACGGCCGACGAGGCGTTGCTGCTGCCGGCCACGACGACGGTCGGGTCGACGACGACGGCTCCCGCGACGACGACGGCTCCGGTGACCACGACGCCCGCACCGCCCGCGGGCCCGGTCGCGCTGGCCTCCGGACCGTTCCGCTCGCTGGAGCACGCGACGACCGGCAGCGCGACGCTGGTCCGGTTGCCCGACGGCGGCCACGCGGTGCAGTTCGAGGCATTGGACACCAGCGACGGGCCGGACCTGTACGTGTACCTCTCGGACAAGGCATCCGACTCGCCCGAAGCGGCATTCGGCTCCGGTTTCACGAACCTCGGTGAACTGAAGGCGAATCGGGGCAACCAGGTCTACCAGGTGCCCGCCGGCACCGACCTGACCGCGGTGCGCAGCGTCGTGATCTGGTGCAAGAGGTTTTCCGCCGGTTTCGCGGTAGCGCCGTTGGAACAGGGCTGACACATAGGCGAAACAAATACGGGGTGGTCTGGGCCACTTATAGCCTTTTCGCAGTATTGACGTATCTGGTCTAGACCACATACAGTGGTAGCACCACAACGTCCCTCGTTGGTGGGCGGGCGGATGCCCCATCGACGAGGAGCCGGCTCACTGGGGTGGGCCACCGTTGGCGGCGGCGCGGCGCTCTCTCTCCCCGTTCCGCGCCGCCGCACACGGCCTGCGGACCACCGTGATGCACACTGTGAGTGATGCTCACCAGGACCATCGCCATCCACTACGTCAACGCCGCGCTGCGCGGCGCCGTGCGGCGTGGTCACGACGTCGCGCGGCTGCTGGCGACCGCGGGCATCGGCGAGGCCCTGCTCTCCGATGAGCGCGCGCGCGTCACCCCGGCCCAGTACACCAAGCTCATCCAGGCCTTGTGGGACGCGCTGGACGACGAGTTCATGGGCCTCGGGCCGCGACCGAGCAAGCGCGGCACGTTCCCGACGATGTGCCTGCTCGCCGTGCACTGCGCGTCACTGGAGGACGCCCTGCGGCGCGGTCTGGCGTTCTACGAGCTGTTCGACGTGCGGCCGGCGATGGCGTTGGGGGAGCACGACGGCGTCGCCGCGTTCACCCTGTCCACGGAGGGCGTGGACGACCCGGACCGGTTCCTGGTCGAGTCGCTGCTGGTGCTGTGGCACCGGTTCTCGTCGTGGCTGATCGGCCGGCGGATCCCGTTGCGCGGGGTCGATCTCGACTATCCGGAACCGCCGCACGGCGCGGAATACCACCTGATCTTCGGTGCTCCGCTGCGGTTTTCCGCACCCGCCACCACGTTGACTTTCGACGCGCGGTTTCTGCGGATGCCGGTCGTGCAGGACGAAGCCGCATTAAGGCGGTTTCTGCGGAATTCACCCGCCGAGTTGCTGTCCCGGCGCGATTACGGCGCGGACGCGTCCAGCCAGGTGCGGCGGATGCTCGGCGGCGGCGTGGTGGGGCTGGAGAACGTGGCCGCGCGGCTGGGCGTGAGCGCGCCGACGTTGCGGCGGAAGCTGGCGGCCGAGGGCACGTCGTTCCGCGAGGTGCGCGAGCAGCTGCTGCGCGACCAGGCCGTCGCGAGCCTGGTGCGCGGCGGCGAGTCGGTGGAGGAACTGGCGCTGCGGCTGGGTTTCTCCGAGGCGAGCGCATTTCACCGGGCGTTCAAGAGGTGGACGGGCGCCAGTCCTGGAACCTACCGGGGTGGTGGGGTTGGCTGACGTCGCCGGACGGCCGATCGGGTCGTCAACTGCGGCCGAACGGCCGTGTCCGGCGAATCGTCAACACGGTGAACTTACATCGCGTAAGTTCCTCACCCATCCCTGCGGGAGTGCCCGTGTTCCCTCGCCCTCGCTCCGCCGCCCTGGCCGCGTCGCTGGTCCTCGCACTGGCGGCGGCCACGCCCGCGGCCCACGCCGACCCGCCGACCGCTCCTCCCTCGCCGTCCGTCGTCGACCTGCCGGGCGTCGCCGTCGCGCCCGCGGTCGACCCCGCCCGCCGCATCGAGACCGCCAGCACCACCCGGCCGGTCGCGCCGGGCGTGTCGCTGAGCTCGTTCGACTGGTACGAGCCGGGCGGCGCGGGCGGGTGGATCCGCGGCGACGCGCTCACCGTCGACCTCACCGCCGGGACGAAGGTCGACTACCTGCACCCCGGGCAGGTCGCCGCCGCCGAACCGCTGTCCGCGCAGGCGAACCGGACCCGCGCGGTCGCCGCCGTCAACGGCGACTTCTTCGACATCAACAACTCCAACGCGCCGCGCGGCGTCGGCGTCCAGGACGGCCGCACGGTCAAGTCGCCCGTCGCCGGGCACCGCCGCGCGGTCGGCTTCGACGCCGCGGGCGTCGGCCGGGTGATGGAGGTGTTCTTCGACGGGAAGATCACCCGCGCGGACGGCACGTCCATCGGGCTGGACCAGCTCAACAGCGCCGCCGTCGAGCCCGGCGGCGTGGGGCTGTTCGACCCGATCTGGGGTTCCTACAGCCGGGCGCGGGCCGTGCAGGGCGCCACCCGCGTGACCGAGGTCGTGGTGCGCGCGGGCGTGGTCGCCGAACGGCGCGACCGGGCGGGTGACGACCCCGTGCCCGCCGACGGCCAGGTGCTCGTCGGCCGGGAGGCGGGCGCCGACGCGCTCGCGAGGCTGGCCGTGGGGGAGCGGGTCGCCGTCGAGCACACGACGAAGGCCGACGACGGCAGCGCGTTGCGCGCCGCGATCGGCGGGAACCAGTTGCTGCTCGAGGACGGCGAGGTCGTCGCGCCCACCGATCCGCTGCACCCGCGCACGGCGGTCGGCTTCTCGGCGGACGGCAAGAAGATGTTCCTGCTCACCGTGGACGGCCGCCAGGGCGCCTACCTGCTCGGGTTGAACCTCCAGGACGTGGCCGCGATCCTGAAGGAGATGGGCGCGCACAACGCGCTCAACCTCGACGGCGGCGGCTCGTCCACCCTGGTGGCACGCACGCCCGGTGCGGAGACCGTGACGGTGGAGAACACGCCGTCCGACGGCGGCGAGCGGCCCGTGCCGAACGGGCTCGCGCTCTACGCGCCGACCGGCAGCGGGCAGCTCACGGGCTTCTGGGTGCGCACGGCGATCGACCCGCGGGCCGCGCCGGGGTCGGACACCGTGCCGGGCGGTCACCCGGAGCGCGTGTTCCCCGGCCTGACCCGGCGGCTGGTGGCCGACGGGCACGACGAGACGTACGGCCCGGCGCGGGACGACGAGCACCGGTGGCGGACGGCGCGCGCCGACGTGGGACGGGTGGACGACGACGGCGTGTTCCACGCGCGCCGGCCCGGCACGACGACGGCCGTGGCGCAACGCGGCGGCGTGACCGGCGAGGTGGAGCTGACCGTGCTGGGCGCGTTGGCCGGGCTGTCGGCGACCACGAGCCGGCTGAGCCTGCCCGAGGTGGGTGGGACGAGCGGGTTCGGCGTGGTCGGGCGGGACGGCGACGGGTTCACCGCGCCGGTCGAGCCCGCGGACGTGTCGCTGGACTACGACCGCTCGGTGATCGGCGTCGCGCCGGGCGCCGACGGCTCGCTGCGGGTCACCGCGCTGAAGCCGGGTGCCACGACGGTCGTCGCGCGGGTCGGGTCGCACGTGGTGCGCGTGCCCGTGACCGTGGGGCTGGAGGAGCGGCTGATCGCCGGTTTCGACGACGGCGCGGCGTGGACGTTCGGGTCGGCGCGGGGCTCCGGCTCGGTCGCGCCGGTGGCCGAGGGGCGCACCGGGGCCGGGCTGCGGATGACGTACGACTTCTCGAAGTCCACCGGCACGCGGACGGCCTACGCGATCCCGCCGAAGCCGATCGAGGTGCCGGGGCAGCCGCTGGCGTTGGGCGCGTGGGTCTACGGGCACGGTCGCGGTGAGTGGACGGCGTTCACCGTCACCGACTCCTCGGGGCTCAGCCGGTCGCTCTACGGGCCGTACATCACCTGGACGGGGTGGCGCCACCTTGAGGTGCCGGTGCCGTCGGGGCTCGCGTTCCCGTTGCGGGTGAACAGGTTCTACACGATCGAGACCAAGGCGGACCGGCAGTACACCGGCGAGGTGCTCGTGGACGACATCGTGGCCAAGGTGCCGCCCGCGGTGGACCTGCCGGTGGTGGACGAGCCGGCCGACCGGTTCGTGGTGCAGGACGGCACGGTGGCCGACCGGCCGTGGCGGTTCGCGGTGATGTCGGACGCGCAGTTCGTGGCGCGCAACCCGGACAGCGAGCTGGTGCGCGCGGCGCGGCGGACGTTGCGGGAGATCAAGGCGCAGCGGCCGGACTTCGTGGTGGTCAACGGCGACTTCGTGGACGAGGCGTCGCCCGCGGACCTGACGTTGGCGCGTCGGGTGCTGACCGAGGAGCTGGGCGACGAGCTGCCCTGGTACTACGTGCCGGGCAACCACGAGATCATGGGTCCGGGCACGATCGACAACTTCCGGCGCGAGTTCGGGTCGACCAGCCGGGTGTTCGACCACAAGGGCACGCGGTTCGTGCTGCTGGACTCGTCGACCGGGACGGTGCGCGGCGGTGGGTTCGACCAGGCCGTGATGCTGCGCGACGCGTTGCGCGACCACGGTTCGGTGGACTCCGTCGTGGTGATGGAGCACCACCCGCCGCGCGACCCGACGCCGACCAAGGGCAGCCAGCTGTCCGACCGGATGGAGGCCGACGTGGTCGAGGACTGGCTGGCGGCGTTCCGGCGTGACACCGGGAAGGGCGCGGCGTTCATCGGGGCGCACGTGGGGCTGTTCCACGCCTCGCGGGTGGACGGCGTGCCGTACCTGGTCAACGGCAACTCGGGCAAGGCGCCCGCGGGCGAGGCGGGCCGGGGCGGCTTCACCGGCTGGACCATGCTGGGCGTCGACCCGCGGCGCGGCGACACCTGGCTGGCCGCCGAGATCCGCCCGCACGTGGACGGCCTGACCCTGACCGCCGAGCCCACCACCCGCATCGGCAGCCCGACCGAGGTGAGCGCGTCGATCACCCAGGGTTCCCGCCGAGTCCCGGTCGCCTACCCGGTGACGGCGGACTGGTCCGGCTCACCGAACCTGCACCTCGGCCAGGCCTCCGGCCTGCGCCCGTGGCACGTCGCGTGGCTCGACCCCGACACCGGCGCCCTGACCGCGCTGCGCCCCGGCCAGGTGACCGTCGCCGTCACCGTCAACGGCGTGACCCAACGCGCCGAGGTGGCCACGGCGTTCCCCGAACGGGGCCGCGCCACCGCCTGACCCGCGGCGACAGGCCCCTGGGATCGTTGCCCAGGGGCCTGTTCCCGGTCAGAACTTCTCGCCGCGGGTGGCGCGGTCGCGCAGCGAGGCCGGTGGGCGGAAGCGCTCGCCGTAGGTGTCGGCCAGGTAGTCCGCGCGCTCCACGAACTCCGTCAACCCGTAGGAGTTGACGAACTGGAGGGTGCCGCCGCTCCACGGCGCGAAGCCGAACCCGAACACGCTGCCCACGTTCGCGTCACCGACCGACGTCAGCACGCCCTCGTCCAGGCACCGCACCGTCTCCAACGACTGGATGAACAGCAACCGGTCCTCGACGTCCTGCTCCGTCACGCCCGCGTCGGCCCGCGCGTACCGCGCCAGGCCCGGCCACAGGAACTTCTTCCCGCCCTCGGGGTACTCGTAGAACCCCGCACCGCCGGACTTGCCCGTGCGCCCCTCCGCGACCAGCTCCTCCAGCACGCGGAACGCCGGGTGATCGCCCAGGGCGCCCGCCACCGCCGGGTCGTCGGCCAACGTCTGGTCGCGGATCTTCAGCTGCAACGTCAACGTGACCTCGTCGGACACCGCCAGCGGACCCACCGCCATGCCCGCGCGGCGAGCCACGTTCTCGATCAGCGCCGGCGACACGCCCTCCGCCACCATCGACACCGCCTCGGTGACGTACGTGCCGAACGTCCGCGACGTGTAGAAGCCCCGGCTGTCGTTCACCACGATCGGCGTCTTCCCGATCCGCAGCACGTAGTCGAACGCCCGCGCCAACGTCTCGTCCGACGTCTTCTCCCCGCGGATGATCTCCACCAGCCGCATCTTCGGCACCGGCGAGAAGAAGTGCAGCCCGATGAACCGCGACGGATCGCCCACCGCCGACGCCAACCCGGTGATCGGCAACGTGGAGGTGTTCGACGCGATCACCGCGTCGGGCAGCGCGGAGGCCTCCGCCGCCGGCAGCACCTTGTTCTTCAGCTCGCGGTTCTCGAACACCGCCTCGATCACGAGGTCGCAGCCCGCCAGGTCGGCGTCGGAGTCGGTCGGCGTGATGCCCGGCGTGTCACCGGCGCCGCGCCGCGCCGCCTCCAGCGTCACGTCCTTCAGCACGACCTCGATCCCGGCCTTGGCCGTGACCTCGGCGATGCCCGCGCCCATCATGCCCGCGCCGAGCACGCCGACCTTGGCCACCTTCGACCGCTCGACCCCGGCCGGCCGCGACCCGCCCGCGTTGATCTCGTTGAGCTGGAACCAGAACGTGTTGATCATGTTCTTGGAGACCTGACCCGCGGCCAGCTCCACGAAGTACCGGGCCTCGACCTTGAGCGCCGTGTCGAAGTCCACCAGCGCGCCCTCGACCGCGGCGGCCAGGACCTTCTCCGGCGCCGGGTACACGCCGTGCGTCTTCTTCCGCAGCACGGCGGGCGCGGCGGCCAGCAGCCCGTACAGGTTCGGGTCGCCGACCCGCACGTCCGGCACGGTGTACCCCGGCCGGTCCCACGGCTGCTGCGGCGCCGGGTTCTCCTTGATCCACGCCCGCGCCTTGGCGATCAGCTCCTCGGGCGAGGACGCCAGCTCGTGCACGATCCCGGCCTGCAACGCCCGCGCCGGCCGCAGCTGCTTGCCCTCCATCAGCAGCGGCAACGCCGGCTGCACGCCCAGCAGCCGCACCATCCGGGTCACGCCGCCACCGCCGGGCAGCAGGCCCAGGGTCGCCTCGGGCAGTCCGAGCTTGATCTTGTCGTCGTCCAGGACCACCCGGTGGTGGCACGCCAGCGCGATCTCCAGGCCGCCGCCCAGCGCGCTGCCGTTGATCGCCGCGACGACCGGCTTGCCCAGCAGCTCCAACCGCCGCAGCTGGCCCTTGATCTCCTCCAGGAACCCGAGCGCCTCGGCCGCGTTCTCGGGCGTGATCCGGATCAGCACGTTCAGGTCGCCACCGGCGAAGAACGTCTTCTTGGCCGACGTCAGCACCACGCCGGTGATGTCGTCGCGCTCCGCCTCCAGCCGCGCGACCGCGTCGCCCATGTCCTTGTGGTACTCGGCGTTCATCACGTTCGCCGAGCCGGACATGTCCATCGTGAGGGTGACGACGCCCTCGTCGTCCCGCTCGAAGTGGATAGCCATCAGACCCTCTCGATGATCGTCGCGATGCCCATGCCGCCGCCCACGCACAGCGTGGCCAGACCCCGTCGCAGGTCCCGGCGCTCCAGCTCGTCGAGCAGGGTGCCGAGGATCATGCAGCCGGTCGCGCCGAGCGGGTGGCCCATGGCGATCGCGCCGCCGTTGACGTTGACCTTGTCGTCGGGCAGGTCCAGCTCCCGCTGGAACTTCAGCACCACCGACGAGAACGCCTCGTTGATCTCGAACAGGTCGATGTCCTCGACGGTCAGCCTGGCCTTGTCCAGCGCCTTGCGCGCGGCCGGCGCCGGGCCGGTCAGCATGATCGTGGGCTCGGAGCCGACGACCGCCGTCGCGATGATCCGCGCGCGGGGCGTGAGGCCCAGCTCCTGCCCGGTGCGGGCGTTGCCGATCAGCATCGCCGCCGCGCCGTCCACGATCTGCGACGAGTTGCCCGGCGTGTGGACGTGGTCGATGCGCTCCACGGTCGGGTAGCGGTCGATGGCGACGGCGTCGAAGCCCAGGTCGCCGTGGAACGCGAAGCTCGGCTTGAGCTTGCCGAGCCCGTCCAGCGTGGTCTCCGGGCGGATCGCCTCGTCGTGGTCGAGCACGACCGAGCCGTTCTGGTCGACCACGGCCACCAGCGACCGGTCGAAGTAGCCCTTGTCGCGCGCCAGCGTGGCCCGCTGCTGCGAGCGCAGCGCGAAGGCGTCCACGTCCTCGCGGGTGAAGCCCTCCAGCGTGGCGATGAGGTCCGCGCTCACGCCCTGCGGCACGAAGTTGGTCGCCATGTTGGTCTCCGGGTCGGCCATCCACGCGCCGCCGTCCGAGCCCATCGGCACCCGCGACATCGACTCGACGCCGCCCGCCACCACCAGGTCCTCGAACCCGGACGCGACCTTGGCCGCGGCCAGGTTCACCGACTCCAGGCCCGACGCGCAGAACCGGTTGAGCTGCACGCCGGCGGGCCGCAGGTCCCACCCGGCCGCCAGCACCGCCGTGCGGGCGATGTCCGCGCCCTGCTCGCCGACCGGCGACACGACGCCGAACACCACGTCGTCCACGGCGGAGGTGTCCAGGTCGTTGCGCCGCGCCAGCGCCGCGAGCACCCCGGAGGCGAGGGTGATCGGCTTGACGCTGTGCAGCGAACCGCGCTTTCCCCGGCCACGCGGTGTGCGCACCGCGTCGAAGATCAAGGCTTCGCTCATGCACCCCACGGTAGGGAGCACGCCGGCGGTTGCCCATGACCTCCCGAGGTGACTTATTAGCTCACCGGCGTGAGCGGGTAGTCCATGATCTCGCCCTCGCCGACGAACCCCAGCCGCGCGTACAGCCGCCGGGCGGTCTCGTTGTCCTGGAACACGCGCAGCTGCACCCGCGCCCACCCGTGCTCACGCGCCCACGCCAGCACGTCGGCGATCAACGCCGCGCCGACGCCGCGCCGCCGGAACTCCGGCATGACCCACATGGAGTACAGGTACAACACGTCCGGGTCGACTTCGTGCGGCACCCCGGCGACGAGCCCGATCGGCTCCGGGTCCTCGGCGACGACCTTCACCCCGCGCCCGGGCGTCACCAGCTCGCGCCACCGCTTCTCGTCGAACGTCCGCTCCAGCGCCAACGTGGAGCCGAACTCCCCGGGATCGCTGCTCAGCGCGGTCAACCGGATGTCACGCCAGGTCGCCCAGTCCTCGGGCCCGAGCCGCCGCAGTCGCATACCCCCAGTGTCCCGCCAACCCCCCGCGAGGTCGCGTCGATCGTTCGCGTTCTCATTCCCGGCGATCACGCTTTTCGATCGTCGGGAATCAGGACGCGAACGGTCGACTTCCCGGCGACCTCGCCCGCCGTCTGCGGAGCAGCGGCCATCCAACACTGACTTTTGCGCTCACGATCAACCCCCACGCAGCGCGCTGCGGTCATGGCGGCGCGGGCCGGCCGGTGGGACCGTCGAGGCATGCCGACTCGCCGTTCCGCATGGATGACCGAGGACCTGGACCAGTTGCGCAAGCTGGCCCGCACGTTCTTCGAGAGGGAAGCGGTCCCGAACCAGGAGCGCTGGGCCGCGCAGAAGCAGGTGGACCGGGACTTCTGGCGCCAGGCCGGCGAGGTTGGCCTGCTCTGCCTGTCCATCCCCGAGGAGTACGGCGGTGGCGGCGGCACGTTCGCGCACGAGGCCGTGCTGCTGGAGGAGCAGGCCCGGTGCGGCGACACCGCGTGGGGCAACAGCGTGCACAGCGGGATCGTCGCCCACTACCTCAACGCCTACGGCACCGAGGAGCAGAAGCTGCGCTGGCTGCCGAAGATGGCCTCCGGCGAGTACGTCGGCGCGATCGCCATGTCCGAGCCCGGCGGCGGCTCCGACCTGCAGAACATCAAGACGCGGGCGCTGCGGCGCGGTGACGAGTACGTGCTGTCGGGCTCGAAGACGTTCATCACCAACGGCGCGCAGGCCGACCTGGTGGTCGTGGTCGCCAAGACCGACCCCAGCCAGGGCGCGACGGGCATCTCGCTGCTGGTCGTGGAGACCGCGCAGGCGTCGGGCTTCCGCCGCGGCCGGGTGCTGGACAAGATCGGGATGCACGGCCAGGACACCGCCGAGCTGTTCTTCGACGACGTCCGCGTGCCCGCGGCGAACCTGCTCGGCACCGGCGAGGGCCAGGGGTTCATCCAGCTGATGCAGCAGCTGCCCCAGGAGCGGCTGATCATCGCGGTGGCGTCGGTCGCGGGCATCGAGGCGGCGGTCGACCTCACGCTCGCCTACGTCAAGGACCGCACGGCGTTCGGACGGGAGCTGATCAAGTTCCAGAACACCCGGTTCAAGCTCGCCGAGTGCGCCACCGAGGCCCGCGTGACCAGGGCTTTCGTGGACGAGTGCGTGCAGGAGCACTTGGCGGGCCGCCTCGACGTGCCCACCGCGGCGATGGCCAAGTGGTGGGCCACCGAACGGCTGTGCCAGGTCGTGGACGAGTGCGTGCAGCTGTTCGGCGGCTACGGCTACATGGCCGAGTACCCGATCGCGCGCGCGTGGGCGGACGCGCGCGTGCAGAAGATCTACGGCGGGACGAACGAGATCATGAAGGAAATCATCGCGAGGTCGCTCTAGTGCCGGGGCCGCTGGAGGGGTTGAAGGTCGTCGAGCTGGCGGGCCTTGCGCCCGCCCCGTTCGGCTGCATGGTGCTGGCCGACCTCGGTGCGTCCGTGGTCCGGGTGGACCGCGTCGGCGGCGGCACGGAGGTGCCCCTGCTCGGCCGCGGCCGGCGCTCGATCGGGGTGGACGTGCGCCGACCCGAGGGCGCCGAGCTGGTGCTGCGCCTGGTCGCGGAGTCGGACGTGCTGGTCGAGGGCTTCCGGCCGGGCGTGACCGAACGGCTGGGCATCGGCCCGGCGCAGTGCCTGGCCCGCAACCCGCGCCTGGTCTACGGGCGGATGACCGGCTGGGGCCAGGACGGGCCGCTGGCCGACCGCGCCGGGCACGACATCAACTACATCGCGGTGGCGGGCGCGCTGGAGCCGATCGGCCGGGCGGGCGCGCCGCCGACCGTGCCGCTCAACGTCGTCGGCGACTTCGGCGGTGGCGGGCTGCTGCTGGCGCTCGGCGTGCTGGCCGCGCTGTACGAGCGGGAGCGGTCCGGGCGGGGGCAGGTGGTGGACGCGGCCATGGTCGACGGCGCGGCGCTGCTGACCACGTTCCTGCACGGGATGTCGTCGGTGGGCGCCTGGTCGGGCGCGCGCGGGACGAACCTGCTCGACGGCGGCGCGCCGTTCTACGACGTGTACGAGGCGGCCGACGGCCGGTTCGTCGGCATCGGGGCGCTGGAGGAGAAGTTCTACGCCGAGCTGCTGGTCGTGCTCGGGCTCGCCGACGCCGGGCTGCCCGGGCGGCACGACCCGGCGAACTGGCCGGAGCTGCGGGCCCGCATCGCCGCGGCGGTGGCGACCCGGACCAGGGACGAGTGGGCCGCGCTCGCCGAGGGCACCGACGCGTGCCTCGCGCCCGTGCTGGCGCCCGGTGAGGCGCCGAAGCACGGGCACAACGCCGAGCGGGGGACGTTCGTCGAGGTGGACGGGGTGGCGCAGCCCGCGCCCGCGCCGCGGTTCGGGCGGACGCCCGCGGCCACGCCCGGTCCGCCGCCCGCCGTCGGCGAGCACACGGTCGAGGTGCTGGCCGGGCTGGGGCTGGGCGAGGACGAGATCGCCGGGCTCCGGCGGTCCGGCGTGATCGGGTGACGGACCCGCGGGCGCGGACCCGATCGGGCCGGAAAAAGGCAAGGGAAATCACCTGAAGGGGTACCGGAAATGAGTGGCAGCCGCGAGCGGCCTTTGTCACGCTCGGTGCGTGCGTCGGCGCAATCAGGTGATGGGCTGTGCAGAGGTGGCAGTGTCTGAAGAACCTCGGTGTCCGTGCCAGGGGGGTGGGCGAGCGCCCGTACCTTGGTGATCGGCGGGACCACCGGTCCCCTTGATCGTCCGTTCGGGTGACTCTCCGGGCGACCCAGGCGTGGTTGCGTGGTGTTCGTGCGACCGGTCGAGGGATGGCGGCGGGTTCGATCGTCATCATCCGGGTGAATGAGGGACCATGGCCGTTGACACGACCGGAGCGGCGCTCGGCCGCCCTGCCCAGTGACACGGACGGAGACCGATCAGTGAACGTCAAGAAGGTGGTGACGCTGGCGGCGGTCGCGCTGGTGCTGTTCCTCCTGATCACCCAGCCGAACGAGTCCGCCGAGGCGGTGAGGACCGCGCTCGGGTGGCTCCAGTCCGGCGCCGAGTCGATCATCACCTTCGTCCGCAGCCTGTTCGCCTAGAGGTCCCGCGGTAACCCCGCGTACTCCCGCTCAATGCGGTCACGATCGGTGACTATGCGCCCCGAACGTTGCACCGTACGGGTGGAATGAGGGCTATAACGCCCTGGTAACAGGGTTTTAGACAAACCAGGGTCTAGCGGTTGTCGGTACCCGCTAATACGGTGCGTCGCATTGGCTGATCTTCGACCGATGAGGAGGCAGAATGGTCGAGGACTCCGGAGTCGACGAGCTGTTGCGGCAGTGGGCGGCTGAGCGCTCGGACGACGCCGAGCTGCAGGAGGTGAACCGGATCAAGGACGCGTGGCTCGCGGAAGCCCCGCCGTCCGCGCCGGGGATCCCGGTGCAGCGGGCGAATGGCGGTCCCCGCGGCCTGGTGAAGGTCGAGTCCGCGGATCCGGCGTACGTGGCGGCGATGCGGAAGCGGGCGCCCGAGGTGCCCGAGCCCCTGCTCGCCGCGGCCGCCAGCTACTGGCAGCTGGTCGGCGACCTGTCCGAGGCGGAGCAGTGGTGGGACGCGGGCATCAGCCCGTTGGACCAGCGCGCTCTGGACTACCGGGCGGCCGGGCTCTCGCCCGCCGACCTCGGTCGTCGCCTCGGCCCGATGACGGTGCTCCAGCACCTGCGTCGGGGTAGTGCGGCGGCCTGGTGCGTGGCCAGGTTGCAGAGGCAACGCCGGGACGGCGTGGCCTAGGTCCGACGAGTCGGGGCGGGCTCCTGCGGTCGAGGAGCCCTTGCCGTCGAGGTGCGGGCTCCCGTGCGGGGAGCCCCAGCCTCGTGCGACGCACGAAGTACTCTTGAGGCGTGCGAGGCCTCATCACCCCCCAGCGCCTGGCCATCGCGGCCGTCTGCCTGGCGTCGCTGGTCGTGTGCTGCGGCCTGGCCTACTGGCAGTGGGAGCGGTTCTCCGAGGCCGGTGGCACGTTCCAGAACCTCGGCTACGTGTTCCAGTGGCCGCTGTTCGGCCTCTTCCCCGCGTTCATGGTGTGGCGCATCCGCAGGCTGGACGCCCGCCGCAAGGCCGAGGCCGCCGCCGGGACGGCGGACGCCGCCGCCGAGGCCGCGCCGGAGCCGGTGGCCGCGCCGCCGCGGCCGGTAGTTACCGTTGAGCCCGTCAGAGCGCCCGTGCGGGACGACGAGGACGAAGAGCTCGCGGCCTACAACCGCATGCTCGCCGAACTCAACGCGCGGGACCAGCGGTGAGCGAAGGTAGGGCGATGAGCGGCGCGTTGACCAGGTTCCGGTTCATGGCTTACGTGGTCGGTGTCGGCCTGCTGCTGCTCGTGGTCGCGATGATCGCCAAGTACGCGGGCGACAGCGAGGGCATGATGCAGGTCGTCGGCCCGGTGCACGGCTTCCTCTACGCGGTCTACCTGGTGCTCACCGTCGACCTCGCGCTCAAGGCCCGCTGGTCGATCAAGGGCACGGTGCTGGTGCTGCTCGCGGGCACGATCCCGTTCGTGTCGTTCTACGCCGAGCGCAAGGTGGTCGAGAGCGTCCGGGCCGAGAAGAGCCTGTGACCGGGGTTGACCCCGCCCGCCGGGCACCCCTAGCGTCTGGCGGTACCAACTGAACACGGCCGTCGATGTCGCGCGGGAGAGTCCCCCAGCGGGGCGCCGAAGGAGCAACTCCTCCCCGGAATCTCTCAGGCACAGGTACCGCGCGACGAAGGCAACTCTGGAAAGCAGGCGCACCCCGGTGCGCCTCGCCCACGGTGCAAGCCGCCCCCACCGGGTGGTGAAGCTCTCAGGCTCATGGCAGAGGGGGAGGCTCACTCGACGAGGAGTCTCCGGTGGACCGTGTCATCCTTTCGCTCGTGAATCGCTCGGACGTGCCCGCCCGTCGACCCGACCGGTCGGCCCATCGGCAGGTCCGCACCCAGGGAGGGCCCGCCTGATGGAAAGCCGCCGCACGCCCCTGCACGCCGAACACGAGGCGCTGGGCGCCATGTTCACCGACTTCGCGGGCTGGCGGATGCCGCTGCGCTACGACAGCGAGCTGGCCGAGCACCACGCGGTGCGCACGTCGGCGGGCCTGTTCGACCTGACCCACATGGGTGAGATCCTGCTCACCGGCCCGGAGGCGGGCGCCGCGCTCGACCACGCCCTGGTCGGCCACGCGTCCGCGATCGGCGTCGGCCGCGCCCGGTACACGATGATCTGCGAGGCCGACGGTGGCGTCATCGACGACCTGATCGTGTACCGCACGGGTGATGAGGAGTACCTCGTCGTCGCCAACGCCTCGAACGCCGCCGTCGTGCACGAGGCCCTGGTCGAGCGGGCGAAGGGCTTCGACGCGGTGGTCGCGGACAAGTCGACCGACTACGCGCTGCTCGCCGTGCAGGGCCCGAAGGCCACCGCCATCCTCGCCGGCCTCACGTCGACCGACCTGGCCGCGGTGAAGTACTACGCGTCGTACCCGACCGAGGTCGCGGGCAAGCCCGTGCTGCTGGCCCGCACCGGCTACACCGGCGAGGACGGCTTCGAGCTGTTCGTCGCGCCGGACGACGCCGCGCACGTCTGGCGGGCCCTGCTGGAGGCGGGCGCGCCGCACGACCTCAAGCCCGCCGGCCTCGGCTGCCGCGACACGCTGCGGCTGGAGGCGGGCATGCCGCTGTACGGCAACGAGCTCGGCCGCGACCGCACGCCGTTCCAGGCGAACCTCGGCCGCGTGGTGAAGCTGGACAAGCCGGGCGACTTCGTCGGCCGCGACGCGCTGGCCGCCGTCGCCGAGCGGGGCGTCGAGGAGGTCCTGGTCGGCCTGAAGACCGCCTCGCGCCGCGCGCCGCGGCACGGCTACCCCGTGCTGGACGCCTCGGGCGCCCGGATCGGCGAGGTGACCAGCGGCGCGTTGTCGCCGACCCTGGGCTACTCGGTGGCGATGGCGTACGTGGCCGTCGGCAACACCGAGCCCGGCACCCGGCTGTCGGTGGACGTCCGCGGCAAGCACGAGCCGGTCGAAGTCGTCGCACTGCCCTTCTACAAGCGCACCTCGTAAGGGAGACCCCACACATGTCCGAGCACTTCACCACCTCCCTCGCGGAGTTCGACCCGGAGGTCGCGAACGCCGTCGCCGCCGAGCTGCACCGGCAGCAGAGCACGCTGGAGATGATCGCCTCGGAGAACTTCACGCCGGTGTCGGTGCTCCAGGCGCAGGGGTCGGTGCTGACGAACAAGTACGCCGAGGGCTACCCCGGCCGGCGCTACTACGGCGGCTGCGAGCACGTCGACGTGATCGAGCGGCTGGCGATCGAGCGGGTGAAGGAGCTGTTCGGCGCCGGTTTCGCGAACGTGCAGCCGCACTCGGGCGCGCAGGCCAACGCGTGCGCGATGTTCGCCCTGCTCCAGCCGGGCGACACGATCCTGGGCCTGGACCTCGCGCACGGCGGCCACCTCACGCACGGCATGCGGATCAACTTCTCCGGCAAGCTCTACAACGTGGTGCCCTACCACGTGTCGGAGGCCGACGGCCGCGTCGACATGGCCGAGGTGGAGCGGCTGGCGACCGAGCACCGGCCGAAGCTGATCGTGGCCGGCTGGTCGGCGTACCCGCGCCAGCTGGACTTCGCCGAGTTCCGCCGGATCGCCGACTCGGTGGACGCCTACCTGATGGTGGACATGGCGCACTTCGCCGGCCTCGTGGCGGCGGGCCTGCACCCGAGCCCCGTGCCGCACGCGCACGTCGTGACCACGACCACGCACAAGACGCTCGGCGGCCCGCGCGGCGGCGTGATCCTGACCAACGAGGCCGACCTGGCGAAGAAGATCAACTCGGCGGTGTTCCCGGGTCAGCAGGGCGGCCCGCTGGAGCACGTGATCGCGGGCAAGGCGGTGGCGTTCAAGCACGCCGCGTCGCCCGAGTTCGCCGACCGCCAGCGGCGCACGGTCGAGGGCGCGAAGATCCTCGCCGAGCGCCTGTCGCAGGCCGACGCGGCGGCGGCCGGTGTGAAGGTGCTCACCGGCGGCACGGACGTGCACCTCGTGCTGGTGGACCTGGTGGCGTCCGAACTGGACGGCAAGCAGGCCGAGGACCGGCTGCACGAGGTGGGCATCACGGTCAACCGCAACGCGGTGCCGAACGACCCGCGGCCGCCGATGGTGACCTCCGGCCTGCGCATCGGCACGCCGGCGCTGGCCACGCGCGGTTTCGGCTCGGCCGACTTCACCGAGGTGGCGGAGATCATCGCGGCGGCGTTGCAGCCGTCGCCGGACCTGGCCGAGCTGCGGGCGCGGGTCGAGGTGCTGGCCGCCAAGCACCCGCTGTACCCGTCCCTGTGAACGACGACACGAAATAGCTCGCGCTTACTGGAGGTTGTCCCGTGCGCAACCCGCGTACGGGACAACCGAAAGAGGCACCATGACCGCCACCCTCGACACGCTGGCCCTCCCGCGCGACGCGCAGGACCTGCTGTTCCGCGAGGCCCGCACGGCGAACGCGTTCACCGACGAGCCGGTGACCGACGAGCAGCTCCGCGACGTCTACGACCTCGTGAAGTGGGGCCCGACCGCGATGAACAGCCAGCCGCTGCGCGTGCTGCTCATCCGGGGCGAGGACGCCAAGGCCCGGCTCGCGCCGCACATGGCGGAGGGCAACCGGGCCAAGACCCTGGCCGCGCCGGTGACCGCGATCCTGGCGGCCGACACCGACTTCCACGAGCACCTGGCCACGACGTTCCCGCACTACCCGGGCGCGAAGGCGGCGTTCGCGGACGACGCGGGGCGCACCGAGGCGGCGAAGACGAGCGCACTGCTCCAGGCCGGCTACTTCATCGTCGGCGTCCGCGCGGCGGGCCTCGCCGCCGGACCGATGAGCGGCTTCGACGCCGAGGGCGTGCGCGGCGAGTTCTTCGCCGGCACCAACCAGCTGCCCCTGGTGATCGTCAACATCGGTCACCCGGACCACTCCGGCACCCACCCGCGCAACCCGCGCCTGGACTTCGCCGAGGCCGTCCGCACCCTCTGACGCCACTTCGAGCCGCACGGTCCGCGATGCGACGCCCTGATCCCCCGGCCAACCCCGGGCCGGGGGATCAGGGCGAGGCACAGTGGACTAGGCGGCGGGCGGCGTCACCCCCGGCGGCAGGCACTCGACGTTGCGCTTGCCGTCGGGCTGCACCACGAACCACGTGCCGCCCACGCCCTGGCCCTTCCACTGGCCGGGCGCCTCGTCCTTCGCGTAGGTGTAGAGCGGCCAGCCGTCGAGCGTCACCTGGTCGGTGCCGTCGGCCCGCTTCACCGTCGACACGAGCGCCGGGTCGACGCCCTGCAGCTGCGGCTTGCCGTCGGACAGCACGGGGGGCCACGTCACGGCGCACTGACCCTCGCAGTTGGACTTCGCCGGGTCCGGCGTGTCCTTGTCGAACCGGTACAGCGTGCGGCCGTCACCGTCCTGCACGACCTCGCCCATCTTGGGCACGCTCTTGCCGACCAGCGTGACCTGCGGGCCGGACGGCGCGGGCGCGGCCTGGCCCTCCGGCGCGTCGGCGGCGGGCTCCTCGACAGGCGCCGCCTCTTCGCTGGTCGGAGGGGCCAAGGGCTCCTGAACGTCGCCGTAGTCGCCCTGGGCCGCGGCGCCGACCTGCTCGGTCTGCGCGACCGTCCTGCCCTGCAGGCCGGTGGCGTTGGAAGTCCACATGACCAGCGCGAGCACGGCGGCCATGCCACCCGCGACGGCGATGGCGATGCGGTTTCGTCGGATCACACTCAACTCCTCCTCGGTCCGTCGATCGCTCCACCCACGACTACGGCCCGTCCGCCGACGCGGTTCAGCCCGCCTCGACGACGCGGACCAAGACAGGGGTCGCCCACCGCCACGACCGGGCACCGCCGCCGCACCGCCGCACCGCCGGTCGGACGGTCGTCGCCTCGCCTGACCACAGCCAAGGCAGGGCACCGTCGCATCGCCTGACCGCCGGCCGGCCGGGGACATAGGGTGTCCGGGTGGGCAACGAGATCTCCTTCCCGCGCCAGCACGCGCGCACCCAGCGGTTCACCCTCGGCGCACCCCGGACGTTCACCGCGTCGCCGGACGGCGCGAAGGTGTACTTCCTCCGCACCGCCACGGCCACGAGCCGGGCGAACGGCCTGTGGGCGTTCGACACCGCGACCCGGTCCGAGACGCTGCTGGCCGACCCCGGCGTCCTGCTGACCGACCCCGAGGACCTGTCCCCGGAGGAACGGGCACGCCGCGAGCGCACCCGCGAGTCGGCCGCCGGGATCGTCGGCTACGCCACCGACGGCGACGCGCGGCAGGCGGTGTTCGCGTTGTCCGGCAGGCTCTTCGTGGTCGAACTCGCCACCGCCGCGGTCCGCGAGCTGCCGGTCGCGGGCCCGGTGGTCGACCCCCGGCTGGACCCGACCGGCCGCAAGGTCGGCTACGTGGCCGCGGGCGCGCTGCACGTGGTGGACCTGGAGTCCGGCGCGGACCGCGTGGTCGCGTCGCCGGACGGCCCGGACGTCACGTGGGGCCTCGCGGAGTTCATCGCGGCCGAGGAGATGGGCCGCCACCGGGGCTACTGGTTCTCCCCGGACGGCGAGCACGTGCTGGCGGCCAGGGTGGACAACGCGCCCGTGCCGCGCTGGCACATCGCCGACCCGGCGAACCCGGGCACGCCCGCCGCCGAGATCGCCTACCCGGCCGCCGGCGAGGCCAACGCCGTGGTGGAGCTGGCCGTCCTCGGCGCCGGCCGGACCGACGTGATGTGGGACCGCGACGCCTTCCCGTACGTCAACGCGGTGTCGTGGACCTCGCACGGCAAGCCGCTGGTGCAGGTCCAGTCACGCGACCAGCGCCGCGTCCGGGTGCTCGCGGTCGACGTGGAGACCGGTGCCACCGAGGTGGTCGCCGACGACACCGACCCGCACTGGCTGGAGATCGTGCCGGGCGCGCCGCGCTGGACCCCGGACGGCGAACTGCTGCGCGTGCTGCCGATCGGCGACGCGAACCGGCTCGTCGTGGGCGACCGGCCGTGGACGCCGGACGGCTTCCAGGTCCGCGCGGTGCTCGACGTGGACGGCGACGGCGCGCTGGTCACCGCGTCCACCGACGACCCGACGCAGACGCACGTCTTCCTGGTCGGCCCCGAAGAGACCACCCGACTGTCCACTGAGGACGGCGTGCACGGCGCGACGCGCGCGGGCGGCGTGCTGGTGCTGTCCCGGTCGTCGATGGACCACTTCGGGCCGAAGGTCACCGTGTCGACCGGCGGCGAGATCGGCACGTTCGCCGAAACCCCCGTGCTGACACCGGAAGTGCGGCTGCTGACCGTCGGCGAGCGCGACCTGAGGGCGGCGCTGCTGTTCCCGCGCGGCCACGTGCCGGGCACGAAGCTGCCGGTCCTGCTCGACCCGTACGGCGGTCCGCACGCGCAGCGCGTGGTGTCGGCGCGCAACGCCTACCTGGCCTCGCAGTGGCTGGCCGACCAGGGTTTCGCGGTCCTCGTCGTGGACGGCCGCGGCACGCCCGGTCGCGGTCCGGCGTGGGAGCGGGAGATCGCGTTCGACTTCGCCGGCGCCACCCTGGAGGACCAGGTGGACGCCCTGCACGCGGTCGCGAAGGGCGAACCCGACCTCGACCTGACCAGGGTCGGCATCCGGGGCTGGTCCTACGGCGGCTACCTGGCCGCGCTGGCCGTGCTGCGCCGACCGGACGTGTTCCACGCGGGCATCGCGGGCGCGCCGGTCACCGACTGGCGGCTCTACGACACCCACTACACCGAGCGCTACCTGGGCCACCCGGCCGAGAAGCCGCAGGTCTACGACGCCAACTCGCTCATCGCCGACGCGCCGAAGCTCGAGCGCCCGCTGATGATCGTGCACGGCCTGGCGGACGACAACGTGGTGGCCGCGCACACCCTGCGCCTGTCCTCGGCCCTGCTGGCCGCCGGCCGCCCGCACACCGTGCTGCCGCTGTCCGGCGTGACCCACATGACCCCGCAGGAACAGGTGGCGGAGAACCTGCTCCTGCTCCAGGTCGACTTCCTGCGCCGCGCCCTGGCCTGAACGCGGAACGGGGCCGTCCCCCGAGAGGAGGACGGCCCCGTTCGAGCCAGGCGTCAGGCCAGTGAGTGGCGGACCTGGTACGGCGGGATCGAGTTGCCCACCAGCGCCAGGTCGTCGATCGACTCCGGCTGGTAGCCGCACGCGGGCAGCCGCTCGACCATCAGCGCGGTCGGGTCGGCCACCTCGTCGGCGCGCCCGAACAGGTACGCCCACTCGTGCTCGTCCGAGCCGTAGTACGCGACCGTGCCGAACACCTCGTTGAACCGCTCCCACATGCGGATCAGCGTGGTGTTGCGCCACATCGTCTGGCAGCCCGCCTGGGACACCACGACGCCGCCGGGGGTGAGCAGCGCCTTGCACATGGCCAGGAACTCGGCGCCGTACAAGCGGTTGTGCTGCGCCTCCTCCTCGCGCTCGTCCGGCAGGTCCACCAGGACGATGTCGTAGCGCTCCGACGTCGTCCGGATGTACTCGTAGCCGTCGATGTACCGGACGTGGATCGGGCCCTCGCCCTTCTCGGCCAGCGCGAGCTCGTCGAGCGTGTACCCGTAGGGCAGGTGCTCGGCGCACAGCCGCACGGCCTGGGCGTCGATGTCGATGTGGTCGACCACCGAAGCGCCGGCGGCCACCGCCATCTGGCACACCACGCCCTCCGACGACCCGATGACCAGCACCCGGTCGACGCGGTCGGCCAGCAGCAGCGCCGGGACCATCAGCGCCTCGTGGTAGGTCAGCTGGCTGAACTCGGTGCTCTGCCGGTCGTCGTCGCAGAACAGCGACAACCCCTGGGACGTGCGGGCGATCACCAGGTGCTGGAACTCGGTCCGGGTGTCGACCACGACCTCGTCGACGTCCCAGTGCCTGGTCATACCGGCCGCGAGCGGTTCGCGGATCAAGACGCCTTCTCCTCACCGACGAGCGCGGGGACGCGGTGGCCCCGGCTGATCATGTCCGTCCGTGCCGACACAGCTCCCAGCGCCTCGGCCAGCAACTGCACCGCGAGCGCGGGTTTGGCGCGCGTGCCGCAGGTGAACACGTCCACGAACACGGCCCCGACCTCGGGGTACGTGTGGATGGACGCGTGCGACTCCGACAACAGGGCCAGCACGGTGACCCCTTGCGGCTCGAACTGCTTGGAGACCACCTCCAACACCGTGGCATCAGCCTGGGTGAGCGCTTCACCGAGCGCGTGTCGCAGGAACCGCTCGTCGTCGAGCAGTTCCGGGCTCACGCCTTCGAGCTCGGCGAGCACGTGCTGTCCTGCGAACAAGCCAACCGGCTCGGATTCGCACGGGAGTTCGGACATCAATCACTCCAAACATCTTCAGGAGGGGCACAGCAGCGGACAGGCGGGGGCGCGCTCATCGCACGCAGTGGGTGGCCAACGGCGGGAAGCCGTTGAACGCCACCGACGAGTAGCTGGCCGTGTAGGCGCCCGCGCCGAGCAGGTCGACGTGGTCGCCCGCGCGCAGTTCCAGCGGCAGCTCGTAGCACGTGTTCTGGTACAGCACGTCGTCCGCGTCGCACGTGGGACCCGCCAGCACGACGGGGCCGACGGGCGCCCCGGTCTGCGGCACGCCCTCGCGGCTGGTGGCCAACGGGTACGCGATGGCCTCGCCCTCGGTCTCGGCGAGGCCGCCGTAGCGGCCGATGTCGAGGAAGACCCAGCGCCGTTCGTCCGAATAGGACTTCCGGGACACCAGCACCACTTCGGAGCGGATCACACCGGACTCCGCCACGATAGCGCGTCCCGGCTCGATCATCACCTCGGGCGCGAAGGCGCCGAAGTGGCGGGCGATCGACGCGGTGATGGCCGCGGCGTACTCGGCCAGCGGCGGCGGCTGCGTCAGGTAGCCCGCGGGCAGGCCGCCGCCGAGGTTGACCGTGGTCGGCGAGAGCCCCTCGGCGCGCAGCTTCCCGATGACGACGGCGGCGTCGGCGATCGCGCCGTCCCAGCCGTTCGGGTCGAGCTGCTGCGACCCCGCGTGGAAGGCCACGCCGAGCGGAACGAGTCCGAGTTCGGCGGCCAACCGCAGGAGATCCGTCGCCATCTCGGGTGAACAGCCGAACTTCTTGCCGAACGGGTAGGTGGAACCGTTGCTGTCGACCAAGATCCGCAGCAGCACGGACGAGCCGGGCGCGTGCTCGGCCAGCGCGCGCACGTCCTGCTCGCTGTCGGACACGAAGAGTCGCACACCGCGCCCGTAGGCGTAGGCGATGTCGCGCGCCTTCTTGATCGGGTTGCTGTAGGAGACGGCCTCCGGCGCGGCGCCCCGCGCCAGGCACAGGTCGATCTCGGCGGGGCTGGCGACGTCGAAGCTGGACCCCTCGGCGGCCAGCAGCTCGACCACCTCGGGCGTCGGGTTCGCCTTGACCGCGTAGAAGATCCCCACCCGCGGCAGCGCCGCGCGGATCGCCGTGAACCGGTCCCGCACCGTCGGCAGGTCGATGACGAGGCAGGGCGTGTCGGGGCGGTCGTGGTCCAGGAAACGACGAATACGAGCCATTGCCTCGTGAAGCCGTTCGTCGGCAAAGCTCGTCGTCATCTCGCTAGGGGTCCCCCTTCGCGACCGTGATCAGGCACGGTCCGACCGTGTTCGGGCACGGCGGTCCACTCTAGGTGGTGAAGGCGAAAAAAGCGCTATCAGCCGGCGAACTTGTGACGCAGCTCCACGATGGAGATGTCGGGCGCCGCGCCGACGCGCACCGGCGGACCCCAGAACCCGGCCCCGTTGCTGGTGTAGACCTGCGTGCCGTCGACGGTCTCCAGCCCGCTGCGCACCGGCTGCTGCAAGCCCACCGCGAGGTGGAACGGGAACATCTGCCCGCCGTGCGTGTGCCCGGACAGCTGCAGGTCCACCCCGTGCTTGGCGGCCTCGTGGACCTGCACCGGCTGGTGCGCCATCAGCACGACCGGCGTGGACGTGTCGCGGCCGTCCAGCGCGCGGGCGTAGTCGGGACCGTCCTGGACGTTCTTGCCGGTGACGTCGTTGACGCCCGCGAGGTCGAACGACGCGCCGGCCCGCTCGATCCGCAGCCGCTCGTTGCGCAGCGGGTTCACCCCGAGCCCCTCCAGCTCCGCCACCCACGGCTCCACGCCCGAGTAGTACTCGTGGTTGCCGGTGACGAAGAAGCTGCCCTGCGTGCTCACGAGGTCGCGCAGCGGAGCCGCCGCCTCGCCCAGCTCGGCCACCGTGCCGTCGACCAGGTCGCCGACGATGGCGACCAGGTCCACCTGCTGCTCGTTGATCATGCGCACGATCCGCTCGGTGTGCTCGCGGCCGAGCAGCGGCCCCAGGTGGATGTCGCTCACCACCGCGATCCGGTAGCCCGACAGCCGCTGGTCGAGCTTGCCCAGGGTCACCGGCACCCGCTTGACCACGGGGTCGCCCAGTGCCTGCGTGGTGCCGAAGCCGACGACGCCGACCGTGGCCACGCCGCCCGCGACGGCGAGCGACCGGGCGATGAACAGCCGTCGGCCCGGGTCGGCCGGCTGCCCGGCGAGCGTGGCCGCGGGCGCCTCCACCTCCGCGGTGGGCGCGCCGACCGCGGCCGGCACCTCGTGCTCTCGCATCGCGCGGTTCAGGACCAGCCGGGGGATCTCCAGCACGGCCAGGATCACCGCGAAGTAGAACGCGCACGCCAGCCAGATGAACCCCGGCCAGGCCAGGACCACGGCGAACCCCGACCCGCCGATCCCGG
Source organism: Actinosynnema sp. NPDC049800 (assembly GCF_040656635.1). NCBI lineage: Bacteria > Bacillati > Actinomycetota > Actinomycetes > Pseudonocardiales > Pseudonocardiaceae > Actinosynnema > Actinosynnema sp. NPDC049800. The sequence continues at coordinate 95,488 of NZ_JBFAMT010000003.1, read as the reverse complement.
CCACCGACAGCGCCGTCATCACCAGCACGTAGAGGAAGAGCACCACCCCGGTGCCGATCCGACGGCCGCGCCCGGGTCGGGTCGTGGCCCGCACGGCACGCGTCCAGATGTAGTAGTGGGCGACGCCCATCACGACCGCGAACAGCACGAAGAACATCAAGGCCGGGCCTCCCCAGTGGTGGTGAGTCCAGTTTCCACGAATCCCGGAGCGGGGATGCAACCCCGTGGCCGCCCGTGAGCGTGATTACCTCGTACCGCAGCACGGGGGAGGACAGATGAGTGATCGGGACGCCGCGTTCGCCGAGTACTTCGCGGCGCGGTCCGAGGCCATGCGCGGCACGGCGTACCTGCTGTGCGGCGACTGGCACCGTGCCGAGGACCTGGTCCAGGCCACGTTCGCCAAGCTCTACGTGGCGTGGCGCCGGATCAACCGGCACGAGGCACTCGACGCCTACACCCGGCAGACGCTCGTCCGGACGTTCGTGTCCGACCTGCGCCGGGGCTGGTTCCGCAAGGAACGGGTGAGCGAGACGACCGCCGACGTGGCGGCCGTCGCGCGCGGCTCGGCGGAGGACCGGCTGGTGCTGCTGGCGGCGCTGGCCCAGGTGCCGCCGAGGCAGCGCGCCGTGCTCGTGCTGCGGTACTGGGAAGACCTGTCGGTCGAGGAGACCGCCAGGGCGTTGGACTGCTCCGAAGGAACGGTGAAGAGCCAGGCCGCGCGGGGGCTGCAGACGCTGCGCGGCCTGATCACCCCCCAGCAGGGAGAAAAGGTGCGATGAACGAGCACGAGCTGAAGAGCGCGTTGCAGGAAGTGATGGTGGCGAGCAGCCCGCCGCCGCCCATGAGCCCCGAGGCCGCGCTGGAGGGCGGTCGACGTGCCCAGCGCCGGCGGAAGGCCACCTGGGGCGGCGCGGTCGCGGGCCTCGCGGTGGTGGCCATCGCGGTCGGCGCCGTGCTGGTGCCGACCCTGACCGGCGGCGGTAGCGACGTCGTCCAGGTGGCGGGAGGGCAGCCGTCGGAGTCCGGGCCGCGGGTCACGCCGACCGACCGGCCGCCGTCCGAGTCGCCGTCGGTGACCGTGATGCCGCCCAGCGGGTCACCGCCGCCGTCGGACACGAGCACCCGGTGGCCGAACGGGCAGAGCGACCGGACCTCGACCAGCGGGCCGCGCGCCGACAAGGGCGCCAAGCTGCTCAACGACCTGGCCTCGTCGCTGCCGCCCGGCGTGAAGGCCGAGGACCGGACCCGGATCGGGTTCGCCGACTACGGCCCCATGACCTGGCGCCAGGCGCAGTTCGCCGAGTACGTCGGCGACCTGGAGGTCTGGGACTACGAGGCGCGCACACCGGTCGTGATCACCGGTGAGGCGGGCGTCGGCGAGCTGTCCATCAAGGTCGAGACCAAGGGCAACACCCGGCTCGGCGACCTCGTCGGGTGCGAGGCGGCGACCAAGTACCCGTACCCGGTCACCGGCGGGACGTGCGAGGTGATCGACGTCGGCGGCAAGAAGGTCGGCGTCGTCACCGGCGCCGACCCGGACGCGGGCGGCAACACGATGGACGCCGGGGCGTTCTACCGGCACCCGGACGGCACGCTGGTGACCGTCGCGTACTCGAGCGAGTACCTGGAGTCCGGTCACCCGGCGCTGTCCCGGCCGGCGTTGACGGGCGCGCAGCTCGCGGCGATCGCCGCGGACCCGAAGTTCCACCTGGACTGAGCCACCGCCGGGGACGGGGAGGCCGGGCGTCACGACGCGCCCGGCCTCTTCGGCGTCCTGGGTCGTCTCCCGGTGTCGTCCCGTCCCTCGTCCGTGGGTACTCCGTCCGGGTGTTCGTGCAGGTACCGTGCTGTTTGCCATGCGGACGCTGCTCATCGACAACTACGACTCGTTCACGTTCAACCTCTTCCAGTACCTGGCTCAGGTGAACGGGCGGGAACCGGTCGTCATCACCAACGACGACCCGCGGTTCCGGCTGTCCGACCTGCGGCGGTTCGACAACGTGGTGATCTCGCCCGGACCGGGCCGGCCGCAGCGCGCCGCCGACTTCGGCCTGTGCCGGGCGGTGATCGAGCACGCCGACATCCCCCTTCTGGGTGTCTGCCTGGGTCACCAAGGGCTGTGCCTCGCGCACGGTGCGTCCGTGGGCTTGGTCACGCCGAGGCACGGCGTGGTGGACCACGTGCGGCACACGGGGGTGGACGTGTTCGCCGGCCTGCCGTCGCCGCTGCCCGTCGTGCGCTACCACTCGCTGGCCGTGTCGGACCTGCCGCCGTCGCTGGAGCCGATCGCCTGGGCGTCGTCCGACGACGTGCTGATGGGCGTGCGGCACCGGTCGCGGCCCGCCTGGGGTGTGCAGTTCCACCCGGAGTCGGTGTGCACGTCGCACGGCCACCAGCTGCTGGCCAACTTCCGCGACCTGACCGACGCCGCCGCCGTCGTGCCGGCGCTCCCCGAGCTCCCCGCGCCTCCCGTTCGGGCCCGTGAGCCGGTCCGTGAGGTGCTCGTGCGGCGGGTGGACGTGCACCCGTCGCCCGAGGACGTCCACGCGGCCCTGTACGGGTCGTCGCACGACGCGTTCTGGCTGGACAGCAGCCTCGTCGGGGAGCGTGGCCGGTTCTCCGTGATGGGCGACGCGTCCGGGCCGCTGGCGCGCGTGGCGACGTACGACGTGTGGACCGGCGAGGTGACGGTGGACGGGGTGACGCGTCCCGGGCCGTTCTTCGACTGGCTGGAGGCCGACCTGGCGGCGTGGCGGGTGGCGCCGCCGGACGTGCCGTTCGAGTTCGCGCTCGGCTGGGTGGGCTACCTCGGGTACGAGCTCAAGGCGGAATGCGGCGGTGCGGCGGCGCACCGTTCGGAGCAGCCGGACGCGGCATTCGTGTTCGCCGACCGGGCGCTGGTTTTCGACCACGATTCCCGGTGCGTCTACCTGTTGGCGTTGTCCGACGAGGACGGGTGGTTGGGCCGAACGGCCGATTTCCTGCGTCGGTTCACCGCGCCGCCGGCGGCCCCGCCGCGCCCGGCCCGCGCCGACTCGGTGCAGCCGCGACACGGCCGTTCGCACTACTTGAAGCTGGTCGCGGCTTGCCAGGAGGCCATCACGGCGGGCGAGACCTATGAGGTGTGTTTGACGAACACGGTGACGTGGCGCGGGCCGGTCGACCCGTGGGACGCCTACCGGTTCCTGCGCGCGGAAAGCCCCGCGCCGTTCGGGGCGTTGCTCCGTTTCGGTGCGCTCTCCGTGCTCAGCACTTCACCCGAGCGGTTCATCCGGGTCGACCGACAGGGTGTCGTCGAATCCGAGCCAATCAAGGGCACGCGCCCCCGCGGGGCGACCGCCGCCGAGGACGGGGCTTTGCGCAGGGCCTTGGCTGCCAGCGCGAAGGACCGCGCCGAGAACCTCATGATCGTGGACTTGGTCCGCAATGATCTGGGTCATTGCGCGGAAGTCGGCAGCGTCGAGGTGCCCAGGATCTTCGAGGTGGAGAGCTACGCGACAGTGCACCAGCTCGTCAGCACCGTTCGGGCTCGGCTGCGTTCCGGTAGTTCCGCCGCGCGGGTGGTTAGGGCGGCGTTCCCCGGCGGGTCCATGACGGGCGCGCCCAAGATCCGGACAATGCAGATCATCGACGGGCTGGAAGCCGGGCCCCGGGGTGTCTACTCCGGGGCGCTCGGTTACTTCTCACTCTCCGGAACGGCCGACTTCAGCATCGTCATCAGGACGCTGGTCGTGGACCGGGACAAGGTGAGTTTCGGGGTCGGGGGCGCGGTCATCGCGCTGTCCGACCCCGCGGAGGAATTCGAGGAGACCGCGGTCAAGGCGACCGCCCTGCTCAGCCTGGCCGGCGTGGAGTTCCCGGGGCGCACCTCGCCGGCCTGAGCGCCCCTGACCTGCTGTTTTCCCCTGCGGCAGGGGTGGTCCGCCGCAGGGGAAAACGACGTGGCTCAGGAAGCGTGGGCTTCCTGGAACTGCACGACCAGACCCTGGGGAATGCGGCCCCGGTCGGAGATCTGGTGGCCCTGCGCGCGAGCCCAGTCCCGAATGGCCTGGGCCTGCGCCTTGTCACCAGCCTTTACCGTGCTCTTGCCGGTGCCCTTGCGCTGCTTGCGGCCACCTGCGCGGCGCGCCTTGGCGACGAAGTCGGCCAGGGACTCGCGGAGCTTGTCCGCATTGTCCTTGGAGAGGTCGATGGAGTACTCCACACCGTCCAGCGCGAAGGTCACGGTCTCGGCGGCTTCGCTGCCGTCGAGGTCGTCGATGAGTTGGACGACGGTCTGCTGTGCCACTGTTCCTCCGTGTGTGCTCGCATAGCGCGTGCTGCCCTCGACTAGTTCTGCGCCACACGCTTAGGTCGACACCATAGTGCACGAGAGGAATATCGCCTAACCTTTCGCGGTGAAAATGTGAGTGATGCCCCCGGACGGGTCATTTCGCGACACAAACCGCACGGAGCCGAAATGTGCGGCCCGCGAGCCGTCACCCCGTGGTGCCGGTCACACCCGGTCGAGTGGCCTATCCTGGACTCGGATACCCGCCCAGGGTAGGGAAGGTCGGGAGCGATGCTCGGTTACACGGCGGACAAGGACGCGTACCTCAAGCGATTGCGCCGCATCGAGGGGCAGGTCCGCGGCCTCCAGCGGATGGTCGAGAACGACGAGTACTGCATCGACGTGCTGACCCAGATCTCCGCCGCGACGAAGGCGTTGCAGGCGGTCTCCTTGGGTCTGCTCGACGAGCACCTGAAGCACTGCGTGGCGCAGGCCGTGGCCGAGGGGGGCGAGGTGGCGGAGGAGAAGATCGCCGAAGCCTCCGCCGCGATCACCCGCCTGGTCCGCTCCTGACCGCCACGCGCCCGGCCGCCACCCCGTACGGCGGCCGGGCAACCTGATCGAGTACAGTGCTCCCGCCGGCCCCCGTAGCCCAATCGGCAGAGGCAGCGGACTCAAAATCCGTCCAGTGTGCGTTCGAGTCGCACCGGGGGCACATTCGCACTTCACCTGGTTCGGCCCCTGACCCGTGCTCTTCGGGTCAGGGGCCGATCTTGTTCCGGCTGGCCGGTTCGTCGGGTGTCGGGGTGGGTGCGTCCTCAGGGGGCAGAGCCGGGTCGTTTGGTCGGCGGTTGTCGGTCCGCCTCGGTGGAGGCGTGCAAGGCGGACGAGTCCTTTGTAGACGCGCTGTCTCGAACCTGTCCGCTAACCGCGTGGTAATGCTCGGCTGACCGTTGAGTTCCTGCGGCGACTGCGCGGGGTATGCGGCGGGTGTGTTCGGGTCGAGGCCGGGCCGCGCTGGAACACGCCCGCCCTCACGGTGGCTCCGGCAGGGTCGTCGACGCGAGCTTGGCCGGGTCGGTCACGATCGTGATCTCGGCGATCCGGCCGCCGACGACGGTGAAGGCCATGACGGCCAGAGGGGTGCCGTCGTCGTGCCAGGACAGCAGGCCCGGGCGCCCGTTGACGACTACTGCCCGACCGTGGCCGGCCGCGCCGGCGGACAGTCGGGCGCCGGTGGCGACCTTGGTGGCGCCGAGGACGACGACTTGGCCGTCGGGGGTGTCGGCGGTCAGCCGCACCTCGGGGTCGAGGACGCGCAGCAGCCCTTCGAAGTCGCCGTCGCGAGCGGCCGCCAGGAAGGCTTGGACGACTTTCCGCTGCTCCCGCCCGACGCCCGCCGGCCGGCCGGTCGCCCGCACCTTCCCGCGGGCGCGGCTGGCGAGCATCTTGGTGGCGTCGGTCGACTTGCCGAGGATCCGGCCGATCTCGTCGAACGGCACCGCGAACAGGTCGTGCAGCACGAACGCCAGCCGCTCGTTCGGCCGCAGCGACTCCAGCACGACGAGCAGCGCGAGCCCCACCGAGTCGGCCAGCGCCACGTCGTCCTCCGGCGCGCCGCCGCCGTCGTCGGCCGTCACCACGAGCTCGGGCGGCCCGCTGTCGTAGGACGCCTCGGGACGGGCCCGGCGCGCGCGCAGGACGTCCAGGCTGATCCGGCCGACCACCGTGGTCAGCCAGCCCGCCAGGTTCCCGATGGCCGCCGCGTCCTGGCGGGAGAGCCGCAGCCAGGCCTCCTGCACCACGTCCTCGGCGTCGGCGTGCGATCCGAGCACCCGGTGGGCGATCGCGCGCAGCCGGTCCCGCTGCCCCTCGAACGCCTCGGCGACCGGGTCCCGCCGGCCGGGGTCGGTCACTTCCCGGTTCCGCGGGGCTGCTGGCGCAACGAGATCCGGTTGCCGTCGGGATCCACCGCCTCGACGCGCACGCCGAACGGGTAGTCCACCGGTTCGGGCTCGACGAACGTCACGCCCCGCCGGCGGAACACCTCGAAGTCCGCCCTCAGGTCGTCCGACTCGAGGATGAGCGGACCGGGCGCGGCGCCCGGCTCGGCGGGGTGCCCCGCGGCCGGCGCGTGCGGCCACAGGATGATCTTGACCGGACTGCCGGGTGCGCCCACGGTGAGGAAGCGCCCGTCCGGGCCGGGGTAGTCGACGTGCTTCGCCAAGCCGAGCCCTTCGGTGTAGAACTCCAGCGCGCGGTCCTGGTCGGTGACGTAGACCGTCACGTACATGAGGTTGGTCAGCATCCTGCTCTCCGTCCACTCGGGTCCGACGACCGGTGGGTGCACCCGGTCGTCGCCGGTATGACGGGAGCCGGCGGGAAGAGGTAACAGAACCGGGTCCGCCCGTTGTCGATCCTGGTACGCTCGCGGCGATGGTTACCTACGTGAACGGATCGGAGGTTCTCTTCGCGCAAGGTGAGTGCTGATGCTCCCCTTGACCGCGAACGAGGACGACCGCCTCTTCTTCTGGGCGCACGTGCGCGAGTTCGCCGTGCCGCCGCCGATGATCGAGTCAGCGACCGCCCGCCGACTGGTGGGCGACTGGGCCGGCGCCTGCGCCGCCGCACGCGTCGACGTGGACCTGGACCTGAGAACCGCGGGTCGCGCCCACGGCCGGCTCCTCGCGGCCCGGGTCCGCGCCGACCTCCGTCACCTGGCTCCCGACCTGCTGCGCTGGCACTTCCCGAGGATCGCCCCGGACGGCCTGCTGCGGCCCGGCCTCACCGTTTCCCTGGCCCGTTATCCCGCGACGGCCGACAGCGGCGGCGAGCTGCACCTCGTCGCGCGCACCCCGCCGTCCTGGGCCGGTGCCGGCCAGCGGATCAGCCTTGCGCTGTGGGCGCCGTCCCGACCGGGGGACGGGGCCGGCCTGCACCCCCACCCCCGGCCCGACCGGCGGTTCCGCCTCGACCTGCACCGCCACCTGTGGGACGTGCGCAGGGCCGGTGAGCTGGGGGAGCGGTCCGGGCAACGGCCCACCGGCCGTGATCCCGCGCCACCGGTGATCCCGGACGGGATGGCGGCGGAGCTGAGCGGCTTCGCCGTCGACCGGTGGCCGGCGGAGGCGGCGTTGCTGCTCCGCGCGGACGGACGTGCGGACGGACGTGCGGACGGCGTCGTCACCGTGCGGCTCGACACCCGGCGCCGGCTGGTGCTGGACCCGGGCGCGGGGATCACGGTGGCTCCGCCGAGAGGTCGCGGCCGTGCGTGGCCGGTCCTGCCCGACGCCGCGACCCGGGTGCTACCCGACCTGGAGCTGCTCCGGACGGGGTTGATCGACGCCGACCGGCTGCACCCCCTTGTCGCGTCGGCACTCCTGCCCGATCACCGGCCCTCCCGTCCGTCACCGAGCCCCGACGGCCCGGAGCACGCACGCCTGGTCGAGTGCCGCGGCGCCACGCACCGCATCGGCGTGGTGGACGGGGTGCTCGTCCCGCTGGACCACGACCCCGACGAGATCCGCCGCGAGGAGCTGCTGGTCGCGTTGGGCGGCACGCCGTTGCCGTGCCTGCGGGTGATCGACGACGTGCACCGGCGCCCGGAATCCCTTGTGGACGTTCGCGCCCGGCTGGACCACGGCGACACCGCCGGCGCCCTCGCGATCGTCGAACGCCTGCTGGGCCCGGAGGTGCTGCTCCGCAGCGGTGCGTTGCGCGACGAGCTGGAGACGGCGGCGCGTCGTCGGGTGGCGCACGGGCTGTTCCGGGCCGGACTCGCCGGCGCCGGGCGTGCGCCGGTCGTCAAGGACGCCCGCCGCCGCGACGTCCGGTCCCACCCGCGCCACGCGATCAGTCGCTGACCTCGCACCCGGCTCCACCCACCGGCCGACCACGGCCCCCTTCGACTCGACCCCAAAGGTGATCCGACATGCCCACTTCCGTTGAAGCGGCCCACGTCCGACCCATGGACGCCGCCGCCGCCCTGCTCGCCCTGCTCCAGGACACGACCACCGAGCCGCGTCCCGACATCCAGCTGGAAGCCCTGACCCTGGCCGTGTCCGCCGACCTGCCCGTGCTGCTGTGGGGCGAGCCGGGCATCGGCAAGACCGCGGCGCTGAACCAGCTCGCCGACGCGCTGGACCTGCCGCTGACCACGGTGATCGCCAGCGTGCACGAGCCCTCGGACTTCTCCGGGCTGCCTGTGGTCGGTGACGACCCGGCCGTGCAAGGAGTCCCGATGGCCCCGCCCGACTGGGCCGTGCGCCTGGTCCGGGCGGGGCGAGGGCTCTTGTTCCTCGACGAGCTGTCCACCGCGCCGCCCGCGGTCCAGGCCGCGTTGCTGCGCGTGGTGCTCGAACGCCGGATCGGCGCGCTGCGGCTCCCGCCCGGTGTCCGGATCGTGGCCGCCGCCAACCCCCGTTCCTCCGCGGCCGACGGCTGGGAGCTCAGCCCACCGCTGGCCAACCGGTTCGTCCACCTGCGGTGGGCCCACGACCACGAGGTCGTGGTGCGCGGGCTGGGTGGGACGTGGCCGCGAGCGTCGCTGCCGCGGCTGGACCCGGGACGGCTGGCCGAGGCCGTGGCGTTCGCCCGACGGGCGGTGTGCGGACTCCTGGCCGCACGTCCCGGTTTGGTGCACCAGCTGCCGAAGAGCGAAGCGGGCCGCGGCGGTGCGTGGCCGTCGCCGCGCAGTTGGGAGATGGCGCTGCGGCTGATCGCCTTCGCCACGGCGGCGGACGCCTCCCGGGAGGTGCTGTCGACGCTGGTGCGGGCCACCGTGGGCGACGGGCCGGGCCTGGAGCTGTTGGCGAGCCTGGACCGGATGGACCTGCCGGATCCCGAGGCGCTGCTCGCGGATCCGGCGGCGGCCGTGCTGCCCGAGCGCGGCGACCTGCGCCAGACGGTGCTCGACGGCGTGGTGGAGGCGGTGCGCAGGCGGCCGGATCGGTCCCGTTGGGACGCCGCGTGGTCGTTGCTGGTGCTGGCCTTGGAGACCGGCGCGCCGGACCTGGTGGTCGTGCCGGCGTCCACGCTGGCCGCGCTGCGCCGCGAGGACTGGCAGGTGCCGGCGGCGATCGAGCGGCTGGTCGGTGTGGTGTCGCTGTCGCGGCGGGCGGACCGGGCAGCGGCGGTCGTCGGCGCGGGTGCCCGCCGATGACGCCGACGAGCCTGGACGAGGAGAAGCTCTTCGCCGCCCGGTTGCACGCGGTCCGCAGCCGGCCGTACCTGGCGACGGCGTTGTTCGCGTTGCACGTGGTGCGGTCGCGGCGAGTGCCGACGATGGCGGTGGACCGGCACTGGCGCTGCTACGTCTCGCCGGCGTTCGTGGACCGCACCCCGTTGGAGGAGTTGGCCGGGGTCTGGGTGCACGAGGTCGCCCACCTGCTGCGCGACCACCACGGGCGCGGCGACCGGTTCGCGGCCGAGCACGGGCTGACCGGGCCGGGGGAGCGGTTGCGGATGAACATCGCCGCGGACTGCGAGATCAACGACGACGTGTTCGGCGAGGGGTTGGCGAAGCCGGCGGGCGCCGTCGAGCCGGCCATGCTCAGGTTGCCCGAGGGGCAGTTGATGGAGGACTACCTGCGCCAGTTCCGGCTCGGGCCGCACACCGACCGGTACGGCTGGCTGGACTGCGGCAGCGGCGCCGACGGGCTGGAGCGGGAGTGGGACGTGGGGCCGGACGGCGCCGACGGGCTCACCGCGCAGGAGTGCGATGCCATCCGGTTCCGGGTGGCGCAGGGCCTCACCGCCCGGCCGGGCAACGCGCCGAAGGGCTGGCGACGGTGGGCGCAGGAGGTGTTCCACCCGCCGCAGCCGTGGCGCGACCTGCTGGGCGCGGCGGTCCGCTCGGCGGTGTCCGGGCCGGGTGTGGGTGAGGACTACACCTACGGTCGGCCCTCGCGCAGGTCGGCCGGCCTGCCCGGGGTCGTGCTGCCGAGCCTGCGGCGGCGGCCGCCTCGCGTCTGCGTGATCGTCGACACCTCCGGGTCGGTGAGCGACGACGAGTTGGGCAGCGCGATCGTCGAGATCGCCGCGATCGTCCGCGCGGTGGGCGGCCGGCGCGACCTCGTCTCGGTGCTGTCGTGCGACGCCGCCGCCCACGTCACGCACCCGCTGTGCCGTGCCGAGGGGATCCCGCTGGTGGGCGGTGGCGGCACGGACCTGCGCAGCGGCTTCGCCAAGGCGTTGCGCGGCAGCCCCCGCCCCGACGTCGTCGTGGCCCTGACCGACGGGCAGACGCCCTGGCCCGGCGCCCGTCCACCGTGCCGGACGGTCGTGGGCCTGTTCTCCCGACCGCCTCGACCGCGCGAGGACGATCCCGACTACGTGCCGGACTCGCCACCGGCGTGGGCGCGGGTGGTCGCGATCGGTTGATCCCACGTGGGCGGGAGCGCCACCGCACGGCCGGTTGCGATCACCGATCCGGCGCGGTCTCGGCGTCACCGGGCCGGATCGCCGACTCGGCCATCTCCCGCAGGCGTTCGAGGTACTCGCGTGCGCCGCCGTCCTCGCCGATCGAGGGTATGACCTTCTCGACGGCCCCGAGGCACCTCACCAGGACCCGGTGACGCCGTTCGTCGAGGTGTCCCGACAACGCCGAAGAGACGCAGCCCGCGATGTCCGCGTCCAGCATCACCACGTCCTCGCCGGCGACGTCTCGACCGCGGAGGTGCGGCGGGAACGTCGCGCGCAGGTGTTGCTCCCACAGCAATGAGAGCCGGTCCGGTTCGCTCACGGTGCAGATCCTGCCCTGGGCGCGGGGTGACGGAAGCCACCTACCGGATCGGTCGGCTTACCGACCGGATCGGTCGGTAAGTACGTACCGTGGGAGGTATGGCACGCGCGCTGACCGAGGACCAGTTGCTGGACCGCGTGGCCGGTCTGTTCGCCCGGCACGGGTTCGACCACACGTCGGTGAAGGACCTGGCCGACGCGGTCGGGTTGTCGAAGGCCGGCCTGCTGCACCACTACCCGAGCAAGCAGGCGCTGTTCGACGCCGCGCGGGACGTCGGGCGCACGCACAGCGGGGAGCTGTTCGCGCAGGCCGCGCAGGCGCCGGCCGGTCCGGCGCGGGACCGGCGGGCGGTGGAGCTGCTGGTCGACTTCGCCCTGGACCGGCCCGGCCTGATCGCGCTGGAGTCCCGCGCGATCAGCCTGCTGGGCGCCGAGGACGTGGAGGGCGACCTGGACGCCCTGTCCCAGCACGTGTTCGCGGTGTTCGGCGTCGAGCAGGACACGCGCGACACGGCACGGCTGGTCCGCGTGATCGGCATGCTCAGCGCCCTGGCCGTGCTCAGCCTGGCCGCCAACCACACGGGCGAGAAGACCGCGTGGCGGCCGCACATCATCGCCACCTGCCTCGACGCGCTCGGGCACCGAGACCCATCCCACCCGGAGGCCTGACTCCCATGGCACGTCTGCTCTACCGACTCGGCTTCGGCGCGCACCGGCGCCGCCTGGTCGTCGTCCTGCTGTGGCTGCTCGTGCTCGGCGGCACGGCGTTCGGCGCGGTCACGCTGGCCGGCACGACCTCCGGCTCCTTCTCCATCCCGGGGCAGGAGTCGACCACCGCGCTGGACAAGATCTCCGACGAGTTCGGCACGGGCGGCGGCGCGACCGCGCGGGTCGTCGTGCGGGCTCCGGACGGGCAGCAGGTCACCTCGCCCGAGAACGCCGCGAAGCTCGCCGGGCTGGTGCGGGAGCTGTCCGAGCTGCCCGGCGTGACGTCCGCGAGCAACCCGCTCGACCCGCGTGCGCCGACCGTGAACGCGGACCAGGACGTCGCCTACAGCACGGTCACCTACGAGGCCCAGGTCGGCGAGGTCACCGAGGAGCAGCGCACCGCGCTCTTCGACGCCACGCGCGAGGTGACCGGGCTGACCGTGGAGGCCACCGGCGAGGCCACGCAGGCCCCGCCGCACGTCGGCGGTCCGGCGGAGGTCATCGGCGTGGTCATCGCGCTGCTGGTCCTGGCCGTCACCTACGGCTCGCTCGTGCTGGCCGGCATGAACCTGCTGACCGCCTCCGTGGGCGTCGGCATCGGGGCGCTGGGCGTCACCATCGCCACCGGCTTCATGGACCTGCAGTCCACCACCCCGATCCTGGCCGCGATGCTCGGCCTGGCGGTCGGCATCGACTACGCCCTGTTCATCATCAACCGCTACCGGCAGGAGCTGCGCCGGGGCCGGGACGTGGGCGACGCGATCGGCACGGCCGTCGGCACCGCGGGCTCCGCCGTCGTGACCGCCGGTCTGACCGTGGTCATCGCGCTGGCGGGCCTGGCCGTGGTCGGCATCCCGTTCCTGACCCAGATGGGCGTCGCCGCCGCGTTGACGATCGTGGTCGCGGTGCTCGTCGCCGTCACGCTGGTGCCCGCCGTGCTCGGCTACCTCGGCCGCCGCGTGCTGCCGCGCAAGGAGCGCGACGTGCCCGCCGAGCCCGCCGCGGACGCGCCCGAGCGCGGCTTCTTCCACGGCTGGATCGGCGCGGTCACCCGCAGCCGGGTCGTGGCGCTGCTGCTGGCGGTCGTGGGCCTGGGCGCGGTCGCCGTGCCCGTGCTGTCGATGGAGACGACCCTGGTCGCGGCGCCGGCCGCCGAGTCGAGCCAGGCCCGCGCGGAACGGCTGCTCGCCGAGGGCTTCGGCGAGGGCTTCAACGGCCCGCTGGTCGTGCTGTTCGAGGGCGACGGCGCCGCCGCCACCGCCTCGGCCGCCGTCGCGACCATCCAGGGCGCGGGCGACATCGCGCTGGTCACGCCGCCGACGCCGAACGCCGACGGCACGGCCGCGATGCTCACCGTGATCCCGAAGTCCGGCCCGGCCACGCAGGCCACCGAGCAGCTGGTCACCGACCTGCGCGAACGGCTGGCCGACGTGGACGGCGCGACCACCTACGTCACCGGCGCCACCGCGGTGAGCGTGGACGTGGCCGTCGCCCTGGACGAGGCCATGCCGGTCTACCTGGCGCTGGTCGTCGGCCTCGCGCTGGTGCTGCTGGTGCTGGTGTTCCGGTCGATCCTGGTGCCGCTGGTCGGCGTGCTGGGCTTCCTGCTCACCATCGGCGCGTCGCTCGGCGCGACGGTCGCGGTGTTCCAGTGGGGCTGGCTGGCCGACGCGGTCAACCTCGACGGCACCGGCCCGCTGCTCAGCCTCACCCCGATCCTGATGGTGGGCATCCTGTTCGGCCTGGCGATGGACTACCAGATCTTCCTGGTGTCCCGGATGCACGAGGCGCACCACCACGGCAAGGCGCCGCTGGCCGCGATCGGCACCGGCTTCCGCCAGGCCGCGCCCGTGGTCGTGGCCGCCGCGCTGATCATGTTCTCGGTGTTCGCGGGCTTCGTGCCCGCGGGCGAGGGCCCGATGAAGTCCATCGCGTTCGCCCTGGCCATCGGCATCCTGTTCGACGCGTTCGTGGTCCGGATGGTCCTCGTGCCCGCCGCGCTGGCCCTGCTGGGGGAGAAGGCGTGGTGGCTGCCCAAGTGGCTGCGCCGCCTGCCGACCCTGGACGTGGAGGGCGCCGCGCTGGAGGAGGACCGCAAGGAGCTCGTCGACGCCACCCGCTGACCTCGACGGGTCCGGCGTCGAGCACCGGCGCCGGACCCGCTGGGGTTCACACCGACTTCGCGAGCCACTCGTCGAACGTGGTCGGCGCGATCCGGGCGCGCTCGCCGGGCAGCAGCGCGTTCCCGGCCATCTCCGGCCCGAACACGCCCGACCACGTCGGCACGAGGCGCACGTCCCGGCCACGCGCCTGGTGCGTGCGCCGTGCCATGTCGACCAGGTCCTGCGTCTCGGGGCCGGCGACGTCCGCGTAGCGCCCCTGCGGCTCGCCGACGGCGAGCTCGGCGAGGACGTCGGCCACGTCCTGCGGCGCGATCGGCTGCACCAGCAGCGGCGCGATGGTGGCGACGCCGTCCCGCTCGGTCCAGCCCGCGACCATCTCGGCGAAGTCGTGGAACTGCGTGGCGGGCACGATCGTCCACGGCACGGGGCTCGCCTCGACCAGGCGTTCCTGCTCGCGCTTGCCCGCGTAGTGCACGTTGCCCTCGATGTCCGCGATGCCCACGATCGACAGCAGCACGTGGTGCCGGACGCCGGCCCGCGCCTCGGCCGCGAGCAGGTTCCGGGTCATCGCGCCGAACAGGCCCACGGTCTCGGCGCGGTCCGCCGACGGCACGTTGACCGCGTCCACCACCGCGTCGACGCCGGCCAGCGCCGCGTCGAGCCCGTCGCCGGTCGACAGGTCCACGCCGTGCGACCGGCTGATGCGCACGACCTCGTGCCCGTCGCGCTCGAGGTTGGCGACGGTGAGGGAGCCGATGTTGCCGGTCGCGCCGGCGACTGCGATCCGCATGACGATCCTTCCGCTGCTGCTGGGCTGTGCCCCGAACCTATCTCGGACTAAACAGATCCGCAATATCTTGGATAGACTGGCCCGTGTGAAGCTGCCTGTGAGCACGGAGTGGGTCCTGCACTGCGCGACGACGCTGGCGCAGCTCGAACCGGGGACCACCGCGTCGGCGGCCCAGCTCGCGGCGTACTACGACCTGCCCGCGCCCTACCTCGCCAAGCAGTTGCAGGGGCTGGTCAAGGCGGGTGTGCTGACCGCGACGACCGGTCCGCGCGGTGGCTTCCGGCTGGCCAGGCCCGCCTCGGAGATCACGCTGCTGCACGTGGTGGAGGCCGTGGACGGCGCGTCCTCCCCGTACGAGTGCCAGGAGATCCGGCAGCGTGGCCGGGGCGCGCTGCCCGCCGAGGACTGCCGCAACGCGTGCCTGCTCGCCGCGAAGATGGCCACCGCGCACGACGCGTGGCGGCGCACGCTCGCCGCGGAGTCGTTGGCCGACGTCGTCGCCGAGTTGCCGTCGACGGCCGTCGCCCGCACCCGGTCGCTCATGGCGGCCACGGCTGCCGCGCTCCGCCGCACGCCGTGAGGCCCTGACGCGCCCCGGAGGCCCCGCGGCACGAACCCGATTCGGCCAAACGTCTGCGCGCGCACTGCGCCTGCCGATATAGCTGTACCCCTGGGAACGGCCGACGCGCCGGCGCCGTCTGACGGCGTGGTGTCGAGTGGACTGGTGGGCGGACATGAGTGGGTTCGGTGCGGTGCCCGAGGAGCTGCGGCGGGCGGCCGGGCAGATCGGCGACGTCGGCGACAGAACCGCGGGCATGGTGTGGTGCGGGCCGAGCGGTGAGTACGGGCACGCCGGGGTCGCCGGCGCGTGGGAGCTGTTCATCGAGGAGATGCGCGCCTACGTGGAGCGGCTGCGCCGGGAGGCCGACGAGCACTCCATCGGGCTGCGCGCGGCGGCATCGTCCTATGCGGACGTCGACGACGCGCGCGCGGACGTCTTCGGCCGGCTCAACCCGGAAGGGCCGGTGTCCTGATGGCGGCACGACTCGGCGAGACGACCGACCCCAAGGCGCTCGTCCCCGGTGAGCCCGAGCTGATCACCGGCGACCTGCGGCAGCTCGTGGGCACGTTGCGGCTGGTCGTGGCCGTGGGCGAGGACCTCGGCCGGATCGACCCCGGCGGCTGGAGCGGCGGCGCGGGCGACGCGTTCCGGTCGGCCTTCCGGGCCGAACCGCCCCGGTGGCTCCGGGCGGGCGAGGACCTCGGCGGCGGCGGGCAGCTGCTGGCCGACTACGGCGACGCGCTGGTCGCGAGCCAGCGCGAGGCGCAACGCGCCGTCGAGCTGCACCTGGCGGCGCAGGCGGCGACCCGGCTGGCCGCCGCCGAGCACGCCGCCGCGGCGCTCTCCGGCGGGCAGACCGCGCCGTTCCAGGACCCGGGCCAGGCGGGCGCGTCGGAGGCCCAGAAGGTGCTCGACGACGCCCGCAAGGGCCTGTCCGGCATCGGCGACGTGGTCGCGAAGGCGCTCGGCTGGGAGTCCGACGGCAAGGGCGGCTACAAGAAGACGTTCGGCAAGGCGAAGTACGGCGCGGCGCACCGCGAGACCGACGAGGAGGGCGAGGACACCGGCGGCTGGCAGTACGGCGTCAACGGGCGCTCGTACGAGAGCAAGTCCGGCAGCGAGTCCAAGCGCCTGCTCACCGACGCGCTCGGCGAGGTCGCCGAGAAGATCGGCATCGACCTGCACGAGCGCGAGTGGGGCGACGACAAGCACGTCGACGTCAAGCACGGCGAGAAGGACGGCGACTTCCACGCGGGCCCGGTCACGGGCCAGGGCCGGATCGGCGGCTCCGTGCTCGGCGCGGACGCCGGGTACACCGCCACCGCGAGCTACGCGGGCGTGTCGGTCGGCGCGCACGCGGGCGCGTACCTGGCCAGCGGGTACGCCGACGGCGAGATCAAGGTCGGGCAGCACGCGAGCGTCTCGGGCAGCGCCGAGGGCACGATCGGCGCCGCCGCGGAGGCCAAGGGCTCCATCGGGATCCTCGGTGCGAAGGGCAACGCGGAGGCCTTCGCGGGCGCGAAGGTGTCCGGTGAGGCGGGCGCCGAGGTCGCCGGCATCGGCGCGGGCGTGAACGGCGAGGCCTGGGCCGGTGTCGGCGGGCACGCGAGCGGGCAGTTCGGCGTGGGCGAGGACGGCAAGTTCCACATCGGAGGGTCGGTGGGGCTCGCGTTCGGCGTGGGTGGCAAGGTCGGTTTCGACGTCACCGTCGACCCGGTCGAGGTCGTGGAGACGGTGGTCGACGTCGCGGACGACGTCGGCGAGGTCGCCAAGGACGTCGGCCGCGGCGTGGAGAACGCCGGCCGCGCGATCGGCCGCCTGTTCGGCCGATGAGCTATCCCAGGAGGACACCAGGCATGGCCACCACCCTTCCGGTGCCGATCGAGTTCTCGCTGCCCGACGGGTGGCTCTCGGCGCCGCCCGACGAGGTCGGCGCCTCGCAGGCGGCGTTCGTCGCGCTGCACCCCGGTTCCAGCGCGGGGTTCACCGCGAACATCACCATCAGCGGCGAGGTCCGGGCCGACGACGCGACGCTGGCGCAGATCGCCGACCAGACCGCGGCGAGGCTGCGCCGCGACGTCGGCGCGGTGGAGGTGGGGCGGCGCAACGAGCTGGAGTCCGCCTACACGCAGGTGCTGCGGCTGACCGCGCCCGTCGGCGACCGCTCGGTGGACCTGGTGCAGCTGCAGGTGTTCCTGGCGATGGCGGACGTGCGCGACGAGCGCAGGCGCGCGGTGCTGGAGATCGTGCTCAGCGCGACGCCCGGCCAGTTCGAGGACCTGGTCGGCGACTTCCAGGCGTTCCTCAAGACCATCCGACCGGACGAGGGGGCATCCCGGTGACGGAGTCCGCCGACATCCTGCTGCGGCGCATCGAGGCCATCGACACCGCCGCGGCCGACAACCGGTTGCGCGCGGAGTCGTTCCAGCGCATGACCGAAGGGCTGCGGGACGTGGTCGGCACGGCGACGTCCGACGACGGCGTGGTGACCGTGGTCGCGGGGTCGGACGGCGCGGTCAAGTCGATCGCGTTCGGCCCGGCCGTGCGCACGACGGACCCGGCGGCGCTGTCGTCCGCCACCCTGCGCGTGATCGCGCTGGCCCGCGCGGACGCGGCGCGCAAGCAGGCCGAGGTGGTCCGCTCGGCGCTGGGCGACACCACGCTGCTGGACCGGGTGCTCGCCGAGGACCGGCGGGTGTTCGGCGACGAGCCGCCGCAGGAACCGCCCGCCGCCGTGCCGCCCCGCGTGATCCGGAGGGTCGCGCCGGTGGAGGACGAGGAGCCGGAGCCCGCTTACCGGAGCCGCGACGCCTGGTGAGTCAGGAGCCGCAGACGCAACCCCGGTGGTGGTTCTCGCTGACGGTCGCGGTGCAGAAGCGCATCGCGATCCGGTCGTGGGACTTCCACGGGTGCGGGCACACGGCGCACTGAAGGGTGTCGGCGGCGTCGGTCTCGGTGACGTCGGTCGACTCGGTGGTCGGCATGACGTGGTTCATCGGATCTGTCCTGTCCGCACCCGCGGAGCGCGTCGATCTCCGGGCGGTGCGAGATGGGTCGGGACACCGGCAACTCATGACTGATGCTCGAACGGTTCCCGCCTGCACCCAAAGGTACACGCTGAGCCGGCATCGGCCGTCGGCCGGACGGCCTGGTCCCAGTGGCCCGCCATGGCGCACCCGTGGGCGTGCGCGGCGACCGTGCCGATGAACGTCCGCTACGGCTCGGGCTCGAAGCGCTCCAACGCGTGCTCGGGCCCTGCGCGGGCGACGCCTCCGAGCTCCATTGTGGAGCGACGCATTTCCTTCGGTGCGCCGGAAAATCACACCGGACGGGCGATCCGCGGGTGGTCTCCGGTGCCCGGGTCCCGCGCGACCGGTGCGGAGAAGCCCGGCGCCCCTCGGCCCAGGACTGGACCGAGGGGCGCCGGGTTTCGAGTCTCCGCCGGCGTCACCGCTGGTAGGAGCAAGTCGAACGGGCTGCGAAGTGATCAGATGGCGCGGACGCCGACGGCCTGGGGACCCTTGGGGCCCTGGTTGACGTCGAACTCGACGCGCTGGTTCTCCTCGAGGCTGCGGTAGCCGTTGCCCTCGATCTCGGAGTAGTGGACGAACACGTCCGGGCCGCCCTCCTGCGCGAGGAAGCCGAAGCCCTTCTCCGAGTTGAACCACTTCACGGTTCCCTGAGTCATGATCTCTCCTTGGCAGTGCCGGCTGCGGCGCCCCGGTCGGGGCTCCGGGTCGGATTCCAGACGACGACTTCTCCAGCTTGTCCTGCAAGGCAAAGGAAGAACTTCGTCCGCAACATCATTCCCGCGAGACTTCGATGGAAACACGGACACAAGATTGACGACCACCCCGTACAACCACGGGAGGGCCGGGTTCGTTCCCCGGACCCTCCCCGGGTGGCCCAAGTCACCCGTTCGAGGGTGGGAGGGGTCACGGGCATCGCTAGTACATTGTGGACAGACGGGTGCGGGGTGCGATCCGCCGATCGGCCGTGTCGTCGGAGCCGACGTCGTGGTGGTGCGCCCGACACGCCCGCGCCAATGCTGTGGCGGTCACGGCACCGCGACGTGTACCGTAGGTCTCATCGGGGCGTTTCTCTATCTTCTCGAACCCCGAACACCCTCGCGCCGTGCGGGGATCTCCGGACCGGCATCGCCGACCGTGAGCACGCATCGGACGCGGAGAAAGTCGGAAACCCATGTCATCCACGTACCACGACCTGTTCAGCCACCCGGACACGGACCGGCCCGAGGACACCAGCGGCCCGCGCCGCGACGAGCAGCGCGCCTACACCGACCTGTTCCGCGAGCCGGCCGATGTGCCGCCGCAGGGCACCGGCAACACCGCCTGACCAGGGCACTCCACCCGCGCGGGAACCCCCGGTGTCATCCGCACACCGGGGGTTCGCCGTCGCGGGCGTCAGGCCGCACTCACTCCGCGCGCCACAGCGCGGGCACGTTCGGCGGTTCCCAGCCCGGCTGGGCGAGGTGCCCCTGCAAGCACACGTACCCCACGCCGTTGTAGGTGACGGTCGCGCCGATCGCGTAGTTCGTGCCCACCGCCCACGTGCCGCCGCCCGGCGACGACGGGGTCGTGGTCGTCGGCCGCGTGGTGGTGCTCTGCGGCACGTTCAGCACGAAGTCGAACTTCGCCTCACGGCCGCCGCCGACGGTGCGCACCTCCATCAGCAGCCGCGGGTCGAAGATGCTGTCGGTGTTGTTGCGCGGCTCGCCCGGGAAGTACAGCTGGGTGGTGAGCACGGGCCGGCCGGGCGCCTGCAGCTTCACGTGGATGTGCCTGGTGCGGCCGGGGTAGAGGCCGGGCACGATCGTGCTCAGCGTGAACGTGCCGTCCGGGTTGGTGAACTGGTGGCCGCGGAACCGGTAGCCGGTGTTGTCGTACACGCCGTTGACGTCGGCCTGCCAGAAGTCCATCAGCACGTTGCCCAGCGGCAGGCACGCCAGGCCGAACACGTAGCCGGTGACGGTGAGCCTCGTGCCGGGCGTCCCCGCGTCGACCAGCGACGTGCGGCGCGGCGAGTTCGGTTTGAAGTACGGTCCCTCGGTCTGCGGCGGCGTCGGGTCGTCGCCGTCGTCGCACTCCGGCGTCAGCGCGACCTGCTCGCCGTTCGCGCCGACCGTGCGGGCCAGCGCGGGCACGCCCATCATCGCCACCGGCAGCGCGACCCCCGCGGCCACCGCGGCGCGCAGCACCGTCTTGCGGCTGAGGTGGCGTGCGTCCGACTCGTCGGCCGAGGGCTGCCCGGTCGTGCCGCGGTCGCCGTCCGTGGATGCGTCCATACCTGCTCCTCGTGGGGGCGTTCGGTTCGGGATCGACCACGAACCTACGGACGCCGCTCACCCGCGGACGATGGACTGGCGCCGCCGTTCGTGGTGATCCTCGCGGTCTCCGTTGCCGTTCGCGCTCACTGTGAACGGCCTGCCGCGCGGCGGAACGCCCCGGGGCTCGCGCCCGTCTCCCGGCGGAAGAAGCGGCAGAAGTAGGCGGGATCGTCGAAGCCGACCCGGTTCGCCACCTGCCGCACGCTCAGCTCCGTCTTGGCCAGCAGCCGTTGCGCCTCCTGCGTCCGCGCCTGGCGGACCAGCTGCGACGGCGTCCGCCCGGTCGCGGCCTTCACCGCCTCGGTCAGGTAGCCGGGGGTCACGCCGATCCGCTCCGCGTACGCGCGCACGGACCACAGCCGGTGGTCCGTGCGGCCGGACAGCCGGACGAACTCCTCCGCCACCGCGCCGGGTCGGGCGGGCGGCGGCGCGGCAGGTGTCGCGGTCAGCCGGGCCGCGCGCACGACGAGCACGTGCAGCAACGCCCGCAGCACCGTGTCCGCGCCCGCTTCGCCGTGCCGGTACTCCTCGTGCAGCTCGCCGATGAGCCGGCCGATCCGGGCGTGCGCGGGCTCGTCCAGCGTCAGCCAGGGCCGTTCGCTGAGCCGGCGCAGCAGGTCGCGGTCGGCGGGGTGGTCGAGCAGGAAGTCGTCGGTGAACAGC
Organism: Actinosynnema sp. NPDC049800; assembly: GCF_040656635.1. Classification (NCBI taxonomy): domain Bacteria; kingdom Bacillati; phylum Actinomycetota; class Actinomycetes; order Pseudonocardiales; family Pseudonocardiaceae; genus Actinosynnema; species Actinosynnema sp. NPDC049800. The sequence goes on along the minus strand of NZ_JBFAMT010000003.1, from coordinate 74,284 downwards.
AGCACCGAGCCCTGCAGGTCGTGCGCGCCGTCCCAGTGGTGCACCTGGCCGGGCGCGATCACGCACAGGTGCGGCGGGCGCAGCTCCCAGCGGGCCAGGTCGACGACGTGCGTGCCGGTGCCGCCGGTGACGTGCACGATCTCGTGGAACGTGTGCCGGTGCGGGAACGGCGCGCGCGACATCGGCCCGATGGTGTCGAACGTGCCGACCGCGAACGGGAGCGCGCTGGGCGCCGGCACCTCCAGCCGGTGCAGCGGCAACCCGCCCTCGCGCGGCTCCCGGCACGGCGTTCCCGGTAACACGGTGGTGCCGCGCATAGTCCCGATCCCCTCTCCGGTGAAGGTCCAGACCAATTCTCGCTCTCGACCACCATGGCACGACCGGGCGCGCGGGGGGAACGGCGGCGAGGTCGTCCGGTCGCCCTGGGTAAGCGCTTGCCTGCGGTGCGTCGGCCGTTCGCCGTCCGATCGCGCTCCGCAGCGCTGGCGGGGCGAACCTTTACAACGTTGTATCAACGATATAAAACGGAGCCGCCCTTGAAGAGTGACGCCGCTCACTCACACCCGGATCGAGGAGCGCACGAATGCCCCTGCCTGCCCGCGTCGGCGTCGCGGTGGTCGCGACCGCCGCCCTGCTGACCTCCTGCACCAGCCGTGAAGCCGAACCGTCCACCCGCGGCACGGGCGGTCCCGCCGCCTCGGCCGCCGCCTCCCAGGCGAGCGGCCCCGGCTGCGCCCGCGAGCGGATCGGCTACCCGAAGATCGACGTCAAGGACGCCGTGATCGGGTTCTCCCAGTCCGAGAAGGAGACCAACCCCTTCCGCATCGCGGAGACGAAGTCGATCGAGGAGGAGGCCGCGAGGCTCGGCGTCCCGGCCGACAAGCTCCTCGTCACCAACGCCCAGAGCGACCTGAACAAGCAGATCAGCGACATCAAGTCGCTGCTGGACCGGGGCGCGCAGCTGCTGGTCGTCGCGCCGCTGAACTCCGACGGGCTCCAGCCCGCGCTGGACGCGGCGAAGGCCAAGAAGGTCCCGGTGGTCACGATCGACCGCAAGGTGACCGCCGAGCCGTGCGCCGACTACCTGACGTTCATCGGCTCGGACTTCGTCGAGCAGGGCAAGCGCGCCGCCCGGGCGATGGTCGCGGCGACCGGTGGCGTCGGCAAGGTGGCCATCCTGCTCGGCGCGTCGGGCAACAACGTCACCACCGACCGCACGAAGGGCTTCAAGGACGAGATCGCCAAGACGCCGGGCATCACCGTGGTGGCCGAGCAGACCGGCGAGTTCGACCGCTCCAAGGGCCAGGCCGTGATGGAGCAGCTGATCCTGGGCAACCCCGACATCACCGCCGTCTACGCGGAGAACGACGAGATGGGCATCGGCGCGGTCACCGCGTTGAAGGCCGCGGGGCGCACGCCGGGCCAGGACGTGAAGATCGTCTCGATCGACGGCACGCTCACCGCCGTCCAGCTCGTCGCCGACGGCGGGTACGACGCCGTGATCGAGTCGAACCCCCGGTTCGGCCCGTTGGCGTTCCAGACCTTGCAGGACTTCGCCGACGGCGAGGAGATCCCGCCGGCCGTGATCATCGCCGACGACTCCTACGACCGGTCCAACGCCGCCCAGAAGCTCGCGAACGCGTACTGACATGGTGTTGGAGGTCGTCGACGCCACCAAGGAGTTCGTCGGCGTCAAGGCATTGGACCGGGTGTCGTTCTCGGTGCGGCCGGGTGAGGTGCACGCCCTGGTCGGCGAGAACGGCGCGGGCAAGTCGACGTTGATCAAAGTGCTGACCGGCGTGCACCGGCCCGACTCCGGGCAGGTGCGCCACCGCGGCGAGCCGGTCGAGTTCCACCGGCCGCTCGACGCGCAGCGGGCCGGCATCTCCACCATCTACCAGGAGGTGAACCTCGTCCCGCTGATGAGCGTGGCGGCGAACTTGTTCCTCGGCCGGGAACCGCGCACCCGCTTCGGCCTCGTCGACCGGGCCCGGGTGCACGCCGAGGCGGCCGAGGTGCTCGCCGGGTACGGGATCCACGACGACGTGCGCCGCCCGCTCGGGACGCTCGCGGTGGGCGCCCAGCAGATGGTCGCGCTGGCCCGCGCGGTCGCGGCGGACGCGCACGTGGTCATCATGGACGAGCCGACGTCGTCGTTGGAGCCGCGCGAGGTCGAGACGCTGTTCTCGGTCATCGAGCGGCTGCACGGGCGCGGCATCGCGATCGTGTACGTCAGCCACCGCATGGACGAGCTGTACCGGATCTGCGACCGCGTCACCGTGCTGCGGGACGGCCGGCACGTGCACACCGGGCCGTTGGCGGACCTGCCGCGCATCGAGCTGGTGTCGATGATGCTCGGCCGCAGCGTCGGCGACATCCGCGCGCACGGCGCGACGGCGTTCAGCGAGGAGCACCGGGCGGGCGCGGAACCGTTGCTGCGCGCGGAGGACCTCACCAGCGGACGGCGGTTGTCGGGCGTCTCGGTGTCGATCCGGCCCGGTGAGGTCGTCGGCCTCGCCGGGCTGCTCGGATCCGGTCGTACGGAGACGGCGCGCGCGATCATCGGCGCGCTGCCGCTGGACTCCGGCACGGTCCTGCTCGGCGGCAAGGCGTTGCCGGGCAACGTCGGCGCGGCCGTGCGCGCGGGGGTGAGCCTGCTGGCGGAGGACCGCAAGACCGAGGGGATCGTGCCGAACCTGTCCGTGCGGGAGAACATCGTGCTCGCCGCGCTGCCCCGGCTGTCCCGCTTCGGCGTGGTCAGCCGGACCAGGCAGGACCGGGTGGTGGAGACGTTCATCCGGCGGCTGCGGATCAAGGTGTCCGGGCCGGAGCAGAAGGTCGCCGAGCTGTCCGGCGGCAACCAGCAGAAGGTGCTGCTGGCGCGGTGGCTGTGCACGCAGCCGAAGGTGCTGCTGCTGGACGAGCCGACCCGCGGCATCGACGTCGGCGCGAAGGCCGAGGTGCAGGCGTTGATCGACGAGCTGGCCCGCGAAGGGCTGGCGGTGCTGCTGATCTCGTCGGAGCTGGAGGAGCTGCTGGACGGCGCGGACCGGCTGGTCGTGCTCAAGGACGGCGCGGTGGTGTCGGAGCTGGTCGGCGACCGGCTGACGCGCGACCACGTGCTGTCCGCGATCGCCTCGGGGGACTCATGACGGCTCTGGTGCGGGACCGCGCGCGCACGGCGCGGTGGTTGCAGGAGTACGGCGTGTACGTCGCCGTGGTGGCGTTGCTGTTGTTCAACATCGCGTTCACGTCGAACTTCCTGACCGCGGGCAACCTCCGCACGCAGCTCGTGCAGGCGGCGCCGGTGTGCATCGTGGCGTTGGGCATGGCGCTGGTGATCGGCACCGAGGGGGTGGACCTGTCGGTCGGCGCGGTGATGGCGGTGTCGGCCGCGGTCATCCCGCTGTACCTGGGGTACGGGCCGTTGCCGGCGATCGCCATCGCGCTGGTGGCGGGGCTGGTCGCGGGCATGTTCAACGGGGTGCTGGTCGCCTACCTGGGCATCCAGCCGATCGTGGCCACGCTGGCGCTGCTGGTCGGCGGTCGCGGGTTGGCGCTGGTGATCGCGGAGGGGCAGTTGGTGCAGCTGCGCGACCCGACGTTCCTCGCGCTGGGGACGGGCGACGTGTTCGGCGTGCCGGTCGCGGTGGTGGCGGCGGCGGTGTTCGCGGTGGCCGTGGCGCTGATCGTGGGGCGCACGACGTTCGGCAGGCAGTTGGTCGCGGTCGGCGGCAACCGGGCGGCGTCGGTGCTGGCGGGCGTGCCGGTGCGACGGGTGCTGATCGGCGTGTACGCGATCTGCGGCGTGCTGGCGGCGGTGGCGGGCGTGCTGTCCACGGCGCGGCTGGGCGCGAGCGACCCGGCCGACATCGGGCTGCTGATGGAGCTGTCCGCGATCACCGCCGTGGTGGTGGGCGGCACGCCGTTGACCGGTGGCCGGGTGCGGGTGCTCGGCACCGTGGTGGGAGCGCTGCTGATGCAGCTGGTGCGGGCGACGTTGATCAAGCACGACCTGCCCGACTCGACCGCGCAGATGGCGCAGGCCGCGATCATCGTCGGCGCGGTGTACCTGGCGCGTGAGCGGAGCAGCCGGTGACCGGGCTGCGCGGCGGGGTCGGCCGGCACGGCGCCGCGGTCGCTCTGGTGCTGATGGTCGTGGTGGCGTGGCTGTCGTTCCCCCGGTTCGGCAGCCTGGACAACGTGCGCGACCTGGCGTTGCAGGGGTCGTTCCTGGCGATCGTGGCGCTCGGCATGACGTTCGTGATCATCACGGGTGGGATCGACCTGTCGGTGGGGTCGGTGTACGCGCTGGGCGGCGTGCTGGCCGCGTACGGCTCGCAGTGGGGCTTCCTCGTGGCCCTGCTGCTGCCGCTGGCGGTGTGCGGGTTGATCGGGTTGCTCAACGGCCTGCTCGTGGCGCGGACCGGCATGGCGCCGTTCATCGTCACGCTGGCGACGTTGTTGCTGGCGCGCGGGCTGCTGCTGGCGATCACGTCCGAGGGGTCGACGACGTACCGGATCGCGTCCGGGTCGCCGTTCCTGGAGCTGGGGCGGGGGACCGTGTTCGGGTTCGGGTACCCGGTGTTCCTGGCGGCGGCGCTGTGCCTGGCCGGTGGTCTCGTGCTGCGGCGGACGGGGTTCGGGCAGTCGGTGTTCGCCACCGGCGGCGCGGAGCAGTCCGCGGTGCTGATGGGGCTGCCGGTGGCGCGGACCAAGGTGGTCGTCTACACCGTGAGCGGGGTGCTGTCCGGCTTCGCGGGCGCGGTGACGGCGGCGTACCTGGAGTCCGGCGTGACCGTGATCGGGGTCGGGGAGCTGGACGCCATCGCCGCGGTCGTCATCGGCGGCACCCTGCTGACCGGCGGGCTGGGCACGGTGCTGGGCACGGTCGTCGGCGTCGCGCTGCGGGCCGTGATCCAGAACGTGATCAACCAGATCGGCACGTTGGACAGCAACTACCAGTCGGTGGTCAGCGGCGCGTTCCTGCTCGTGGTGGTGGTGCTGCAACGCACCCTGGCCGGGCGGGGCGGTTGAGCGCTCGTGGCGCCCGACCGCTTAGTACCTCTTGGTGGCCCTCACCGTGATCCCCTGCGGCGCCAGGCCCGGTTGCGCCGGGCCCGGCCCGCCGGGTCCCGGTCCGGTCGCCGTGCTCTCCGAGCCGCCGAGCAGGATGCCGGTGAGCGACGCGCGTTCGGCGGCCATGGCCCGCGCCACGTCGGCGAGCTCGTCGCCCACCACCGGCACGCCGCCCGCGCCGTCCGCCCGCACCGCGCCCAGGACGGCCCGCCGCAGCAGCTCCTTGATGAACGACGCCGTGACGCCCTCGGTCGCCTCGACCACCGGGCCCAGTTCGGCCCGCAGGTCGACGCCGCGCCCGTACAGCTCGACCAGCCTGCGGCGGCCGTCGGCGTCGGGTCGGGGCACCTCGATGGCCAGGTCGACGCGCCCCGGCCGGTCGGCGAGCGCGCGTTCCAGCTCGTCGGCCCGGTTCGTGGTGAGCACGAACGTGACGTCCGCGTCCGCGCCGACCCCGTCCATCGCGTCGAGCAGCGTGAACAGCAGCGGGTTCGTGGGGCCGGCCGCGTAACCGCGGTCCATGGCCACCAGGTCGACGTCCTCCACCACGACCATCGACGGCTGCAACCGCCGCGCCAGCGCCGCCGCCTGCCCGATCAGCCGCATCGCCTGGCCGGTCAGCAGGATCACCGTGCAGTCGGACAGCCGGCTCATCAGGTAGCGGACGGTGTGCGTCTTGCCGGTGCCGGGCGGTCCGTGCAGCAGCAGTCCGCGCTTGAGGTGCTGGCCCGCCGCGAGCAGCCGTTCGGAGTGCTCGGCGATGCCGACCACGTGCTCCTCGATCGTGTCCAGCACGCCGTCCGGCAGCACGACGTCGTCGGCGTCCAGGGCGGGTCGGGGGAGGAACGTCAGCAGCTCGTTGCCGCGGTGCTCGCTCACGCCGAACGCCAGCACTTGCCGCCGGAACACGTCGTGCTCCCGCATCAACCGCTCGATCTCACCACCGACCGCCCGCGCCGCCGCCCGATCGGCCGCGAGGACCTCCAACCGGCAGGCCGGCGGCCCGAAGTCGTTGGACCCCCGGATGCCCACCAGCACGGGCGTGCCGTCGGGAGCCGTGGTCGGCACCAGGCCGAGCTGGACGACCTCGACGCTGTCCTCCGGCCCCACCGCCGCGGTCGCGTAGTCCGCCGCCCCGAGCCCGACGCCGACCGAGTGCCGTGCGGCCAGGAGCATCCCCATGAAGTCCTCGTGGCCGCGGTGGTGCCCACCGACCCCGAACCACTCGGGCTCCGGCGTGTGCTCCGCGAGGTAGGCGTCGACACCCCGCTGGAGGTTGACGTGCTCCCACGCCTCGAACTTCGTGGTGACCGACAGCACCTGCGCCAACTCGCACCCGAGGTGATCCCGGAGCCGCGCGAGCAACGGCGTCGCCTCACCGTCCTGCTCGACGAGATTCGCGGTCACGTGCATCAGGCGCCGCAAACTGCTCGCGAGCGCTCTTGCCTCGTCCGCGGAAATCTCCCCCATCACCGCCACCCCCTTGCCGACCATCTTCACCCATCCGGGCCGCCGTGTCGCGCGGATGACCTGATGTCCACGTCTCCCGGATTTCACCCCATCGTGTCTGGCACGGTGGGGCGGTGCGAGTTGCGGACGATGCCGGCCACGTGTTGAACGCCGAGTTCTCGGTGAAGCCGGACGGTGAGCACCTGGCGGTGCTGTTGGAGAGCGCCGGCGGGCAGACCGCCGACGGCGGGGTGCGCAACGCCGACTACCGGCCCGGGTTGACCGCGCTGCTGAGCAGGCTGGCGGCGGTCGACGCCGTGCTGCTGGACGCGCTGGTCGACTCGCGCCAGGTCCGCGACCTGGCCGAGGACGAGCGCAGGCTCCTCCCGGAGCCGGTGTGGCTGGGTCGGGGCGTCGACATCTCCGAGCTGCGCCGGCGGCTCACCAGCGGCCAGGGGCGCATCGGGCAGCGGCCGGGCGCGCCGAAGGCGGGCAACAACAGCAAGCGCCTTCGGTTGCGGGTCGACGTGCCGGGGTACCGGCCGGCGGAGGCGGACGCCGAGCGGCTGGCGAGCGACCTCGCGCGGCCACTCACTCGGCTCCCGGAGCGGTTCCGCGTGCCCGACCTGCTGGCCGCGTTGGAGAGCCTGGTCGCGCACCGGCAGGGCGGCCGGGTCACGCTGCACAAGCCCTTGGCGCTGACGTGGGCCCTCGGGCAGCTCGCGGCTGGGCACGGCCGGTTGTTCGAGTGGGCCGAGTTCCGGACGCCGGTCGCCGCGCTGTTGCGCGAGTTCGGGCGACCCGGCGCGAGCGCGACGCCCCAGTACCCGTTCTGGCGGCTCCGCTCCGCCGACGCCCTGTGGGAGACGCACGGGTTGACCGGCGAGCCGACGGCCGCGGACGGGTCGGCCCTGGCGGGGTTCACGGAGCAGGCCGCCGAGTTGCTGTCCGATCCCGTCGTGCGCGCGCAGGCGGCCGAGGTGTTGCGCGTCACCTACCTCTCCGAGGTCGACCACCGGGCTTTGTGGCGGTGGGTCGGCCTGCCGGTCGCCGAGCCGCCGCGGGCGCTCGACGTGCTGCGAGACCTCATCGGCGCCGAGTTGCCGACGGCGTCCGGGCGGACCGTCACGGTGGTGGGGGTCGATGCGTCGGCCGCCCGGGTGGCGACCGCCGACGGACCGGTCGAGATCGCGGTGGACGAGGTCCAGGCGGCGCTCGACCGGCTCACGGAGGACGGGACCGCGTCCGTCGGGCAGAGCGAGGTCCTGGCCGCCGTGGTCGCGACGGTGGCCGGCGCGGCCGTCAAGGCCGGGCAGGCCGTGCTGGGCGCCGGCCGGGACGGGCGCGACAAGCACTTCGCCGAGCTGGACGGCCGGGTGGTCGCGAAGTACCGCAAGGAGCAGGGCGAACTGCGGAAGGTGCTGGTCGGGGACGCGGCCGAGGCGCCGTGCGCGCTGTGCGGGCGGGTGTTCCCGGTCGAGTTGCTGATCGCAGCGCACATCAAGCGGCGGGCGGTGTGCGACGACGACGAGCGCAACGACCTGCGCAATATCGCGATGCTCGCGTGCTCGTTCGGCTGTGACCGGCTCTTCGAGCTGGGGCACGTCTCGGTGGGCGAGGACGGCGTCGTGCTCGTCGCCTCCGACGGCGGCCTGCTCGATCCGCACCTCGAACACCTGCGCGGCCGCGTCACGGAAGCCTTCCACCGGCGGTCGGCGCGGTACTTCCGGTGGCACCGCCGCAACGTGTTCAAGGGTCGGACCGGAGAGGGTGTCGGAGGGGTCGGTTAGGATCGCGCGATGGCTTCGCAAGAGGTGCTGCGAAGGATTTTCGGGTACGAGTCCTTCCGCGGGGAGCAGCAGGACATCGTCGACCACGTCGTCGCCGGCGGGGACGCGTTGGTGCTCATGCCCACCGGCGGCGGGAAGTCGTTGTGCTACCAGATCCCCTCCCTGGTGCGCGAGGGCACCGGGGTGGTCGTGTCGCCGCTGATCGCGTTGATGCAGGACCAGGTGGACGCGTTGCGCGACCTCGGCGTGCGCGCCGGGTTCCTCAACTCGACCCAGTTCCCCGACGAGCGCTCGATGGTCGAGGCCGAGTTCCTGGCCGGCGAGCTGGACCTGCTCTACCTCGCCCCCGAACGCCTGCGCACCGAGCAGACCACCCGCCTGCTGGAGCGCGGCCGGATCGCGCTGTTCGCCATCGACGAGGCGCACTGCGTCTCCCAGTGGGGCCACGACTTCCGACCCGAGTACCTCGCGCTCTCCCACCTGCACGAGCGGTGGCCGGAGGTGCCCCGCATCGCGCTCACGGCGACCGCCACGCCGGCCACGCACGCCGAGATCGCCGAACGCCTCAACCTCGGTGACGCGAAGCACTTCGTCGCCAGCTTCGACCGCCCGAACATCCAGTACCGGATCGTGCCCAAGAACGAGCCGAAGAAGCAGCTGCTGGAACTGCTGCGCACCGAGCACCAGGGCGACGCGGGCATCGTCTACTGCCTCTCGCGCAACTCGGTGGAGAAGACCGCCGAGTTCCTCAGCCAGAACGGCATCCCGGCCCTGCCCTACCACGCGGGCCTCGACTCGGGCACCCGCGCGCGCAACCAGTCGCGCTTCCTGCGCGAGGACGGCCTCGTGATGGTCGCCACCATCGCGTTCGGCATGGGCATCGACAAGCCGGACGTCCGGTTCGTCGCCCACCTGGACCTGCCGAAGTCCGTGGAGGGCTACTACCAGGAGACGGGCCGCGCGGGCCGCGACGGGCTGCCGTCCACCGCGTGGCTGGCCTACGGCCTGCAGGACGTCGTCCAGCAGCGCAAGATGATCGACGACTCCGAGGGCGACCAGCAGCACCGCCGCAAGCTCATGGCCCACCTCGACGCGATGCTCGCGCTGTGCGAGACCGTCGAGTGCCGCCGCGTCCGGCTGCTGGACTACTTCGGCCAGTCCGCCACGCCGTGCGGCAACTGCGACACCTGCCTCGCGCCGCCGGAGACGTGGGACGGCACGGTGGCCGCGCAGAAGGTGCTGTCCACCGTGGTGCGGCTGCGCAACGAACGGCGGCAGAAGTTCGGCGCGGGCCAGACGATCGACATCCTGCTCGGCCGCAAGACCGCGAAGGTCATCCAGCACGACCACGACCAGCTGAAGGTCTTCGGCATCGGCACCGAGCTGAACGAGAGCGGCTGGCGCGGCGTGATCCGCCAACTCCTCGCGCAGGGCCTGATCGCGGTCGAGGGCGAGTACTCCACGCTCGTCGTCACGCCGGCCAGTGACGAGGTGCTCTACCAGGGCCGCAAGGTGGCGATGCGGCGTGAGCCGGAGCGCGCGGCCAAGGTCAAGACCGCCAAGGCGGCCAAGAACGCGCCGGTGGACCTGCCCGCCGAGGCCGCGCCGGTGTTCGAGAAGCTGCGCGCGTGGCGGACCACGCAGGCGAGGGAGCAGGGCGTCCCGCCCTACATCATCTTCAACGACGCCACGCTGCGGCAGATCGCCGCGACCACCCCGTCCACCTTGGACGAGCTGAGCGCGATCAGCGGCGTCGGCGAGAACAAGCTGGCCAAGTACGGTCAGCAGATCCTGGACACGTTGAGCGCATGAACGACCTCCGCGCCGACTGCACGCGCTGCTTCGCCCTGTGCTGCGTGGTGCCCGCCTTCGGCAAGTCGGTCGACTTCGCGATCGACAAGCCCGCCCGCACGCCGTGCCCGAACCTGCTCGAGGACTTCCGCTGCGGCACCCACACCACGTTGCGGGACAAGGGTTTCACCGGCTGCACGGTGTACGACTGCTTCGGCGCGGGCCAGCAGGTGGCGCAGGTGACGTTCGGCGGCACGAGCTGGCGTGACGACCCGGCGTCGGCGTCCACCATGTTCGACGTGTTCCCGGTCATGCGCCAGCTGCACGAACTGCTCTGGTACCTGACCGAGGCGCTGGACCTGGAGCCGGCCCGCGAGCTGCACCCCGCCGCGCGCGAGCTGAAGGAGACGATCGAGGCCCTCACCGCCGGCACGCCCGAAGAGCTGGTGGAGCTGGACGTCGGACCGCACTGGGAGCGCGCCAACGCCCTGCTGCTGCGCGCCAGCGAGCTGACCCGCGGCAAGGGCAAGAACCGCCGGGGCGCGGACCTGATCGGCAAGGACCTCAAGGGCGCCAACCTCCGGGGGTCCAACCTGCGCGGCGCTTACCTCATCGGCGCCAAGCTGACCAACGCGGACCTGCGGCTGGTCGACTTCATCGGCGCGGACCTACGAGGCGCCGACCTGTCCGGCGCGAACCTGACCGGGAGCTTCTTCCTCACCCAGGCCCAGGTGGACGCCGCCAGGGGCGACGACGCGACGAAGCTGCCGAAGTCCGTGACCCGCCCGGCGCACTGGGTACGTCGACGGGCGTAGTCGCGGGAGCCGCTGCCGGACCGACGCGGTGACGGGCGCCGGCGCGCCACGCTGTGCGCCATGGAAGCCGCGAAAGCCACCGAAGCCACCACAGCGGGGAAACCCGCCCGGGCCGGGAAACCCACCAGGTCCGCGAAGCCCGTCAGGGCCGGCAACGGCCTGAAACCCAAGGCCCGCAAGACCTGGCTGCTGCTGCACGTCGTCACGTCCGTGGGCTGGCTCGGCGTCACGATCGGGATGCTCGTGCTCGCGCTGGCGGCATTCGACGCGCCGCAGCTCTACCAGGCGATGGAACTGCTCGGCGACCTCGTCGTGCTGCCGCTGGCACTGGGCGCGCTGGTCACCGGCGTGGTGCTGTCGCTCGGCACGAAGTGGGGCCTGGTGAGGCACCGGTGGGTGCTGGTGAAGTTCGTGCTGACCGTCGTCGCCGTCGTCGCCACGACGTTCTCGCTGCGCTCGGGCCTGCACGAAGCGGCGGACGGTGTCGTCGCGGCGGGTGGCGACGTGCTGGCGGCGGCGTGCGTGTCGTTGGCGCTCTACACGTTCAACACCGTGCTGTCGGTGTTCAAGCCGTGGGGCCGGACCCGGTGGGGCTGAGCTCGGCGCGCCTGCGCTCGACGCTCGCCGTCAGCTCGACCGGGTCGCACTCGGCGAGGTGGTCGCGGACCAGGTCGTGCGGGAACCGGTGCTCGTCCACCAGCAGCACCCGGTCCCGCGCGGACTGCAGGACCGCCTTGCGCCGCAACGGGAACTCGTCCAGCGCGAGCGGCCGGGCCAGCAGCTCCGCCAGGAGGTGGAACGGCCGGTTCGCGATCGGCGTGACGGCCAGGCCGACCAGCAGCCCGGTCACCGCGCCCAACGCCGACAGCCCGACGTCCGCGCCCACGAGCGCCGCGAGGCCCACCCCGACCGCGCCCGCCGCGGGCAGCCAGCGCAGGCCGCCGGCGGGCCGGACTCGCACCCCGGACCACACCTCGCGCAGACCGCCGACGAACGCGCCCACCAGCGCGCCCGTGCCGAGCCCGATGCCCAACCCGGCCGACACCTCCGCCGACGGTCCGGTCACCACCATCACGCCGGCGGGCACGAGCGCGCACGCCACCGCCCAGTACCGGTCACGGGTGTTGCCGTACGCGACGAGCAGCGCGACCACGACGACCAGCCCGTACCCGACCGCCGCGGGCCACCGCGCGACCTGCGTGCCGACCAGGCCGCCGAGGAACGCCACCCCGCCGGCCACCACCGCCCCGGCGACGAAACCCGTTGCCGCCCAGACGTTCCCCCGGCTCGGGTCACCGCGCGTCACCCGGAAAGCGCTGTGCGGCACCAGCACCGTGGCCACGGCGGCGACCGAGGCCGCCACCAGGCCGAGCCGCACGCCCACCACGAAGCACAACGCCGCCGCCGCGCCCGCCAACGCGCCCGGCGCGGCCCGCCGGAACAGCCGCCACACCGCCTCCGGGCCGACGAAGTCCAGCCACACGTGCCGCGGTGGCAGCCGCGACCGCGCCAGCAGGTCGTGCTTGCGCCGCGCGATGCGGGCCAGGAACCGCAACGCGCGCACCGTCCGCTCGGGACGCGCCGCGCCCCGTGCCGCCGACTCGACCACGTAGGTGTCCAGCACGCCCCGGTACTCCGCCCGCCCGGCCCGGTAGGCCAGCGCCAGCAGGCCGAACGCGAGCGGCGTGCGCAGCTCGTCCCACAGGTCCGGGTTCTTCTCCAGCTCGTCGTGCAGGCCGTCCAAGCGCGGACCGCACGCGGCGATCAGCTCCTGGACCACGGTGCGGGACAGCGGTTCCACCTGGACGACGTCGCACCGGGGCAGGTGCTGGTACTCGTCGTTCGCGGTGCACAGCACGACCTGCGGCACGTTCAGCGCGGTGATCCAGGCCAGGCACTCGACCCGGTCGGCGGGCGCCAGCTCGTCCAACCCGTCGAACAGCAGCACGAGGTTGCGCTCCCGCAGCCACGCCCGGCCGACCCGCGGCGCGATCCGGTACCGGTCGGCCAGCACGCGCAGCAGCCACGCGCCGAAATCGTCGTCGCGCCGCCACCCGCCGAGGTCCACCACCACCGGTATCGGCCGGACCGGGTCGAGCGCGGCCCGCGCCAGCAACGCCTCGGCCAGTTCCAGCAGCAACGTCGTCTTGCCCGCGCCCGCCTCGCCGGCCACGACGACCGGGTGGCGCACGCGCGTCGACAGGCGCGGCCCGACCCTGGGCGCGACACCCAGCTTGAGCCGCAGCTGCTCGGCCAGCGACCCGTCCACCCGCGCCCGCACGAACCGCTCGACCCGGTCCAGCGCCATCCGGCGGTTCGCGGGGTGCGCGGGTCGTCTTCGCACGAGCAGCGCGCTCAACCGGTCCCACGCCGCGAGGCACGCGGTGAGCGCGGACAGCACGACCAGCGCCGGCCACAGCCACCGCGCGTGCGGGCCGAGCACCGGCAGCGCCGACCCGCCCGTGGCGGCGTTGATCGCGACGGGGACGAGCACGAGGCACGTCACCCCGCCGACCGCGGCCAGGGCGACCAGACGGGTGGTGCGGCCCAGCCTGGTCCAGCGGGCGCGTCGCGCATCCATCGGGCCTCCCACCAGGTCGCGATCGACGGTAACGGCGTTCGCGACGCGGGGGTAGGCGAGTTCCCGTGGTCGGCCGGTCACCGTCGGTGGTCATCTACTCCACCAACGGCCGCCGGACGGCGGCGGTTCAGCCCTGGAGGAAGTCCACCAGGAGCCGGTTGACCGCGGCGGGCTGTTCGAGGAACCCGAAGTGGCCCGCGTCGGCCACCTCCTCGTACCGCGCGCCCGGGATGGCCGCCGCCACCTCGCGGGCCAGGTAGGCGGGCAGGACCCGGTCGTCGGCGAAGCCCACCACCAGGCACGGCACGGTGATGGCGCGGTAGGCGTCGAGCCGGTCGTCGAAGTCGTTCATCTCCATCTGCGCGCGCACGCCCTTGCTCACCGCCGACCCGGTGAACTCGAAGACGTCCAGCCAGTCGCGCGCGCCGACCGGGTCGCGCAGCGTCGCGGGCGAGAGGTTCAGCACCGCGTTCACCGCGGCGAAGTACCGTGAGGGCAGCGTGATCCCCTGGTCGTGCAGCGCGCGCTCGCCGTGCGACAACGCCGACTGCACGGGGTCGTTGCGGCCCGCGGTCGCCAGCATCACGGCCTTGCCCACCAGGTCCGGCCGGGCCAGCGCGAGTTCCTGCGTCACCCGCGCGCCCATGGACGTGCCGACCACGTGCGCCCGACCGCCGAGCGTCTCGATCAACGCCGCCACGTCGCCGACGAGGTCGTCGATGACCATCCCGGACGCGCACTCGTCCGTCGGCGGGATGCCCCGGTTGTCGAGGGTCGCCACCCGGAACCCGGCGTTGCGCAGCGCGGGCGCCTGGTGCGCGTGCCACACCCGGCCCGGACTGCCGGTGCCCATCACCATCACGACGAGGTCGCCCTCGCCCTCCACCTGGTAGCTGAGGTTGATCCCGTTGAGCGCGACGACCGGCATGGCCCGCAGGTTACTGACCGGCTCCGCACGGCGGCCATCACGGCGCGGAAACCGCTTCGAGGTCGGTCGGAAACGACATAGGTTGATCCCATGAGGCGAGCGATCCTGTCCGGTTCCACGTTCGAAGAGCAGATCGGCTACGCGCGCGCGGTGGTCGACGGCGACTGGGTGCACGTCTCCGGCACCACCGGCTTCGACTACACCACCATGACCATCTCCGACGACGTGGTGGCGCAGGCGGAGCAGTGCCTGGTCAACATCGCCTCGGCGCTGGCCGAGGCGGAGAGCGGCTTCGCCGACGTCGTGCGGGTGACGTACTACCTGCCCGACGCGAAGGACTTCGAGCCGTGCTGGCCGGTGCTGCGCGCGGCGTTCGGCGAGGTGCGCCCGGCCGCGACGATGCTGGAGTGCGGCCTGGCCGACCCGAGGATGCGCATCGAGATCGAGGTCACCGCGCACCGCCGGGCCCGCTAGCGGCGGGGTGTGCGCCGGCTCACGTCGCGGCGGATTGAAAGTGACACCGGTGGCAGGTTCGACCATGCGGGTATGCGATTCACCGCCACCGGAGCCGACACCGCTCACTCCGCCAACCCTGCTCGTGACGACACCGCCCGCGACGACACCGCGCCACCGAACGGGACCGGGAAGCTGCCGCTGCGGCCCCTGCTCGCGCTGGCCACGGCCGCGTTCATCACGGTCCTGACCGAGGCCCTGCCCGCCGGCGTCCTGCGCGGCATGAGCGCCGGCCTCGGCGTGAGCGAGTCCGCGACCGGCCAGCTGGTCACGGTCTACGCGATCGGCACGGTGGCGGCGGCGATCCCGCTGTCCGCCGCCACCTCGACCTGGCCGCGCAAGCGCTTGCTGCTGGCCGGGGTGGCGGGGTTCGGGGTCGGCAACACCGTCACCGCCGTGTCCTCGGCCTTCCCGCTCACGCTGGCCGCCCGGTTCGTCGCGGGTGTGGCCGCGGGCGTGGTGTGGGCGCTGCTGGCCGGGTACGCCCGCCGCGTCGCGCCCGACCACCTGCGCGGCAAGGCCACCGCGCTGGTCATGGCGGGCATCCCGGTCGCGCTGTCGCTCGGCGTCCCCGCGGGCACGTTCCTCGGCGGCGCGCTCGGCTGGCGCGCCGCGTTCTGGGCCATGACGGCGCTGGCCGTGGCGCTGATCGCCTGGGTGGTGGCGGTGGTGCCGGACCGGCCCGGTCAGCCGCGCGGCGGCCGGATCCCGGTCGCGCGGACGCTCGCCCGGCCCGGTGTGGCGCCGGTCCTGGTCGTGACGCTGGTGTTCGTGCTCGCGCACACGATCCTCTACACCTACCTCGCCGCGTACCTGGCGCGGCTCGGCCTGGCCGACCGGATCGACGCGGTGCTGCTGGTGTTCGGCGTCGCGTCGGTGGCGGGCATCTGGGTGGTCGGCGCGCACATCGACCGCCGGCTGCGGGCCCTGATGATCGCCGCCGCCGTGCTGTTCGCCGTCGCGGTCACCGTGCTGGCCGCCGACCTGGCCGCCGACCTGGCCCTCGCGCCCCTCGTCTACGTCGCGGTGGCGTTGTGGGGCCTGGGGTTCGGAGGTGTGCCGACCCTGCTCACGACGGCCGCCGGCGACGCGGGCGGCGAGGCCGCGGACTCCGCGCAGGCCCTGCTGGTCACGTTGTGGAACGCGGCCATGGCGGGCGGCGGCGTCGCGGGCGGCCTGCTGCTCGACCGGTTCGGCGCGGGCTCGTTGCCGTGGAGCGCGCTGGTGCTCCTCGTGCCCGCCCTGGCCGTCATCGTCGCCGCCCGCGCGCACGGGTTCCCGGCGGTCCGGCGGTGATCAGCGCGGCCCGTGCGCGGGCCACTCGATGGCGGGGCAGCGGTCCATGACCACGTCCAGCCCCGCCGCCGTGGCCCGCTCGTAGGCCGCCTCGTCGATCACGTCGAGCTGGAACCACACCGCCTTCGCGCCGATCGCCACCGCCTCGTCGGCGAACGCGCCCGCCGCCTCGGACCGGCGGAACACGTCGACCACGTCGACCGGGAACGGGATGTCGGCCAGCGTCGCGTAGCCCTGCTCGCCGTGCACGGTCGGCGCGTCCGGGTGCACGGGCACGATCCGCTTGCCGCGCTGCTGGAGGAACTTCGCCACGCCGTACGCGGCGCGGTGCGGGTGGTCGGCCAGGCCCACCACGGCCCACGTCTCCCCGCCGTCGAGGACGCGGCGGATCTTGTCGGGGTCACCCCACGGTTCGGTCATGGCACCAGCCTAGGACGGGCTGACGTGAAGAGCTTTCGCGTTTACCCTGTGAGCTGTCCGCCGCCGCCGAGCCTTCGAGAGGACTTCTTGATGCGCGCCACCCGATCAGCCCTGGTCGCCACGCTCGTCGCCGCCCTCGCGACGCCGCTCACCGCCCAGGCCGCACCCGCCGACGGCGTCTACTACGTGCAAAGCGCCACCACCGGTCTGAACGCCGGCGCGTCCGGCACGTCCGTGCTGCAACGGCGGCCGAAGGGCGACGAGGACCACCAGCAGTGGACCCTGGCCGGCCGCACCCTGCGCGAGGGCGCCCTGTGCCTGGGCCGCCAGGGCGACCAGGCCGTGATGTCGTCCTGCGACAGCGCCGACGCGCAGTGGGACGTGCTGCCCGACGGCGACCGCCACCGGCTCAAGGTGCCCGGCGCCGACCGCTACCTGATCGCCGTCGGCACGGACCAGGTGCGGATCGGCGCCGGCGCCGACCTCTGGTACCTCACCCCGGTGTCGCCCCGGCGGGCGCCGGTCCCGCCGGAGGGCGAGCGGCGCTTGGACCAGGTCACCTTCCTCACCGCGCACAACGCCTACGCCAACGGCGTGGACGGCGGTTTCGCCCCGCCGTTCGTCAACCTCGCGCCCAACCAGGCCCGCGGCATCGACCAGCAGCTCAGGGACGGCGTGCGCGGGTTCCAGCTCGACGTGCACCAGACCCCGGACGGCGCGATCCTGTGCCACAACAGCTGCACGTGGGTCAGCCGGCCGGTGGCGCTGTGGGTGGACGTGCGGCGGATCGTGGACTTCCTCGAGCGCAACCCGGACGAGTTCGTCACCATCTTCCTGGAGGACTACGTCTCCGCCGAGGTGCTGCGCGCCGAGCTCGCCCGCGTCGACGGCCTCGCGGACGTCCTGTTCCGCCCGGACCAGGCGGGCGTGCGGGCGAACGGCTGGCCGACCCTGGCCGCGCTGCGCGCCGCCGGCAAGCGGTTGATGATCTTCACCGACCACGGCCGCTCGGGCGACTCGCCGCAGCGCGACACGTTCGGCGTGATGTACCAGTCGGAGTGGACGGTGGAGAACCACTGGTCGATGGGCCCAGGCCTGGGAGCGTCCGACTGGTCCTGCCACAGCCGCTGGAGCACGCCCCTCACCCGCACCGAGCCCGGCTTCCGGCCGCTGTTCGTGATGAACCACTTCCGGGACGTCCCGCTCACCGGCACCGCGACCACCGACAACGGCAAGCTCGCCGACCGGGCCCGCCGGTTCTGCGAGCCGGCCGCCCGCAAGACGCCGACCTACCTGGCCGTGGACCACTACCACCTGGGCAACCCGATGGCCGCGGTCGCGGCCCTGTCCGGGGAGCGGTTCGAGCCCTAGGCCGCCGGTCGCGGCAGCCCGCAGCCGGGGGCGGCCAGATCCACCACGCCGCCCCCGGTCAGGCACGGCACGATCTGGTAGGTCTGCTGCGCGTACCCGATGCCCTGGCGGACGGTCACCTCACCGGCCTGGTCGACCTCGCACGGGTTGTTGTCGGTGCACCGCTCGCCGTCCTCGTTGCCGGTGTTGTTGACCGCCACCACCTTGCCGGTGGCCACCTCGACCACGGGCGAGCCGGACGTGCCACCCCTCGTGCGGCACTCCTCGGTGTAGCGCATCGAGTCCAGCCAGGTCCACCGGCCCTCGCGCAGCTGGTGCACGTAACCGTCCGCCCGGCACGAGTAGACCTGCCGCCAGTAGCCCGACACCACACCGATGTCGATGCCCGCGCCGGGGTGCTCCGCCGACAGCTCCAGCGCCCGGCCGCCCATCGCCTCGACCTCGCCGTAGGTGGACGTGAGCCGGTACAGCGCGACGTCGGTGCGGTGCATGGTGGCGTAGACCAGCGTGGACGCGCGCAGCGTGGCGAGCGAGCCCTCGCCGGAGCGGTCGAGCAGCGTGAACTTCCGGTCCGCCGGCACGTCGACCACGACCTCCTCGGGCTCCAGGAACCTCACGCAGTGCCCGTTCGTCATCACCAGCGCCGGGTCCGACGGCCGGTGGTCGGGCGGCCGGACCACCGCGCCCGAGCAGCCGTTCAACGACACCGCGCCGGTGAAGTCGAGCTCGGCGCGCGCCGGGGCCGGTGGCGCGGCGGGCGCGGCGAGGGCCGATGAGGCGGACACGGACAGCACGAGCGCGGCGAGCACCGCTACCAGGTGGCGCATGGGCGCTGATCCAATCAGCCGCCGCCGCACGGCGCACGCCCGTTCACCCGCTCGCGTCATCGCCGAGCCCCGGCGGCGGCAGCCGGTAGGTCGGCGGGGTCGCGGACATCCGGATCGGGTTCGACACCAGCTCCAGCCCGTCGACGTCGGTGATGGGCCGCAAGCCGAGCGACTCGGCCAGCTCGAACGCGCCGGCCAGGTCGTTCACCGGCCCGCACGGCACGCCGAGCGGCGTCAGCACCGCGAACCAGTGCGCCGCCGGCCGCGTCCGCAACCGACCGGCCAGCAGCTCGGCCAGCGCGTCCACGTGCGCGACCCGCAGCTCGTTCGTGGCGAACCGCGCGTCCGCCGGCAACCCCAGCGCCTCGCACAGCCGGGTGAACTGCCGGTCGTTGCCCACGGCCAGCGCCACCGGCCGGTCGGCCGTCGGGAACACCTCGTAGGGCGCGATCGACGGGTGCCGGTTGCCCAGCAGCCCGGGCACGACGCCCGCCAGCGCGTAACCCGCGCTCTGGTTGACCATGCTCGACAGCAGCACGGACAGCAGGTCGACCTCCACCAACTGGCCCTCGCCGGTGGCGTCGCGGTGCCGCAGCGCGGCGAGGATCCCGACCGCCGCGTGCACCCCGGTCAGCACGTCCACCAGCGCGACGCCGACCTTGGTCGGCTCGTCCGCGCCGGTCACGCTCATCAGCCCGCCGACCGCCTGCACCAGCAGGTCGTACCCCGGCAGGTCCGCGCCGCGGCCCGCGCCGAACCCCGTCACCGAGCAGTAGACGAGGCGGGGGTGCTCGCGCGAGAGCGCCTCGTGGTCGAGGCCGAACTTCCGCATCGTGCCCGGCCGGAAGTTCTCCACCAGCACGTCCGCGCCCAGCGCCAGCTCCCGTGCCGCGGCCCGGCCCTCCGCGGTGGCCAGGTCGAGCACCCGTGACCGCTTGTTCCGGTTCACCGAGAGGAAGTACGTGGCCTCGCCGCGGGCGTGCGGCGGGCCCCACGCCCGCGTCTCGTCACCACGCGGGTGCTCCACCTTGACCACCTCGGCGCCCAGGTCGCCCAGCACCATCGTCGCGTACGGCGCGGCCAGCACCCGCCCGAAGTCCGCGATGACCACTCCGTCCAACGCGCCCACGTCACCCTCACACGATGTTCAGCTCGGGCCGGAGCCCCGCGGCGAACCGCGTGACGTCCAGCGCGGACACGTCCACCACCGGCGCGCGACCCAGCACCAGGTCGCGCAGCACCTCGCCGACCGCGGGCCCTTGCAGGAACCCGTGCCCGGAGAAGCCCGTGGCGTAGAGGAAGCGGCTCACCTCGCGCGACTCGCCGATCAGCGCGTTGTGGTCCGGCGTCACCTCGTACAGCCCGGCCCACCCGCCGGTCACGCCCACGTCCAGCAACGAGGGCGCGCGCCTGCCGATCGCCTCCGCGAGCCGGGGCAGCCACTCGTCGGACCGGTCGAGGTGGAAACCGGGCTCCTGCGCGGGATCCGACATGCCCATCAGCAGTCCGCGGCCCTCTCGGTGGAAGTAGAACGTGCTGGCGAAGTCGATCGTGAACGGCACCACGGCGGGCAGGCCGGGCACCGGCCCGGTGATCACGAGCTGCCGGCGCAGCGGCGTCACCGGCAGGTCGACCCCCGCGAACCCGCCGACCCGCGCCGACCACGCGCCCGCCGCGCAGATCACCGTGCCGGTCGCGATCACGCCCCGATCGGTCGCCACGGCGCGGATCTCGCCGCCGGACGTCGCGATCCCCGTCACGGTCGTGCCCGTCAGCAGTCGCGCGCCCAGCCGCCGGGCGGCCGTCGCGTAACCCAGGACCACCGACTCGGGCGTGCAGTGGCCGTCGTCGGGGGAGTAGGCGGCGGCGAGCAGCCCGTCGGTCGAGATCAACGGCGACAACCGCCGCGCCTCCGCGACGTCCAGCACCCGGCTCGGCACGCCCAGCGCGTTCTGCGCCACCACGTTCCGCTCGAAGGCCGCGACGTGCGCCGGCTCGGAGAGCAGGAACAGGTAGCCGACGCGGCGCAGGTCGATCTCCTGGCCCGGCCTGGTCGGGAACCGCGCGAACGCCTCCAGGCTCCGCGCGCCCAACCGGATGTTCACCTCGTCGGAGAACTGGGCCCGCACCCCGCCCGCCGCCTTGGCCGTCGAACCGGAGCCGAGCGCGTCCCGCTCCACCAGCACCACGTCCCGCACACCGGCCTCGGCCAGGTGGAACGCCGCGCTCACGCCCATCACGCCGCCGCCGACGATGACGACGGACGCCCGGTCAGGCCAGCCGGAAGTCAAGGTCCGCCTCGACCCGCCGCGTGTCCAGCTGCGCCTTCTGCAACGACCCCGAGCGGTCCCAGTTCATCGACTGCCACCGGGTGAACTGGTCGAGCACCCACCCGCCGGACTGCCGGGAACCGTTGCCCGACTTGCCGTTCCCGCCGAACGGCAGGTGCGCCTCCGCGCCGGAGGTCGAGTTGTTCACGCTCACCATGCCCGCGCCGATGCCCTCGCGGAACGCGAACGCCTTCGCCGGGTCCGTGGTGTAGATCGCGGACGACAGGCCGTAGCCGGGCAGGTTGCCGAGCTCGATCGCCTCCTCCAGCGCGCGGTAGGCGGTGACGCCGACGACCGGCCCGAACGTCTCGTGCCGGAACAGGTCGTCGTCCGGCCGCACGCCGTCCACGACGACCGGGTGGTAGAACAGGCCGCGCTCCGGGTCGCCGCGGAAACCGTTGCGGGGGTTGGCGTCCGTGATCCGGCCCAACGCCGTCGAGCCGTGCGTGACGTGGTGGTCGCCGATCCAGCCGAGGTACTCCTCGAACCGCGCCGCGAACTTCCCGTCCAGCATCGGCCCGTACAGCACGTCCTCGTCGAACGGGTCGCCGACCACCGCCGTCCCGACCGCCTCCGCGAACCGCCGCACGAACTCGCCGTGCACGTCCTCGTGCACGATCACCGTGCCCAACGACGTGCACCGCTGCCCGCCGGTGCCGAAGCCGGAGAACAGCGCGCCGCGCACCGCCAGGTCCAGGTCGGCGTCCTCGGTGACCACCATCGGGTTCTTGCCGCCCAGCTCCAGGCACGGCGACTGGAGGTGCCGCCCGCACAGCTCGCCGAGCCGCGAGCCCACCGCCGACGACCCGGTGAACGCGACCTTGTCCACCAGCCCCTGCCCGAGCCCCTGCCCGAGCCCGCGGAAGGTCTCCTCGCCGTCGGCGAAGACGATCTCGAACACGCCTTCCGGCACGCCGGCGCGCATCACGACGTCGTAGAACGCCCGAGCGGACGCGGCCGAGTACTCGGCGGGCTTCCACACCACCGAGTTGCCGCACAGCAGCGACGGCACGATGCTCCACGAGGGCACCGCCACCGGGAAGTTGCCCGCCGTGACGACTACCGTGCCGCCGACCGGCTCGCGGAACGTGAACAGCTGCTTGTCCGGCATCTCCGAGGGCACGGTCTGCCCGTAGAGCCGGCGTCCTTCACCCGAGAAGAACGTGCACGTGTCCACGACCTCCCGCACCTCGCCGCGGGCTTCGGGCAGCGGCTTGCCGATCTCCCGGGTGACGATCCGGGCGAGCGCCTCGGCGTTGGCCTCGACCAACCGCCCGATGTTCGCCACCACCTGCCCCCGCACCGGCGCGGGCACCCTGGCCCACTCCCGCTGCGCCGACCGGGCCCGGCGCGCGGCGGCCGCGAACTCCTCCGCCCCGACCAGGTCGACGCGCGTGACGACGTCGGACAGGTCGGCGGGATTGGTGGACACGTAGGTCGTCATGGGCCCAGCGTCGTCCGGACCGCGCCACGTGCCAAGGGTCGATCGGCCGGAACACCCCGGAGGGCTACTCGCCCTTCTGCCCGTCCGCCAGCTCGCGCAGGAAGTCCAGGTGGCCGACGTGCCGGCCGGTCTCCTGCACCAGGTGGGCGAGGACCCAGCGCACGGTGCGGCCGTTGCCGTCGTGGTCGCCCTTGGTGCGGTCGTCCGGGCCGAGGCCCGTCAGCGCGGCGGCCGACCGCTCCCACTCGGCGCGGTACTCGGCGATCACCGACTCCACCGTGTCGCCCTCGTGCAGGAGCCACGACGCGTCCGCGTCCTCGCCCCACAACGACGGCAGCTCGACCCCGCCGGTCTCGATCGACAGCCACCACCGCTCCACCGCGGTCAAGTGCCGCAGCACGCCGAGCGCGCTCACCACCGGTGACGTCGGGATCGGCGTCGCCGCGGCGTCCTCCCAGCTCAGGCCCTCCACCTTCGACACGGCGGTCAGTCGCAGGAAGGTCAGGAACTCGGTCAGCAGCCGCAGCTCGTCGTGCGCGTCCGCCGCGGGCCACACGCGTTCGTTCGAACTCATGTTCGACACCTTAACTCCTGCGGTACCAGCGCGGCGACGTGGTGACCGGTGGCTTCAACGCCGCGGCGCGCACCACCAGCACGTTGGGCCCCGACCGCGCCGCGTAGTCGTCCAGGCGCGACCGGAACTCCTCGCCGAAACCGTCCACAGCGGACGCCTCCACGCCGAAGCTCTCGGCCAGCGCCACGAAGTCCGGCGACCGCAGGTCGACCCCGAACGGCTCGTGCCCGGCCTGCACCTGGTCGTGCCGCAGCATCCCGTACCCGCCGTCGTCCACCAGCACCACGGTCACCGGCAGCTGCTCCTGCGCGGCGGTGGCCAGGTCGCCGACCGCGAACAGGAACCCGCCGTCACCGCACACCGCCACCACCCGCCCGGTCATCGCGGCGCCCAGCGCGGCGGGGAAGCCGAAGCCGAGCGTGCCCCACCCCACCGGGTACGCCAGGCCGCGCGGCCGGGTGAACCGGCCGAACCCGCCGACCCAGTACCCGGCCACGCACATGTCGGCCACCACCCGGCGCCCCTCCAGCGCCTCCAGCAGCGGCACCGCGCGCGGCTCGTCCGCCTCGACCGCCTTGCGCACCAGGTCGTTCAGCTCGGCCACCCGGGAGGCGACCCCGGTGTCCGGGCGCGCGGGCACGGCGGCGGCCAGCGCCGACACCACCATCCGCGCGTCGCCGCGCAACGTCACGTCCGGCGAGTAGTTGCGGACCGGCTCCACGTTCACGTTCAGCAGCCGGGGCGGCGCGGGCTGCAGCCAGTTCTGCGTCATCATCCCGTCGAAGTCGCTGCCCACCCCGATGACCAGGTCGGCCTCGTCCCACAGCGCGCCGACCTCCGGCAGGTGGACCGGCCCCTGCACCACGTGGGGGTGGTCGACCAGCCCGCGCGCGCCGTACGTGGTGACGATCGGCGCGCCGATGCGCGAGGCCAGCGCGCCCACCGCCGCGCCGGCGCCCGACCGCGCGGCGCCGCCGCCGGCCCAGATCAGCGGGCGTTCGGCGGCCGTCACCAGCTCCACCCCCGGCGCGAGGTCCGGCACGGACGGCGCGCGGGTCGGGATGCGGTTCCACACGCCGGCGTCCGCGGTGAGGAAGTCGGTCGGCACGCCCAGGTACACCGGGCCCTGCGGCGCGGTGGTGGCCAGCAGCGCCGCGCTGTCGGCGTAGATGCCGATCGACTCGGCGGCGCGCAGCGTCCACCCGCCCTTGACCACCGGTAGGAACATCGCCCGCTGGTCGCGCGTCTCGTGCAGGGTGCCCCGGTACTCGCCGGGACGGCGCAGCGTCGACGGGATGTCGGTGGCGATCACCAGCACCGGCGACCCGGACGCGTACGCCTCGCCGGTCGCGCCCAGGCAGTTCGCCGCGCCCGGCCCCGTGGTCACCAGCGCGACGCCGAGCCGGCCGGTGGCGCGGGCGTAGCCGTCGGCCGCGTACACCGCCGTCTGCTCGTGCCGGACGCCGACCAGCCGGATGCCGGAGGTCCGCAGCGCCTCCCACACGGGCAGGTTGTGCACACCGGGCAACCCGAACACGACCTCGACGCCGTGCGCGGCCAGCACACCCAGCAACCGCTCCGCCCCGCTCACCATGCGCCAGACGCTAGGGACGCGACGCCTCGCGGGCAACGTTGCGCTATCGTCGGCAGCGGCGTGCGTGAGCAGACGTGAGGCTGGAGCCACTCCCCGGCAACGGGTGGCAGATCCGCCGCGGGGTGAGGGCACCCCTGCTCATGGAGTACCACCGAAGACCGTCGACCGACGCTTGACGCGTCCTTGTCACGCCGAGCCGGGCGGCGGGAGCGAGGACTGCCATGGCGCGATCGTCGTTGACCGAACAGCTGGTCGACCTCCGCCGGAGCTACACCGGCGAGAACCTCACCCAGGCCGTGCCCGCGGTGAAGGCGGTGCTGCACGACCTGCCCGACGACCGGCGCGAACGCGTGGTCGACGCGCTGCGCGGCCAGGCCGACGTGCGCGGCCTGTTCCTGCCCGACACCGAAGAAGACGACCAGCGCGCACTGGAGTGCGTGCTGCTGCGGGCCGGGCTGGACGCGGGCGGCCACCTGCAACTGCGCCCGCCGGCGAGCATGCTGCGCCCGGCGCACGCGTTCCGCACCGTCGAGCCGGGCAGGCGCCCGCGGGTGCACCTCACCGAGCACGCCCTCGGACCGCTGCTGTACGAGCTGCTGCCGCGCCACGACGAGTCGTGGGTGGCGGGCGTGCCGGGGTTGCGCGTCATCCACCACCCGCGGTCGGTCGAGCTGCGGCTGGTCGGGCTCGACGCGGCGGTGCACCTCGCGGGCGTCGACGAGCGGGCCTGGGCGGACGGCCTGAAGTACGTGCGCACCCTGCTCAAGGGTCGCAACCTGGGCGGCACGTTCATCGACGGCCCGCTGACCGCGGTCGAGCGGGACCACCTGGCCGAGACGCCGTACCCCACGGGCGTGGGCAGCGCCGTGCTGCGCCGGTACCACCTGTTCAGCGCGGCGCCGTGGGTGCGCGCGCTGGCGCAGGGCGACCGGTGGTGGGTCGAGTGGCCGGCGAGCCTCGGCGTGCCGAAGATCGCCGACCGGCTGCTGCACCCGGTGTTCGGCCTGCCCGACGCGGTGGAGGTGCCCAGCGCCGGCGGCGGCCTGGGCGTGTCCACCGGCTGGTACGACCTGTTCCTGCGGGAGGTCGACGGCCCGGACCCCGACCACGAGGAAGCGCTGGCCGCGATGCAGTGGCCGGAGGGCGTGACGGGGTGGTGGGAGCCGCCGCAGGCCGTCAAGTGAGCCGACCTCCCCGGGCGGGTGACACCTGCCCGGGGAGGTGTTCACCCACGGCGTTCGGCCGAGCGGAGGCCGCCGAACCGACGAAGTCGTCACCGGTGGCCGTGATCACGGCCCAACCGCGCGGACCGGGCGGTGCACGCCGGTAGACTGCGGTTTCGTCCGGCGCGACCGCGTCGAGCCGCCGTCAGAGTGTCAGGAGGACCCCGGTGACCCATCAGGCTGCCGAGGCCCAGCCCGAGGTCGCGCCCCGGCGCGTGCTCGTGGCCGAGGACGAGGCCCTCATCCGCCTCGACCTGGTCGAGATGTTGCGCGAAGAGGGGTACGAGGTGGCCGGGCAGGCCGCCGACGGTGACGAGGCGGTCACGCTGGCCACCGAGCTGCGGCCCGACCTGGTGATCATGGACGTGAAGATGCCCAAGGTCGACGGCATCGAGGCCGCGTCGGTGATCGCCGGCAAGCGCATCGCGCCGGTCGTGATCCTCACCGCGTTCAGCCAGCGGGACCTGGTGGAGCGGGCGCGGGACGCGGGCGCGATGGCCTACCTGGTCAAGCCGTTCGCCAAGCGCGACCTGGTGCCCGCGATCGAGTTGGCGATGAGCCGGTTCGCGGAGCTGCAGGCGCTGGAGAACGAGGTCGCGGGCCTGACCGAGCGCCTGGAGACGCGCAAGGTCGTCGAACGCGCCAAGGGATTGCTGATGACCAAGCAGGGTCTGTCGGAGCCCGAGGCATTCCGCTGGGTGCAGCGCACCGCGATGGACCGGCGTACCACGATGAAGGCCGTGGCCGAAGCCGTCATCGAAAACTTCGGGTGACTATCCCCGCGAGTGATACACGTTCGAGTATCGGACGGCCCGCCAGGTCATTCTTGGTTACTGCGCGCATTGACCTTGTGACCTGCGGCGATTTGAGCTGGATTTAAGGTGCTTATCGCCGGAGCATTTTCCGGTGACTACCGTCACGATGTGGACACAGAGCAGTAAGACCACCTGTTCAGCGAACTCAACTGAAGCTACGTTCCCTCCCTAACCCACGCCCTCGTGTGAGGGCTCCGCCTACCGGCGGGATGGTTGGTGTCATGGGAGGTATTCCGGTGTCAGGAGCACGACTCGGCCGAGTTCTGGCGCTGGCGGCGGCTTCGTCGCTGGTGCTCGCGGCTTGTGCCGGAGGCGGCGGCGGTGGCGAAGCTGGTGGCGACGTCACCTCGGTCAAGATCGGGTTCATGGGTGACCTCACCGGTGAGAACGCGGCGATCGTGATCCCGCCCCGGAACGGTGCGGTGATGGCGGTCGAGGAGTACAACGCCAAGAACCCCAAGGTCAAGATCGAGCTGGTGCAGTACGACAGCCAGGGCAAGGCGGACCAGGCCACCTCGCTGATCACGAAGGCCATCACGCAGGACAAGATCGTGGCCCTCATCGGCCCGGCCTTCTCCGGTGAGTCCAAGGCCATCGGCGGCCAGCTCGAAGAGGGCAAGATCCCCAGCGTCTCGCCGTCGGCCACGAACCCCGGTCTGGCGCAGAACGGCTGGACCTACTGGCACCGCGTCGTGGCCAACGACGCCGACCAGGGCCCCGGCATCGCGGACTTCCTGGTGAAGGCCAAGAGCCCGAAGAAGGCGTTCGTCCTGTCCGACGACCAGGAGTACAGCGTCGGCCTGGCCGACGCCGTCGCCCAGTCGTTCGAGAAGGCGAACGTGACGGTCGAGCGCGACAAGTTCTCCAAGGACGCGTCCGACTACTCGTCCACCGTCACGAAGGTCGCCGCGGCGAACCCCGACGTGATCGTCTTCGGCGGGTACTACGCGCAGGCCGGCCGGCTGCTCAAGCAGCTGCGCGACGGCAACGTCACGGCCACGTTCGCCTCCGGTGACGGCTCGCTCGACCAGCAGCTCGTGACCGGCGCGGGCACCGCGGCCGCCGAGGGCGCCGTCCTCGCCTGCCCGTGCAACATCCCGACGCCCGACGTGACCGGCGCGCTGAAGACGTTCTTCGACAACTACAAGAAGAGCGCCAACGTCGACCCCGCGATCTACGCGACCGAGGGCTACGACGCCGCGACGTCGTTCATCAAGGCCGTCGAGGCGGGCAACACCACCGGCGAGAAGATCAACGAGTTCCTGAAGACCGTCAGCTTCGAGGGCGTCTCCAAGCCGATCAAGTTCAAGGCGAACGGCGAGCCGGAGAACAACGCGATCTTCATCTACCAGGTCGTCGACGGCAAGGTGAAGCTGTTGGGTCCGGCGGAGGAAGCGAAGCTGGAAGGCTGATCCCGAGACGGATCAGGCAAGCAAGCTAGCGCGCTGGGGAGCGGGAGTGTCGTGGGTACGACAGCTCCCGCTCCCCACCACTTTGGCGAAGTTTCTCCCCCCGCCCGTCTCGTGAGGCAAACCTGTCATGCTTGATGATTTCCTCAACCAGTTCCTGCCCAGCACGGTGGGTGGACTGGTGTTCGGCTCCATCTACGCGCTCATCGCCCTCGGCTACACGATGGTCTACGGCGTGCTGCGTCTGATCAACTTCGCGCACTCCGAGATCTTCATGATCGGCACGTTCACGTCGCTCGTGGTGATCACGGCGATCGCGCCCGCGTCGCCGCTGACCGGGATCGCCCTGTTCGGCGTGATGCTGTTGATCATCGTGGCGTCCGCGGCGATCTCCGGTGGCGCCGCGATGCTGCTGGAGGTGGTGGCCTACCGGCCGCTGCGGCGCAAGGGCGCGACCAGGCTCACCGCGCTGATCTCCGCGATCGGCGCCTCGCTGTTCCTCCAGGAACTGTTCGCGCTGGTCATCATCCCCTGGCTGACCGGCAACGCGGGGCGCAACCAGCAGTCCGCGCCGCGCATCGTCGACCGCGACACGGTGTTCACCATCGGCAACGCGGCGGTGCGCACCGACCACATCATCGTCGTGGTCGCCGCGGTCATCATGATGATCGCGCTGGACCGCCTGGTGAACAAGACCAAGATCGGTCGCGGCATCCGCGCCACCGCCCAGGACCCCGAAGCCGCGGTGCTCATGGGCGTCAGCATCGACAACATCGTGCGGGTCACGTTCCTGCTCGGCGGCGCGATGGCGGGCGTCGCGGGCGCGCTGTATTTGATGGAGTTCGAGAACACCGTCTTCAACGTCGGTTTCGTGCTCGGCATCAAGGCGTTCACGGCGGCGGTGCTCGGCGGTATCGGCAACCTGCGCGGCGCGCTGCTCGGCGGTATCGTGCTCGGCCTCATCGAGAACTGGGGCGCGATCTTCCTGGGTTCGGAGTGGAAGGACGTGATCGCGTTCACCGTGCTGGTGATCGTGTTGATGTTCCGCCCGACCGGCATCCTCGGCGAATCCCTGCAGAAGGCCCGCGCATGAAAGGCAACGGAGTGACTGGCAACGCGAATCCGTTGAGGCGCGTCGGCGCCCTGTTCGACGGCGCACGCGACTGGTGGGAACGCGCCAAGACCTGGCAGCGGTTCGTCGTCTACATCGGCGCGCTCGTGTTCGCGCTGATCCTGCCCGCGCCGTGGATCGGCTCGTTCATGTCGCCCGGCGCGGACTGGACGACGGTGCTGATCTACCCGATCGGCACCTACATGCTGCTGGCGATCGGCCTGAACGTGGTCGTCGGCCAAGCGGGCCTGCTCGACCTCGGTTTCGTCGCGTTCTTCGCCATCGGCGGCTACACGCTGGCCTACTTCGCCACCGAGCACGGCTGGTCGTACTGGCCGACGGTGGTGTTCGGCATCTTCCTGGCGGCGGTCTCGGGCGTCATCCTCGGCGCGCCGACGCTGCGGCTGCGCGGCGACTACCTGGCGATCGTGACGCTCGGCTTCGGTGAGATCATCCGCATCACCGCGAACAACACCGACGAGATCGGCGGCGCGCGCGGCATCCCCAACATCCCGCACCCGACGGACATGCCGGCCATCGGCCTGGACTTCGGCGTGCTGCCCGCGCCGTACTACTACCTGATGGTCGCCGCGATCGTGGTGGTGATCGTCTTCTCGGTGCGGCTGCAGAAGAGCCGCGTCGGGCGCGCGTGGGCGGCGATCCGGGAGGACGAGGACGCGGCCGAGCTGATGGGCGTGCCGACGTTCAAGTTCAAGCTGCTCGCGTTCGCGATCGGCGCCATGATCGGCGGTCTGGCCGGCGGCATCTACGCGGGCAAGGCCGTGTTCATCGAGCCGGGCACGTTCCCGTTCATCCTGTCCGCGACCATCCTCGCCGCGGTCGTGCTCGGCGGCGCGGGCAACCTGCCCGGCGTCATGCTCGGCGCGTTCGTCATCGCCTGGCTGCCCGAGCGGTTCCGCGAGGTCGAATGGCTCAAGGACGCGCTGGGCAAGGACCCGGCCGAGTACCGCATCCTGCTGTTCGGCGGTGTGCTGGTGCTGATGATGGCCCTGCGGCCGGAGGGCCTGCTGCCCTCCCGCAGGCGCAAGGCCGAACTGCACGAGGGCACCGGCGGCATGGGCACCATGGGTGCCGAGGTCGCGGGTCCGGACACCGATGTCTCGACGACGGAGGCGGCCAAGTGAGCACTCCGAGCACTCCCGTCCTCCAGCTGGACAACGTGACCATGCGCTTCGGCGGCGTGGTCGCGCTCCGCGAGGCGAAGATCAGCGTCGGCCAGGGCGAGATCTTCGCCCTGATCGGGCCCAACGGCGCGGGCAAGACCACGGTGTTCAACGTGGTCACCGGCGTCTACCAGCCCACCGAGGGCCAGGTGCTGTTCAACGGCGCCCGGCTCGACGGCACCAAGCGGTTCAAGATCACCAAGCAGGGCATCGCCCGCACGTTCCAGAACATCCGGCTGTTCCACAACATGTCGGCGCTGGAGAACGTGATGGTCGGCGCGGACGCGCACCACAAGACCGGTGCGATCGGCGCCACGCTCGGCCTGCCGTGGCACCGCAAGGAGGAGAGGCGCGGCCGCGAGCTGGCCCGGGAGCTGCTCGACTTCGTCGGCATCCCCGGCCGGATGACCGAGACCGCGAAGAACCTGCCCTACGGCGACCAGCGGCGGCTCGAGATCGCCCGCGCGCTGGCCACGGACCCGAAGCTGCTGCTGCTGGACGAGCCGGCGGCCGGCATGAACCCGGCCGAGAAGGAATCGCTGCAGGCGCTGATCCGCAAGATCCGCGACAGCGGCCGGACCGTCCTGCTGATCGAGCACGACATGAGCCTGGTCATGGGCGTCAGCGACCGCGTGGCGGTGCTGGACTTCGGCCAGCTGATCGCAGAAGGGCTCCCGCAAGAGGTGCAGAACAACCCGAAGGTCATCGAGGCGTACCTGGGGGTGTCCGAAGATGCTTCTTGAGCTCAAGGACATCCACGTCCACTACGGCAAGATCGCCGCGATCAAGGGCATCAGCCTCCAGGTCGAGGACGGTGAGATCGTCTCGCTCATCGGCGCCAACGGCGCGGGCAAGACGACCACGCTGAAGACCATCTCCGGGTTGCGCCCCCTGACCAGCGGCCAGGTGGTGTTCAACGGCGAGGACATCTCCAAGATGCCCGGCCACAAGCGGGTCATCGCGGGCATCGGCCAGTCACCGGAGGGCCGCGGCGTGTTCCCCGGCATGACGGTGCAGGAGAACCTGCTGATGGGCGCCTTCACCCGCAAGGACGCGCTCGACGCCGACCTGGCCGAGGTCTACGAGCTGTTCCCGCGGCTGGCGGAGCGCAAGAGCCAGTTCGGCGGCACCATGTCCGGCGGCGAGCAGCAGATGATCGCCATCGGCCGGGCGCTGATGACCAAGCCGAAGGTGCTCCTGCTCGACGAGCCGTCGATGGGCCTCGCGCCCATGCTCATCGCGCAGATCTTCGAGATCATCAAGGAGATCAACAAGCGCGGCACGACCGTGCTGCTGGTCGAGCAGAACGCGCAGCAGGCGCTGAAGCTCTCCGACCGCGCGTACGTGCTGGAGACCGGCCGGGTCGTGAAGAGCGCGCCCGGTCCGGAGCTGCTGGACGACCCGCAGGTGCGCGCGGCGTACCTCGGCGGGCACTGAGCCCGGGTCCCGCCGGCCCGGCCCTCAGGGCTGGGCCAGCGGGATCTCGGTGCTCGACTCGTCCTTCAGGTCGGTCAGCGTCGGCCCGCCGTACACGCGCAGGGCCAGCGGTTTCGCGTCCTTGGGCAGGTCGTAGTAGACGTCGTACTCCAGGCGGACGTTCGCGCCGAGGTCGATCGTCTCCGGCTGCCGCTTGATGGCCATGGCCTGGGTGTCGACCGGGTGCTCGGCCTCGCGGTCGTCGATCAGCACGTGCCGGCGCGCGTCGAAGGACACGCTGCTGCGGCCGTTGTTGATCACGCTCATCCGGATCCGCACGAACTGGCCCTTGGCGTGGAACTCGGCGTGGCTGCCGATCAGCGTCGGCATCTCGGTGGTCAGCCCGACCAGCGTGAACGCCGTGTCGCCGTCCGCGGTGGTGGGAATCTTGAGCGGCTTCTCGTCCGGGCGCACCGTCTGCACGGGCACCGGGTACGTCGCCGCCGACGTCGCCGTCGTCTCCGGCCCGGCCACGACCGGGGTGTCACCGCACCCGGCCGCCGCCAGCACCACGGCCATCACCAACACCACGCGCCGCACGCCCACCTCCGACTCACCGGGTCACCTTGAATTGCACACCTCGGGTGACCGAACCGCACCTTCACACCTTCGGGGCATCCTTGAGGAAGCACGTCAGCCGGGCCGTGCAGGCGCGCCGGTCCTGCTCGTCGGTGATCACGATCTCGTAGGTGGCGGTGCTGCGGCCGCGGTGGATCGGCGTGCACACCCCCGTGACGAAGCCCTCGGCCACGGCCCGGTGGTGCGTGCACGACAGCTCCAGGCCCACGGCCAGCCGCTCCGGCGCCGCGTGCATGGCCGCCGCGATCGACCCGAGCGTCTCCGCCAGCACCGCGTTCGCGCCGCCGTGCAGCAGCCCGTACGGCTGGCGGTTGCCCTTCACCGGCATCGTCCCGACCAGCCGATCGGCATCCCATCGGGTGATCTCGATGCCCAGCTTCGCCGTGAGCTGCTCGTGGGCGGCGGCCTGGTCGGCGCCGGGGATGTCCTCGGGTGCTGGCGTCACGTGTGCTCCAGTCGGTGCTGCCCAGTCGGTGCGATGATGTCGGACCCTCACCCTAGACTCGGGCCGTGAGCACTTCTGAAGCCTCCCGCCTGCTGCTGGTCGACGGTCACTCCATGGCCTACCGCGCCTTCTTCGCGCTGCCCAAGGAGAACTTCCAGACCGGGACGGGCCAGACCACCAACGCGGTCTACGGCTTCACCTCGATGCTCATCAACCTGCTGCGCGACGAGAAGCCGACGCACATCGCGGTGGCGTTCGACGTCTCGCGCAAGACCTTCCGCACCGAGGCCTACGCGGAGTACAAGGCCGGTCGCAGCGAGACACCGGACGAGTTCCGCGGCCAGGTCAGCCTCATCGAGGACGTCCTGGGCACGCTGAACGTGCCGGTGCTGTCGAAGGCGAACTTCGAGGCCGACGACCTGATCGCCACGCTCACCACGCAGGCCACGGCGCTGGGCTTCGAGGTGCTGATCTGCACCGGCGACCGCGACGCGTTGCAGCTGGTCACGGACAAGGTGACGGTGCTGTACCCGGTCAAGGGCGTCTCCGAGATGGCCCGGTACACCCCCGAGCTGGTGCTGGAGAAGCAGGGCGTGCCGCCCGAGCTGTACGCCGACTACGCGGCGGTGCGCGGCGACTCGTCGGACAACCTGCCGAACACGCCCGGCGTCGGCCCCAAGACCATCGTGAAGCTGCTCACCCAGTTCGGGTCGCTGAACGGGCTGATCGACCACATCGACGAGGTGCCGGGCAAGGTCGGCGACGCGCTGCGGGCGAACCTGGCCAACATCATGCTGAACCGGCAGCTCACCGAGCTGGTGCGCGACGTCGAGCTGCCCCTGGGCCCGGCGGAGCTGGCGGCCAGGCCGTGGGACCGCGACGCCGTGCACCGGCTGTTCGACGAGCTGGAGTTCCGGGTGCTGCGGGACCGGCTGTTCTCGACCCTGTCGACCGCCGAGCCGGAGGCCGAGGAGGGCTTCACGGTCAGCGGCGGCCCGGTGGAGGCGGGCGCGGTGGCCGCGTGGCTGGACGCGCACGCGCGCTCGGGCCGGGTCGGCATCGCGTTCCGCTCCTCGGGCGGCGACCTGGAGGGCCTGGCGCTGGCCGCGGTCGGCGGCGAGGGCGGGTACGTCGAGGTCGCGTCGCTGACCGAGGCCGACGAGAACGCGCTGGCCGCGTGGCTGGCCGACGAGTCGGTGGTCAAGGCGGCGCACGACCTGAAGCTGCCGCTGCGGGCGCTGCGGGCGCGCGGCTGGAAGCTGCGCGGGGTCGCCAGCGACACGGCGCTGGCCGCCTACCTGGTGCGACCCGGCCAGCGGTCGTTCGCGCTGGACGACCTGGCGCTGCGCTACCTCAAGCGCGAGCTGCGGGCCGAGGAGCCCGACGACGGGCAGCTGTCGCTGCTGGCCGACGAGGCGGAGGAGCGGCAGAAGACCGCGCAGGCGGCGATCGTGCGGGCGTTCGCGGTGGCGGAGCTGGCCGACGCGCTGGACGCGGAGCTGGTCGCCACCGGCCAGGAGTCGCTGCTGGCGAACCTGGAGCTGCCGCTGATGATGGTGCTCGACGACGTCGAGGCCGTCGGCATCGCGATCGACACCGAGCACCTGGCGGCGCTGGAGGCGCACTTCGCGGCGGGCGTGAAGCAGGCCGCGCAGGACGCGTACTCGGTGATCGGCAAGGAGATCAACCTCGGCTCGCCCAAGCAGCTGCAGACGGTGCTGTTCGACGAGCTGAACATGCCGAAGACGAAGAAGACCAAGACCGGCTACACCACCGACGCGGACGCGCTGCAGAACCTGTTCGAGTCCACCCAGCACCCGTTCCTGCAGCACCTGCTCGCGCACCGGGACGTGACCAGGCTGAAGTCGACCGTGGACGGGCTGCTCAAGTCGGTGGCCGACGACGGTCGCATCCACACCACGTTCCACCAGACGATCGCGGCGACCGGGCGGCTGTCGTCCACCGACCCGAACCTGCAGAACATCCCGATCCGCACCGACGAGGGCCGGCGCATCCGCGAGGCGTTCGTGGTCGGGCCGGGCTACGCGGAGCTGATGACCGCGGACTACAGCCAGATCGAGATGCGGATCATGGCCCACCTGTCCGAGGACGCGGGCCTGATCGAGGCGTTCCGCAGCGGCGAGGACCTGCACACGTTCGTCGCGTCGCGCGCGTTCTCCGTGCCGACCTCGGAGGTCACCGCCGAGCAGCGCCGCCGGGTGAAGGCCATGTCGTACGGGTTGGCCTACGGGCTCTCGGAGTACGGGCTGGCGCAGCAGCTGCGGATCTCGGCGGCCGAGGCGCGGGAGCAGAAGGAGGCGTACTTCGCCCGGTTCGGCGGGGTGCGCGACTACCTGCACGCGGTGGTCGAGGACGCGCGGAAGAAGGGCTACACCGAGACGATCCTCGGCCGCCGGCGCTACCTGCCCGACCTGACCAGCGACAACCGGCAGCGCCGCGAGATGGCCGAGCGGATGGCGTTGAACGCGCCGATCCAGGGCAGCGCGGCGGACATCATCAAGGTCGCGATGCTCGGCGTGTTCCGCGCGCTGGAGGAGTCGGGCCTGCGGTCGCGGATGCTGCTGCAGGTGCACGACGAACTGGTGCTGGAGATCGCCGAGGGCGAGCGCGAGCAGGTGGAGGCGCTGGTCCGCGCGGAGATGGGCGGGGCGTACCGGCTGTCGGTGGCGATGGAGGTCTCGGTGGGAGTCGGCCGTTCCTGGGACGCCGCCGCGCACTGAGCCGGTCCGGCTTCGGGGTACGGACAGCCGTACTTCGCTCGCCTCCTCCAGCGGTCATCATTCCGGTGGCGGAGGGGGTGGGGCGATGTCCGGCGGTCCGGTGTGGGGTGGCGGTGCCCGGTGGTCGAGGCTGTTCCTCCCGATCGGCGTGTTCCTCGCGCTCTTCGGCCTGCTGAACGCCGCCGAGCTGCCGCTGGGCTGGAAGGACCGGCAGCAGCAGTTCGGCCGGTACCTGGACGCCACCCTCGGCCTGGGCGCCGACTGGGTGCTGCCGTTGATCTGGCTCGTGAAGCTCGTCGAGCTGGCGCTGGGGCTGGTCGCGGTGGCCGCCGTGCTCCGGCGCAGCACCCGGTGGCTCGCCGCGGCCGTGATCGGCTGGCTGGGGGTGTTCACCGCGTTCACCGCCATGGACGTGTGGGCGGCCGACCGCGTCGAGCTGCAGGAGCACACGGTCTACTTCGTCATGTTCGCCGTGCTGCTCGGGCTGATCTTCGTCGTCTCCGCGGTCGAGCAGGTGCTCGCCTCACGCACGTGAGTCGCGCAGCGGCGTGACGCGGACGTCGCGGGCGGTCAGCTCGGCGCCGCACCCCTCGCACGACACGTGCACGTCGACGTCGCCGCCGCACGTGCGGTGGTGCAGGTCGAACGACGGGCCCTCGGGCGAGGCCATCCAGCGGTCGCCCCACTTCCGCAGCGCCATCAGCACCGGGTAGAGCTCGTGGCCCTTCTCGGTCAGCCGGTACTCGTACCGCGTCCGCACGTCCTTGTACGCCTCACGGCGCAGGATGCCCTCCTCGACCAGCGTGCCGAGGCGCTCGGTCAGCACGCTGCGCGAGATGTCCATCTCGGTCTGGAAGTCCTCGAACCGCCGCGTGCCCAGGAACGCCTGCCGCAGCAGCAGCAACGTCCAGCGCTCGCCCAGCAGGGCGGCCGGCAGCGACACGGTGCACAACTCGTCGGCGACCTTCACGGGGGCCATGCCCACTGACGATACCCCTTGCGTTCGGAAAACGAATCCAGCTAGGGTTCGGAATCCGAACCCAAGGGGCGCTCGTCATGAAGGTCCGCGAACTGCACGCCGCCGAGGCGGGCCACGCCGTCGACACGGTCTTCGACGGCCTGTCCCCGCGGAGCCGCTACCTGCGCTTCCACGCGCCGGTGCCCCGGCTCACCGCGTCCATGCGACGCCGGCTGACGGACCTCGACGGCCTCCGCAAGGTCGCCGTCGTCGCGGAGTGCCACCGCACGCCCGTCGGCATCGCCCGCCTGATCGCCACCGGCGAGGACACCGCCGAGATCGCGCTCGCCGTGGTCGACCCGTGGCAGCGCAAGGGCGTCGGCACCGAGCTCATGGCCGCGCTCGGCCGGCTGGCCCTCGACCTGCGCTACGCCGAGCTGCACGGCGACGTGCTGGGGGAGAACGAGCCGATGCTGCGCCTGGTCGCGCGCGTGTTCCCCGGCGCCCGGCTGACCCGCGACGAGGACGACGTCATCCGGGTCTCCTATCCGTTGGACCACCGGTTGACCCACGAAGACCTGGTGGCCGACCTGCGGTGGTGAGCAGAATGGGGCCCATGCGACGGATCTTCGGGTTGGCGCTCGTCCTGGTCCTGCTGGCGCCGCCGGCCGCGGCGTCGACGCCGCCCGGCGACCGGCCACTGCCCGGCTACACCATCGACAACCCGCCGTTGCCCCCCGCGCAGGTCGGCGGCGAGCCGTCGCGCGTGCTGCAAGGCGTGCACGAGCACGCGGCCTACGCGATCGAGGTGCCGCCGCGCTGGAACGGCCGCCTGGTCATGTGGGCGCACGGCTTCCGCGGCGCGAGCACCGTGCTCACCGTCGACCCGCCCGCGTACGGCCTGCGCCAGAAGCTGCTCGACCAGGGCTTCGCCTGGGCCGCGTCCAGCTACTACGCCAACAACTACGACGTGAAGGCCGGCGTGCTGAGCACGCACGACCTGGCCAAGCACTTCGGGAAGCTGGTCGGCAAGCCCCGCGACACGTTCATCGTCGGCGTCTCCATGGGCGGCCACGTCATCGGCCGCTCCCTGGAGCAGTTCCCCGGCTTCTACGAGGCCGCGCTGCCGATGTGCGGCGTGCTCGGCGACCAGGAGCTGTTCGACTTCTTCCTGGACTTCAACCTCACCGCGCAGGCCATCAGCGGGATCCGCGCGTGGCCCGCGCCGGCCGACTACCTGACCGCGGTCGTGCCGCGCATCCAGGCCGAACTGGGGCTGACCGGCACTCCGAACGAGCGCGGCGCGCAGTTCGCCTCGGTCGTCGCCAACCGCAGCGGCGGCCCGCGTCCCGGCGCGGCGCCCGCGTTCGCGTACTGGAAGGACTTCCTGTTCGGCCTCGCGGTCACGTCGTCCGGCGAGGGCCTGGCGAGGAACCCCGGTCAGGTCGCCACCAACGCGCTCACCCGGTACGAGCCGAACGCGCCGGTCGACGTCGACCGCGAGGTGCAGCGGGTGCTGCCGGCGAACGTGAAGGCCCGCGTCACGCCGAAGCTGACCGAGGTGCCGCGCGTCGCCGGCCGCCCGACCGCGCCGGTGCTGTCGCTGCACGGCCTGGGCGACCTGTTCGTGCCGTTCTCGATGGAGCAGCTCTACGAGCGGGACGTCGAGCGCAACGGCCGCGGCCACCTGCTCGCGCAGCGGGCGATCCGCGCGGTCGGCCACTGCGAGTTCAGCCCGAACGAGGTCGGCACGGCTTGGGACGACCTGGTGACCTGGGTCGACACCGGCCGCCGCCCCGCCGGCGACGTGGTGGACGACCCGGCCGCCGTCGCCGCGCCGGACTACGGCTGCCGCTTCAGCGACCCCGCCGCCTACACCGCGCCCAACACCACCCGCCGCCTCTTCCCGGCCTGCTAGGCGGCCTCCGGTCGGCCGCGCGCCGATGGGGATCGGGCCGATCCCCATCGGCAACGGGGCGACCGGCCCGCCGGTCCGTGCCGGCGTCGTCCGCCGGCGGTGCTCGGAGCCGGCGTTGCCGCCCAACCGGTGGGACCAGGCCTTGACGGTGTGCCGTCCGGCCGGGTTAGCGTGGTGGAAAGCGCTTACCAGGAGGCACGCATGGCACGCAGGCGGTACGCGGTCGTCGGCACCGGAGCACGCGCCGAACTGCACGTCGACGCGATCGTCCGGCACGCGGAGCAGGGGGAGCTGGTCGCGTTCTGCGACGTCAACCCCAGCCGCATGGCCGCGCACAACGAACGCCTCGACCGGCCCGTCCCGACCTACGCCGCCGCGGACTTCCTGCGGATGATCGAGGCCGAGCGGGTCGACGTCGTCGTGGTCTGCACGGTCGACCGGCACCACGACACCTACATCGTGGAGGCGCTGGACGCGGGCTGCGACGTCGTCACCGAGAAGCCGATGACGGTCGACCCGGCGGGCGTCGGCAAGGTCTTCGACGCGGTCGAGCGGACCGACGGCCGGGTCACCGTCACGTTCAACTACCGGTACAACCCGGTGCACGAGAAGGTCCGCGAGCTGCTGACCCGCGGCGCGGTCGGCGAGATCGGTTCAGTGCACTTCGAGTGGCTGCTCGACGTCCGCCACGGCGCCGACTACTTCCGCCGCTGGCACCGCGACAAGGCCAACTCCGGCGGTCTGATGGTGCACAAGGCCACCCACCACTTCGACCTGCTCAACTGGTGGGTCGACGCCGTGCCGGAGGTCGTGTACGCGCACGGGCGGCTGTTCTTCTACGGCGACGAGAACGGCAGGCGCCACGGCCACCACCGGCCCTACGACCGGGTGCACGGCTCGCCGGAGGCCCAGGACGACCCGTTCGCCCTGCACGTCGAGCGCGACAAGTGGCTGCGCCGGCTCTACCTCGACGCCGAGCACGAGGACGGCTACCACCGCGACCGGAACCCGTTCGCGCCCGGGGTGTCCATTGAGGACGACATGTCGGTGCTGGTGCGCTACTCCAACGGCGCGAACCTGACCTACCACCTCACGGCCTACTCGCCGTGGGAGGGCTACCGGCTGATGGTCAACGGCAGCCGCGGCCGGCTGGAGCTGGAGGTCGTGGAGAACAGCTGGGTCAGCGGGCAGCAGCCGGCGGTGCACGGCAAGGAGGCCAACCCCGAGGAGGGCCACGTGCGGCTGACCGTGCAGCCGCTGTTCGGGCGGGCCGAGGAGATCCCGCTGGAGGCAGGCGGCGCGGGGCACGGCGGCGCGGACGCGCGGATGACCGGGGTGCTGTACGGGCCGCCCGGCCAATCGGACCCGCTGGGCCGCCGGGCCACGCACCGAGACGGCGCGTTGTCCCTGGCCACGGGGTTCGCCGCGAACCGGAGCTTCGAGACCGGGGTACCCGTGCGCGTGGCGGAGTTGCTCGACGTCGGTTGGCGGTAGCCTGGCTCGGTGCCGCTCCTGGGACCAGCCGACGAGTTGCCGCACCCGCCGCGCCGGGTGCTCGTGGCCGGCACGTCCGGCTCCGGGAAATCGACCCTGGCCAGTCTCGTCGCACGCACCCTCGGCCTGTCCTATGTGGAGATGGACTCGCTGTTCCACGGTCCACAGTGGACGCCGAGGTCGGAGTTCGAGGCCGACGTGCGCCGGTTCGTCAAGGGCGACGCGTGGGCCACCGAGTGGCAGTACAGCCTGGTGCGGCCGGTGCTGCTGGAGCACGCCGACACGCTGGTCTGGCTGGACCACCCGCGGCACGTGGTGATGCGGCGGGTCACGGTGCGGACGGCGGTGCGCCGGCTGCGCCGCGAGGAGCTGTGGAACGGCAACGTCGAACCGCCCCTGCGGACGGTGTTCACCGATCCCGAGCACCTGTTGCGGTGGGCGTGGAAGTCGCATGGCCGCACCGGCGAGCGGGTCGGGGCGGTGCTCCGGGGCGAGCACGCCGGCCGGCTCGCGGTGGTGCGGCTGCGCGGGCAGCGTGAGGTCGACCAATGGCGGTCAGGCCCGTTGCGACGGGCGGCGGAGCGGGGCGAGGAGTCGGTGCGATGAGCGAGCGGACGGCGTTGGTCCTGGGTGGCACCGGGATGCTGAAGGGGTGCGCGGAGGAGCTGCTGGCGCAGGGGTGGCAGGTCGTGCTGCCCAGCCGGCGGCCCGAGGGCGTGCTGGGCAGCGCGGCGAAGGCGGCCCTGCGCGGTCGCGCCCACGTGCCCCACGTGAGCGGCGCGGAGGGGTCGCGGGTCGCCGTGGCGGCGGACTGGGCCAGACCGGCCGAGCTGGCCGACCGCGTGCGCGAGGTGATGGACCAGCCCGCCGACCTGCTGGTCGCGTGGGTGCACGCGAGCTACCGGGACGCCGTGCTGCGGGCCGTCGCGCCCCTGCTCGCGCCGCACGCGCCGGTGGTCGAGGTGCACGACAGCGGCGCCATCCAGGCGGTCCGGGGTGTGCCCGACCCGGCTCTCGACGGCCACCCGACGCAGCAGGTCGTGCTGGGCTTCGTCCGGCACGGCGGCAGCACCCGCTGGCTCAGCCACGAGGAGGCGTCGGTCGGCGTGCTCGAAGCCGTCCACCGCGCCCTGGACGGCAAGGCGCCGTCCGTGCACCAGGTCGGCGAGATCGACACCTGGGCCGCGCGGCACTAACCCACCGACACGCCTCATCAGTGTGGTTTCACGCTGCGGGTCCGGTGCGATACTCAGCGTGCCGGCACGCACACGGGGAGGCGCGCATGAAGCCCGGGACCTCCTCGACCACCGCGCCGGCGAAGGCCGACCGAGCCAGACCGTCCCCCGCCGACGCGGTCGTCACCGCGATCGAGGTGGTGGTGGCCGAGTGGTCCGACGACGACCCGCCGATCACGGTCGCCGTCACGGGGTGGGACACGGGAGGCCGGCCGGACATCGCCGACCTGCTCCGGGAGCGGCTGCCCGCGCGGTCCCACGTCGTCTGCTCGCTCGACGCGGCCGACTGGGAGGGGGACGCGCAACCGGCGGACGCGCTGCTGGCCCGCGGCGTCGCGCGCGCGGTCGGACAGCGCCGGAACTGGGTGCGCAGGGTGTTCCAGCCGATCTCCGGCGCGATGAGCTCGCCGCAGACGCGACGGCGGCGCAAGGTCCTCGCCGGTGTGGTGTCGGCGGTCATCGCGGGCGGCGTGGTCGCGTGGCCCGGCGGGCGCGCCGTCGTGCTCAGCCTCGCGGGGAAGGGCGGTCCGATCGGCGAGCTCGCGTCCCAGGCGGTCCGCTCGCCGGTGGTCGCCACCATCCTGCTCGCCGTCGTGTTCTGGGTGCTGGTGAGCCGCGCGTGGACCGCCACGACCGCGCTCGCCCGGTTCACCGCGAGCGTTCGGGACGAAGCCACCAAGGGCACGTTCGAGGAGGTCCGCGACCACCTGGCCAAGCTCGTCCGCCAAGGGCTGCGCGCCCGCCGGCACGGGCGCCGGCTGGTGGTCGTCGTGCGCAACATCGACAGCTGCGGCGGCGACTTCGTGCTCGACCTGTGCGAGAAGGCCAAGAAGATCGTGCGCGCTCCCGGCGTCGTGCTGGTGTTCCTCGGCGACCTGAGGACGATGGAGGAGGCGGCGGTCCGCAAGACCGGGCTCCCGGTGGAGTCCGCGCAGGCCCGCCGCCTGGGCCGCCGGCACGTGCGGAAGCTGATCCCCAACGTCGTGGCCCTCCCGCACGCGACGAGCGACGAGGTGTGGGAGCGGTGAGCCGGGCATGACGGCGGACATCCTGTTGGCGGTCTCCGACGACACCGTCGCGGACCAGATCCGGATGTTCATCGCGCCCCTGGCCGCGATCATCATCGGCGTCATGGGGATCAGGTACCTGTTCGGCGATCAGAAGAGCCTCGCCGGGTTCATCGGATTCCTCTTCCTCGGCATGGTCGTCTACTCGCTCATCCAGTGGGGCGAGACCATCCTGACGTCGCTGGGCGGGCTGTTCCGGGGTTGGGTCGAGGGCGACAACGCCCTGGCCGTCGCGGCGGCGGTCCTGATCGGGGTCGCGGCGCTGGCGTTCGCGGTCGTGTTCCTCCCGAACCGGGACTCAGGGCGGGCGGCCGGGAGCGGGGCGTTCGCGACGGTGGCCGACGAGCCGCCCGCCGAGGACCGGCGCCCCACCCGTGAAGACCGCACCCGGGCCGCGTGGGCGGCGTTGCGGGACTGCGCGCCGAAGCACGCGGACCCGGTCGACGTGGGCCGCTGGCGCAACCAGGTCCGACTCGCCGTCGTGGTGGCGGTGGAACGCGGCGTCTTCGACGAGGGGTCGCCCGTGACGCCGGCGCACCTCGCCAAGTGGGTGGTGCTCCGCGACCTGTGGCCGGACGTCGTCGACCGGCTGTGGACCGACGGCGACCTGCTGCGGTTGCTGGAGGAGTCGCCGCACGTCGGGGACGAGGACGACGAGGCGCTCGTGCGGTTCCTGGCCACCGGACCGCGGCTGCACCCGGTGGCGCGGAACCTGCTGCACATGGTCGCGTCGGCCGACGCCGGCTAGCCCGGCCGCAGGCCCCGCACCAGCGACAACACCGATTCGCGCACGTCGACGAGGCTGCGCTCGGGCTGGAACACCTGCCAGTCCAGCGCGGTCACCAGCAGCGTGCCGAACAACGCCGCCGACGCCGTCCCGACCGGCACGCCGTCGGGCAGCCGGCCCGCGTCGGCCAGCCGCTGCACCTGGCCGCGCACGATGGACACGATGTCGTCGCGCAGCAGGCTCAGCGTGTCGTGCCACTGGCCGGGCGTGCGCCACAGCTCCGACACGAGCAGCTGCCCGAACGCGGGGTACTCGGCGAAGAACCCGAGCATCCCGTCCACCAGCGACGCCATCGCCGCGGACGT
This sequence comes from Actinosynnema sp. NPDC049800, assembly GCF_040656635.1. Classification (NCBI taxonomy): domain Bacteria; kingdom Bacillati; phylum Actinomycetota; class Actinomycetes; order Pseudonocardiales; family Pseudonocardiaceae; genus Actinosynnema; species Actinosynnema sp. NPDC049800. The sequence goes on along the minus strand of NZ_JBFAMT010000003.1, from coordinate 30,735 downwards.
CTCGGCCTCCTCCTCGGCGACCTTGAGCCGCGCGGCCAGCAGGTCGACCCCGTGCCGCAGCAGCGCGTCCACCAGCGCGTCCTTGCTGGCGAAGTTGTAGTAGACGGTGCCCTTCGCCACGCCCGCCTCGGCGGCGATCTCGTCCACCGTGACACCGGCCGCGCCCCGTTCGCCGACCAGGCGCAGCGCGGCGTCGAACAGCTTCTGCTTGGTCACGGCGGTGCGGCCGGGGCGCGCGCCGGTCACAGGACCAGTTCTGGTTCGAGGCGGCTGGGAGTCCACACCCGCTGCTTGTACGCGGCGAGCGTCGCCAAGGCAAGGCCCGCCGCCAGGTAGCCGACGAGGATCAGGGCGTCCCGGCCCACGCCGCCCAGCGACCCGCCGTACATCAGGTGCCGCAGGCCGTCCACGGCGTAACCCATGGGCAGGCCGTAGTGCAGCGGGTACAGCGGCACGGGGATGGTCTGCCACGGGAACGTGCCGCCCGCGCTGACCAGCTGCAGGATCAGCAGCACGAGGCCGATGAACTTGCCGACCGCGCCGAACAGGGCGTTCAACGCGTGCAGCACGGCCACGAACGTCGCCGACACCAGCAGCAGGAACGCCAGGGCGCCCAGCGGGTGCGACGGCCGGATGTCCACCACCAGGGTGACCACCGCGTACATCACCACGACCTGCGCCGCGCCGAGCAGCGCGCCCGGCAGCCAGCCGCCCAACGCCACCCGCAGCGGCGACTGCCCGGCCGCCAACCCGCGCCTCGACAGCGGCTTGAGCAGCAGGAACAGCACGAACGCGCCGATCCAGGTGGCCAGCCCGAGGAAGAACGGCGCCAGGCCCGCGCCGTAGCTGCCCGCCGACGTCTGGCTCACCCCGCGCACGTTCACCGGGTCGCCGATGGTCCGCGCGGTCGACTCGCGGGTCGGGTCGTCGGGGTCGGGTATCTGCGAGACGCCGGACGCCAGGCCGTCGCGCAGCTGGTTCGCGCCGTCGACCAGCTGCGCCTCGCCGTCGCGCAACCGGCCCGCGCCGTCGCGCACCTGAGCCGCGCCGGACGACACCTGCGCCGCGCCGTCGTTCAGCTGGGTGATCGCGCCGGTCAGCGCGGGCGTGCTCGCGGCGAGCTGCGCCGCGCCGTCGGAGACCTGCTTGGCGCCGTCGGCGAGGGCGCGCAGCTGCCCGGCGGTGCCCTGCACCTTGCCGTTGGCGTCGTCCACGGGCCGGCGCGCCTCGCCCAACGCGCCGAGCACGCGTTGCACCTGCTCCTCGGTGAACCCGAGGGCGCGCAGCCTGGCGGCCACGTCGCCGTTGACCGCGTCCAGCCGGTTGACCAGGTCCTGCGCCTTGGCGGCGTAGTCCTCGGCGGTCCTGGCGACGGTCTCGTTGCCGTCGGCGACCTGCTTGGCCCCGGCCGCCAGCTGCTGCGACTTCGCCGGCAGGTCGGCCGTCGAGTCGCGCAGCCGGGTGAGGCCGGACGACACCCGGGCCGCGCCGTCCGCCAGCGGCACGGTTCCGTCCGCGAGCTGCTGCGCGCCGGTGTAGGCGTCCTGCTGGCCGGTGGCGAGCTTCGTCGCCCCGTCGGCGGCCTCGGCGGTCCTCTGCCGGATCGTGGAGAAGCCGAGCAGCAGCTTGTCCGCGGCCTCCGCGCCGACCTTCACCGACACCGACCGGCGCACCTCGGCCACGACCTGGTTGGCGATCGTGGAGCCGAGGTAGTTGTTCGCGTCGTTGGTGGTCAGCACGATCACGCCCTGGCGCGGCGTGAAGTCGCCGGACGACAGCAGGGCCCGCGAGAAGTCCGCGGGCAGGGTCAGCGCGAACGTGTAGGTCCCGTCGCGCACGCCCTGCTCCGCCTGCGCGGCGTCCACCCGGCGCCAGTCGAACTTGTCGCCGGACACCAGCTCCTCGGCCACCTCGTGGCCCGCGTCCAGGCGCGTGCCGTCGCTCGCGGTCGCGCCCTCGTCCTCCACGACGAGCGCGGCGGGCACCTGGTTGAGGTGCGCGTACGGGTCCTTGTTGGCGTAGAGGTACAGCGCCGCGTAGAGCAGCGGCACCAGCGTCAGCGCCAGCACCGCGAGCTTGGGCAGCGTGCCGGAGGTGATCCGGCGCAGCTCGTTGAACGCCATCCGCAGGGAGGTCACTCGGACTCCTCGTTCTCCACGACGTTGTCGGCGCCGATCCGCGCGACGGGCACGTCGAGCAGGGCGGCGCTGGTGGTGGTGCACAGGACGACGACGGACCGCTCGGGCGTCACGTGCCCGCGCGCCGACTCCAGCCACCCCCGCGGGTCGCCGTGGTAGCGGTCGGGGCTGTCCAGCACGAGGGTCGTCGCGCCGGGCCGACCCGCGGCCAGCTCCAGCATCAGCGCGCACCGGGTGGCGGCGGGCACCTGGTCGAACCGGTGGTCCAGGTGCTCGTCCGCGCCCCGCTCGACCAGCCAGTCGGCCACCGCCTTGCGCCCGCTGCGGGCGCCGTTCACGGCCAGCTCCTCGCCGACCACGCCGGCCAGCGTGAGCGACCCCTCGGGCTCGCTCACGTCCGGTGAGTCGACCAGCACGACGTGCCGGCGCAGTTCGGCGGCCGAGGGGGAGACCTCGCCGGTGCTCGGCCGCATCCGCCCGGACAGCACCAGGCCGAGCGCGGTGTGCCCGGCGCCGGGGTCACCCGCCACCAGCACCAGCTCGCCCGGCTTCACCAGCAGCGACGTCGGCTTCAGCAGCGGGCCGTGCGGCCCGGTGACGCCGACGCGCCGCGCGTGGATCCGCACCGTCCGACCTCCTATTTGAACTGACTGGTCAGTACAAATAGTGGTCCCGGCGAGGGCGCCGCGCAACTCGACGCGGTGTGACGTGGCACGCGGTGGCTAGCGCAGCGCGCCGGCGGGGCGGACCTCCCACATCGTCCACAGTGGACGATAACCCTGCCGCGGCCAGAAGACCGAGGACAGCGGGTTCGGCGGGTTGTAGTACAGGTAGGTGCCGACCGTGCCCAGCCGGTGCAGCTCGCGGTGCGCGTGCGCCATCAGCTGGCGGCCGACGCCGGTGCCGCGCGCGCCCGGCAGCACGGAGACGCAGTTCACGTAGCCCCAGCGGCCGTGCGGCAGCCTGGTCGCCGTCCAGTTGCCCGGCTCCGACGTCACCACCGCGCACTCCGCCAGCGCCACCGCGATGCCGTCCCGCTCGGCCAGCCACGCCGGGCCGCCGGTGGCCAGCCGCTCGGCCAGCGTCCGCCGCTTCAGCGCCACCGCGTCCGGCCGGTGCACCGTCGAGCCCACCATGGACGAGTAGCGCAGCTCGGCCAGCGCCAGGGCCAGCACCGTCTCCAGGTCGGCGGGCGTCGCCCGGCGGATCGTCGCCGCGCCCGTCACCGGCGGGGGAGGGGCCTGCCGCACCGCGACCACGGTCAGCGGCACCAGGCCGTGGTCCAGCAGCGCCCTGGTCGACTCGGCGTCCCGGCTGGGCCAGGTCAGCACGCACGCCGAGTCGCGGTCGGCCGGCGCGAGCAGGTCGAGCCGCTTGCGCCAGGCGCGCAGCAGCACGTCCATGCCCGCCGCGCCCGCGTTGCCCAGCAGGGGCGTCAGCTCCCACACCTCGGTGGCCGACCAGAGCCTGGCCGGCGACCGCCGGTCGTGCACCTGGCGTTGCAGCACGCCCGCGACCCTCGTCCCGTCCGGCAGCGCCGCGGTGATGACGTCGCCGTCCGGCGGCGCGACCGCCGGCGGTAGCAGCGGGTCGACGCTCGCGAAGCGCGCGCTCTGCGCCTCCATCAGCCCTTGACCGACGGTCATACCAGGCAGGTTACGGCTTTCGGGTGCGGAAGATCGCGGTGCCCGGGAACAGCCGGCCGCGCAGCGGGCTCCACTGCCCCCAGGTCCGGGTGTGCCCGGCGGGCCACTCCGGCTCCACCACGTCCACCAGCTCCAGGCCCGCGCCGACGAGCGCCCGCACGTAGTCCCCGGTGGTCCGGTGGTGCTCGACGTACGTCGCCCGACCGGTGTCGTCGACCTCCACGTACGGCGTGCGGTCGAAGTACGACTGGGTGACGGTCAGCCCACCCGGCCCCGGGTCGTCCGGGAAAATCCACCGGATCGGGTGAGTTACCGAGAAGACCCACGGCGCGCCCGGCCGCAGCACCCGCGCGACCTCGCCGAACACCTCGCCCACGTCGGCCACGAACGGCACCGCGCCGAACGCCGAGCAGGCCGCGTCGAAGCTGCCCGACGCGAACGGCAGCTGGTCGGCGCTGGCCTGCACCAACGGCACGCGCACACCCGTCGCCGCGTTGGCCGCCACGGCGTGTCGCAGCATCCCGGCGGAGATGTCGAACGCCACCGCGTGCGCGCCCCGCGACGTCAGCCACCTGGCGCACGGCGCGGAGCCGCAGCCGACCTCCAGCACGCGGCGTCCGCGCAGGTCGCCGAGGTAGCCGGCGTCCTCCTCGCGGACGCCCTCGGGGCACCAGACGAAGTCCGCCGCGCCCAGGAAGTCGCCGTGCTCGGCGTGGTAGTCGTCGGCGTCGGCGTCCCACCACATGCGGTTGGCCGCGCGCGACTCGGCGGCGTCCACGCCCCGCTTGGCGATGCCGGTGGTGCCGAGCGCGTGTTCCGCGCTCGCGTGCTGGTGGGACACACTGCTCCATTCAAGGGGTCCGGTTTGCCCGGCGGGCTCGCGGCCGCGTACGATATCGCCCGCGTAGTGGGTTCGCGCTGTCCTCGATCGGTGATCACTCGGTGAGTCGGTCTTCGCGGTGGGGCGTGCCCTCCGCGTAGCGTTGAACCCGCAGGCCACCAACCCCAATCCGTACCGGAGCCACCTACCTAATGTCCACCGACACCACCACTGTCCCGGTTGCCGCTGCGCCGAAGCAGGTCGCCATCAACGATATCGGGACGGAGGAGGACTTCCTCGCTGCTATCGACAAGACGATCAAGTACTTCAACGACGGCGATATCGTCGAGGGCACCATCGTCAAGGTCGACCGGGACGAGGTCCTGCTCGACATCGGCTACAAGACCGAGGGCGTCATCCCCTCGCGCGAGTTGTCGATCAAGCACGACGTCGACCCCAACGAGGTCGTCAAGGTTGGTGACGAGGTCGAGGCTCTTGTCCTTCAGAAGGAGGACAAGGAAGGTCGGCTGATCCTCTCCAAGAAGCGCGCCCAGTACGAGCGCGCCTGGGGCACCATCGAGGCCCTCAAGGAGAAGGACGAGCCCGTCAAGGGCACGGTCATCGAGGTCGTCAAGGGCGGCCTCATCCTGGACATCGGCCTGCGCGGCTTCCTCCCCGCCTCCCTCGTCGAGATGCGTCGCGTCCGCGACCTGCAGCCGTACGTCGGCCGCGAGCTCGAAGCCAAGATCATCGAGCTGGACAAGAACCGCAACAACGTGGTCCTGTCCCGCCGCGCGTGGCTGGAGCAGACGCAGTCCGAGGTCCGCAGCGAGTTCCTCAACCAGCTGCAGAAGGGCCAGGTCCGCAAGGGCGTCGTGTCCTCCATCGTCAACTTCGGCGCCTTCGTGGACCTGGGTGGCGTGGACGGCCTCGTGCACGTCTCGGAGCTGTCCTGGAAGCACATCGACCACCCGTCCGAGGTCGTCGAGGTCGGCCAGGAGGTCACGGTCGAGGTCCTGGACGTCGACATGGAGCGCGAGCGCGTGTCGCTGTCGCTCAAGGCGACGCAGGAAGACCCGTGGCGCCAGTTCGCCCGCACCCACGCGATCGGCCAGATCGTGCCGGGCAAGGTCACCAAGCTCGTCCCGTTCGGCGCGTTCGTCCGGGTGGACGAGGGCATCGAGGGCCTGGTCCACATCTCCGAGCTGGCCGAGCGCCACGTCGAGATCCCGGAGCAGGTCGTGCAGGTCGGCGACGACGTCATGGTCAAGGTCATCGACATCGACCTGGACCGCCGCCGCATCTCGCTGTCGCTCAAGCAGGCCAACGAGGGCTTCACGGTCGACTCCGAGTTCGACCCGACCCAGTACGGCATGGCCGCCGAGTACGACGACCAGGGGAACTACATCTACCCCGAGGGCTTCGACCCGGAGACCCAGGAGTGGCAGGAAGGCTTCGACAAGCAGCGCGAGGAGTGGGAGCGGCAGTACGCCGAGGCCCACACGCGCTACGAGGCCCACATGAAGCAGGTGGCCAAGGCCGCCGCGGCCGAGGAAGAGGCCGCCGGGGAGACGAACTACTCCTCCGGTGGCGAGGCCCCGGCCGCCGCGACCTCGTCCAGCACGGGCGCCCCGGCCCAGGCCGGCGGCACCCTGGCCAGCGACGAGCAGCTGGCCGCGCTCCGCGAGAAGCTGTCGGGCGGCGCCTGAGCAGCACCGGCGGGCGGACCTCCGCCTGCTGACTGAACGACGACGATCGCCCCTCGCCCACCTCGGGCGGGGGGCGATCGTCGTTCACTCTTTCGGGGGTTCATCGGCGTTGCCGTGCGCTAAGTTGAGAATGCTATGAGCATGCGGACGGCGGTGTTGGCGGCGGTGGTGGTGCTCGCGAGCGCGGGCTGCGCCGCCGTGCAGACGCAACCGGTCGCGCAGCCGCAGATCCCGACGATCGTGCCGCCCACGTCGTTCAGCCGGATCCCGCAGATGACGGACCGGCCGCTGCCCGACGACTGCGAGCTGGTCATCCCGGTCGAGCTGTTCCACCAGAAGCTCGGCCGCGAGCTGCCCGGCGAGCTGAAGACCATCATCGGCATCCCGGAGCCGTCGCTGGGCCGCACCGGGAAGATCGACTGCTACTACGGCGTGCCCGAGCGGCAGCCGATCGCCGCCGCGCCCGTCATCATCGGCCTGGCCACGTACAACGACGAGCCGACGGCCAGTGCGCGGGTCGCGGACAGCGTGGCCGCCGAACGCGAGGACGGCGCGACCGTCCGCGAGGTCGACGTCGGCAAGCGGAAGGGCCAGCTGATCAGCGCCAAGGACGAGCGCCTGCTCGTCGGCTGGCTCGGCAAGACCACGTTCGTGGCGCGGGCGAAGGTCGGCGTGCTGCCCGAGGACGCGATCGGCGGCTTCCTCGCCGCCGTGGCCCAGCAGTCCATGACCCCCATCGAGGGCACCTGAAGATCCGCCGCGTGGCAGGCTGGTCACCATGTTGCGCGTAGGGCTCTCCGGGGGCATCGGGTCGGGCAAGTCGACGGTGGCGGGCAGGCTCGCCGAGCACGGCGCGGTGGTGATCGACGCCGACCGGCTGGCCCGCGAGGTGCTCGAACCCGGCACCGACGGGCTGCGGGAGGTGGTGGAGGCGTTCGGCGCGGACGTGCTGGGCGCGGACGGCGCGCTGAACCGGCCCGCGCTCGCGGCGAAGGTGTTCGGCGACGAGCAGGCCCTGACCACGCTCAACGGCATCACGCACCCGAGGATCGCGGCCCGCACGGGCGAGCTGATCGCCGCCGCGCCCGCGGACGCGATCGTCGTGCACGACGTGCCGTTGCTGGTGGAGAAGGACATGGCGCCGCTGTACCACCTGGTGGTGATCGTGCACGCGGACCTCGACCAGCGCCTCGTCCGGCTCCGCGAGCGGGGCCTGCCGGAGGACGACGCGCGCCGCCGCATCGCCGCGCAGGCCGACGACGAGCGCCGCCAGGCCGTGGCGGACGTGTGGCTGGACAACTCCGGCACGCCCGACCTGGTGCTGGCGCAGGTCGACGCGCTGTGGGCGGACCGGCTGGTGCGCTACGAGTCCAACATCAGGCTGCGCCGCTACGCCTCGGGCGCCCCGATGGTGGTGCCCTACGACGAGACCTGGCCCGTCCAGGCGGCCCGGGTCGCGGCACGCATCCGGCTCGCCGCCGGTGGCCGCGCGGTCGAGCACATCGGCTCCACGGCCGTGCCCGGCCTCGCGGCGAAGGACGTGCTGGACTTCCAGCTGGGCGTGACGTCGCTGGAGGAAGCCGCCGAGCTGGAGGAGGCGTTGGCGCAGGCGGGTTTCCCGTTCCTGGGCGACGCCGAGGACAGCGTGCGGTACGAGGGCGACGCGCCGGAGGGCTGGCGCAAGAGGCTGCACGCGGGCGCGGATCCGGGACGGCGGGTCAACCTGCACGTCCGGGTCGAGGGCGGTCCGGCCTGGAACTGGGCGATCCGGTTCCGCGACTGGCTGCGGGCCGACACGGCGGCGCGGGACGAGTACGCGGCGGTGAAGCTGGAGCTGGCGGAGAAGCACAGGGGTGACGCGGACGCTTTCTCCTACGCCGAGTCGAAGGAGCCGTGGATGGCCGCCGCGACCGCGCGCGTGGACGCCTTCTACAGGGAGGGCCAGGCGTCGTAGATGCCCCGGTGGGTCAGCCACGAGCCGAGGTCGTGCCGGTGGAGGCTGACTTCCTCGAGGGTGCGGTGCACGATGCGCAGCGCCTGGTCGGCGTCGCCGGGTCCGAGGACGCGCCCGGCCACGGCGGCGGCGAACTCCTCGCAGCGCACGATCCGCGCGGTCGTGCCGCCGGGCACGGCCAGGCCGAGCAGCAGGTCGGTGGTGCGCCACGCGCGGCCGTCGCGCTGCACGCGGACCGCGCTGAGCACGCTCGGGCCGCTGCGCGCGTGTCTGGACCGGGGTCGGTGGTGCGTCAGCCGCAATCCGATCGAGGGCATCAACCAGGTGACCTCCGAATCGGAGAACGGGTCCTCCGGCGTCGGGCACTCCAGCCGCAGTCCCCACGGCTCGACCCGACACGTGGACAGGTGCCGCGACATGCCGCTGGAGTAGCTGCGAACTGCGCTGACGGTGTCGACCACGTCGACGAGCTGAGGTGTGATGACCGCTCCCACGCGACCCGAGGGTAGCCGGAAGTGTGCTCCGGGTAACTATCCGGTTCGATTCGTTACATCACGGTCTGTGTGGTATGCGGTCTCTATCAGGTGACGGACTCGGATGGCGGTTGACCTGCAAGTGTGACGGTCTGTATTACCGCCGACGCCACGTGGTGATCGTTCCCTGGGACGCGAGCCACCGCACGGCGTCGTGACCGTGCGCGGCGATGCCGGCCACCGCGCGGTAGGTCGTCTCCAGCGCCCACTGCGCCCGGTCGGCCTGGATGAGCCCGCGGTCCAGCGCCGTCAGCAGCTCGTCGGTGTCCAGCACGGTCACGCTGCGGCCCGTGCGCACGACCAGGTCCAGGTACAGGTCGACGGTCTTCCACACCGAGCCGCTGGAGCTGATCTCGACCACGTCGACGTACAGGTCGTAGTCGCGCTCGTGGCCCGGGTGCCACGACTGCCGGGTGACGCGCAGGCCGTGCGCGGGCAGCAGCCACGACTCGAAGTGGGACAGGTGGGGGTGGCCGGGCACCGGGCGGGACATGTAGAGGCCGTGACCGGTCAGCCGGTACTCCTCGACCCCGCGCAGGTGGCCCTTGGGATCGGTGTTGCTCTTCGCGTCGAGGTCGAAGTACTCGATCTTCGGCGGGTGGATGTGCATGCGGGTCCCGGCGGCACTCGACGTCACAGCGCCGACCTTAGGCATCGACACCGGCGGAACGCTCCTTTCTGTCACCCGAAAGTATGATGATCGCTTACTCTTCCCGCCATGTTCGGCATCATCCGCCCCTGCCGCAACCGCCTGGGCCCCGAGCTGCGCGAGTCGTGGCTGGCGCACCTGTGCGGGCTGTGCCTGGCGCTGCGCGACGACCACGGCCACCTGGCCCGCGTGGTCACCAACTACGACGGCCTGGTCATCTCCGCCCTGGTGGAGGCGCAGGCGGGACGGTCGCGGCGCTCCGCCGGGCCGTGCGCCCTGAGGGGTATGCAGTCGGCGGACGTCGCCGTGGGCACGGGCGCGCGCTTGGCCGCGTCGGTGTCCCTGGTGCTGGCCTCGGCGAAGGTCGGCGACCACGTCGCCGACGGCGACGGCGTGTTCGCGCGGGCCCCGATGCGCGGCGTCGGCAGGCAGGTGGCGCGGCGGTGGGCGGCGCAGGCCTCGCAGACGGGCCTCGACCTGGGGTTCGACACGGCGGTGCTGGTGGACGCCGTGCGGCGGCAGTCGTCGGTGGAGGCCGCGGCGGGACTCGGGTCGTCCGTGCTGACCGTGACGGAGCCGACCGAGACGGCGGCGGGCGAGGCCGTGGCGCAGACCGCGGTGCTGGCCGGGCGGCCGGGCAACGCGGCCCCGTTGCGCGAGGTCGGGCGGCTGTTCGGGCGGCTGGCGCACCTGCTGGACGCGGTGGAGGACCTGGCGGAGGACCGGGCGTCCGGCGCGTGGAACCCGCTGGTCGCCACGGGCACGACGCTGGACGAGGCGCGGCGGTTGTGCGAGGACGCGGCGCTGGGCATCAAGCTCGCGATGGCGGAGGTGGAGTTCGCCGACGACCGGCTGGTGCACGTGCTGCTGGCGCACGAGGTGCGGGAGTCGATCCGGCGGGCGTTCGGCGACCCCCACTCGCACGGTCCGCACACCCCGCCACCGCCGCCCGGCTGGCAGCCCGCGCCGGGGATGTACCCGCCGCCGGCCCAACCCGGTCCCCACGGGCAGCCGGGCCCGCACGGGCAGCCCGGCCCGCACGCCGGTCACGTGCCGCCTCCCGGTCACGTGCCGCCGCCCTCGGCTCCCGGCCACGGCGGTCCGCCCGAGCCGCCGAAGGGTGGCAAGAAGGGCAGGCGCGGCAACGGGCCGCCACCTCCCGGCAGCGGCCTGTGGTGCTGGCCCAAGCTGAAGCAGCCGCCGGTCACCCGGGGCGCGCTCCTGGGCTGCCTGGCCGTGCTCTACCAGTGCGGCACGTGCCAGTACTGCTGCCGCGACCCGTACCCGGGGCCGTTCAGCGGCAAGCCGCGTGAAGCGTGGTGCAACGGCGGCGACTGCGGCCCGAACTGCGACTGCAACTGCGACTGCTGCGGTTGCGACTGCAACTGCTGATCACGGCCCAGCTGACCTGGGCCGGATCGGAAATTGTCGTACCCGCGGCGTACCGTCGTACCCGTGGCTTTCCCAACCGAGATCCCGGTCAAGGCGCACTCGTCGCATCGTCCCGTCGGTGACATCCCCCGCACCGACGGGAAGTTCCGCGTGGTCAGCGACTACCAGCCCGCGGGCGACCAGCCCGCGGCGATCGCGGACCTCGAGAAGCGCATCCGCGCGGGGGAGAAGGACGTCGTGCTGCTCGGCGCGACCGGCACGGGCAAGTCGGCCACCACGGCGTGGCTGGTGGAGAAGGTGCAGCGGCCCACGCTGGTGATGGCGCCGAACAAGACGCTGGCCGCGCAGCTGGCGAACGAGCTGAAGGGGTACTTCCCGGACAACGCGGTGGAGTACTTCGTCAGCTACTACGACTACTACCAGCCCGAGGCGTACATCCCGCAGACCGACACCTACATCGAGAAGGACTCCTCGGTCAACGAGGACGTCGAACGGCTGCGCCACTCGGCCACGATGAGCCTGCTCACCAGGCGTGACGTGATCGTGGTCGCGTCCGTGTCGTGCATCTACGGCCTCGGCACGCCCCAGTCCTACCTCGACCGGTCGATCAAGCTGGAGGTCGGCGGCGAGGTCGAGCGCGACCTGCTGCTGCGGGCGTTGGTCGACATCCAGTACACGCGCAACGACATCGCGTTCAACCGCGGCACGTTCCGCGTGCGCGGCGACACGGTGGAGATCATCCCGGCGTACGAGGAGCTGGCGCTGCGGGTCGAGTTCTTCGGCGACGAGATCGACAAGCTCTACTACCTGCACCCCCTGACCGGTGACGTGGTCAAGGAGGTCGACGAGCTGCGCATCTTCCCGGCCACCCACTACGTGGCGGGCCCGGAGCGCATGGAGAAGGCGATCCGCAACATCGAGCTCGAGCTGGCCGAGCGGCTGGCCGCGCTGGAGCGGCAGGGCAAGCTGCTGGAGGCGCAGCGGCTGCGCATGCGCACCGCGTACGACATCGAGATGATGCGCCAGGTCGGCTTCTGCAACGGCATCGAGAACTACTCGCGCCACATCGACGACCGAGGTCCGGGCACCGCGCCCGCGACCCTCATCGACTACTTCCCCGACGACTTCCTGCTGGTCATCGACGAGTCGCACGTGACCGTGCCGCAGATCGGCGGCATGTACGAGGGCGACGCGTCGCGCAAGCGCAACCTGGTGGAGCACGGCTTCCGCCTGCCGAGCGCGATGGACAACCGCCCGTTGACGTGGGAGGAGTTCGCCGACCGGATCGGCCAGACGGTGTACCTGTCGGCCACGCCCGGCCCGTACGAGATGGGCCAGACCGGCGGCGAGTTCGTCGAGCAGGTCATCCGCCCGACCGGCCTGGTCGACCCGGAGGTCGTGGTCAAGCCGACCGAGGGCCAGATCGACGACCTGGTGCACGAGATCCGGGTGCGCGCCGAGCGGGACGAGCGGGTCCTGGTCACCACGCTGACCAAGAAGATGGCCGAGGACCTGACGGACTACCTGCTCGAACTCGGCATCCGCGTCCGGTACCTGCACTCCGAGGTCGACACGCTGCGCCGGGTCGAGCTGCTGCGGCAGCTGCGGCTGGGCGACTACGACGTGCTGATCGGCATCAACCTGCTCCGCGAGGGCCTCGACCTGCCCGAGGTCTCGCTGGTCGCGATCCTCGACGCGGACAAGGAGGGCTTCCTCCGCTCAGGCACCAGCCTGATCCAGACCATCGGTCGCGCGGCCCGCAACGTGTCCGGCCAGGTCCACATGTACGCGGACCGGATCACCGACTCGATGCGGCACGCGATCGACGAGACCAACCGCAGGCGCGCCAAGCAGGTCGCGTACAACGAGGAGCGGGGCCTCGACCCCCAGCCGTTGCGGAAGAAGATCACCGACATCCTGGAGCAGGTCTACGCCGAGGCGGAGGACGCCATCGCCCCCGGCGGCTCCGGCCGCAACGCCTCGCGGGGCAAGAAGCCGACCGGCGACCCGGGCGCCAACGGCCGGGGCGGCTCCGGCGTGCTGACCGACCGCGACACCGGCACGATGGCCCGCTCCGAGCTGGCGGACCTCGTGCAACAACTGACGGATCAAATGATGAACGCCGCGCGTGAACTGCAGTTCGAACTGGCCGCCCGCCTGCGCGACGAGATCCAGGACCTGAAGAAGGAGCTGCGGGGCATGGACGCCGCCGGCGTGAAGTAACCCCAACCACCGCCGGCGGCGCTCTCCGCACCGCCGGCGGACGGTTGGGGCTACCCAGCGCCCCGGCTACCCAGCGCTCCGGCTACGCGGTGACACCAGTGACCGCGTCGCCGATACCACCAATCGCGTCGCCAACTCGCGCAACCCCGGCGCTCCGCTCGACAGCGCCGCACCAACCCCCAGCCGCACCAGCGTCCACCCCCTACCGCCACCGCCCCGACAGCAACCGCATCACCGCCGCCCGGCATCCGCTCCGCACTGCCGCCGAGCGGACGCCGGGCGGTCGTCGAGCGGTCCATTCGGACTGTCCGTCGGCCAGCGGCGGCGTCAGGTGCGCCGGGATGGGCGCGGGAGGATTCGGTCAGGTCTTTGGCATCAGCCCTGCAGGGCGGCGCGGACCTTGGCGACCACGGCGCTCTCGACCTCGCCGACACGTCCGTCCGCCGAAGCGACCTCCTCGCACACGGCCAGCACCGCCGCCGGGAACGCCGCCGCCTCGTCGGGCGTCCGCGCGGCCAGGATGTCGACCGAACGCCGCAACGCGTCGAGCACGCCCGCCTCCACGTCCGCCGTCGAACCCGCGGGCAGTTCGGGCCGGGCGGCGCCCAGCACCTGCCGCAGCCGGGGCGAGAACGTCGCCATCGCCCGGATGCCCGCGTGGCTCTCCTCGTCCAGCGCACCCGGCTCGGCCGTGGACACCAGCACCATCGCGCCGAAGACCGCCGTGCGCAGGGTCCGGCCTTCCTCGTCCGTGTAGTCGGTGTAGTCCGTGTAGGCAGTCACGTGATCACCCTAATTGCCGCCGGTTAGCGTGACGCCATGACGTTGGACGACGTGATCTTGCACTGCCTGGCCAAGCCCGGCGCGGAGGAGACCTACCCCTTCGGCGACGGCGAGCTGTGCTGCAAGGTCGGCGGGAAGATCTTCGCGTTCATCTCGCTGGACGGCGGCAGCGTCGGCGTGAAGTCGGGCGCCACCGCCGACGACGCGGGGCACTGGCGCGAGCGCTACCCGGACGACGTCGCGGTCAGCGCCTACATCGGGCGCTACGGCTGGAACCGGGTCCGGCTGGGTAGCGCCGTGCCGGACGACGAGCTGCTCGAACTCCTCGACCTGTCCTACGACCTCGTCGTGGCCAAGCTGCCCAAGTCGAAGCGACCAGCGCTCTCCTAGGCCACCGCACCCAGCCGCCGCGCCCAGGACCACAGGGACGCGACCGGTCGGCGGGGGCGGAACACTCCGTGCGGTCGCGTGCGGTGGATCTCCACCACCGCGAGACTGGAACCATGCGACTTCGGCGGATCCTCCGGTGCGCGGCCCTCGTCGTCGGCCTCGGCGCGGCCACCGCGGTCACCGGCGCGCCGGTCGCCACCGCAGACGCCGCCGACTGCCACTTCTACCTGCTCCTCCAAGGCCACGGCGGCGTGATCGTCGACAGCGCGTGCGGGTTCGGCGAGGACGGCAACGTGCAGACGTGCGAGTCGATCCTCGGGTGGATGAACGTGACGCCGCAGGCGGTCGTCGACGAGGCGTGCCGCCTGGCTTCCCTCCCGTGACGAACGACGGCGCACCGGGAGTGCCCCGATGCGCCGTCGACCACGAGCCCTACCTCAGCTGGTGATGTCCTTGCGCGCGAACTTCCGCGCCGCCAGCAGGGTGAAGAACGCCCCGTACGCCAGGGCGGAGAACGTGCCCTTCGCCATCTGCGACCAGTCGACGTCCGACGACAGCAGGTCCGCCCACGCCAACGCGTAGTGCGTCGGCAGGTAGTCCCGCAGGCCTTCGAGCGCGGTGATCTGGTCGAGGATCTGCGACACGATCGACGCCAGCACCGCGCCGCCCACCGCGCCCAGCGGCGCGTCCGTGGACACCGACAGGTACAGCGCCAGCCCGGCCACCCAGAACAGGTGGATCGAGATGTAGACGACGGCCAGCGCCACGCCGTAGACCCCGGCCCCGAAGGACGCGGCCTCACCGGTCGGCGACACCGCCTCGCCCGCCCCGTACCAGACCACGCCGACGACCAGCGCCACTGCGGGCAGCAGCGCCAGCGCGAACACCGACATCAGCCCGGACGCCAGCGCCTTGCGCCGCAGCAGCCGGTGCCGGGGGATCGGCGCGGCGAGCAGGTACTTCAACGACGACCACGACGCCTCGCTCGCGATCGTGTCGCCGAAGAACAGCGCCACGATCATCGGCAGCAGGAAGCTGCCGCTGACGAACAGCGTCAGGATCACGAAGTTCACGCCGCTGGCCGTGGCCAGGTCGACGAAGCCGCCCGCCCGCCGGTTCGGCGACGCCTGACCCAGCTCGAACGCCACCACCAGGATGAACGGCAGCAGCACCAGGAACCCCAGCACCAACTGCGTCCGCCGGCGGCGCAACTGCCGCACCAGCTCCACCCGCACGGGCAACGTCCGCCCGGCCTTGTACCCGACCTTCGAGCCGTCCGGCGCGACCGACGAGTGCTCGGCCTCCGCGGCGTCCGTCAGGTCGGAGATCGCGGCCGGATCGGTGTGCACACCGTTCTCGCTCATTCGCCCACCAACTCCAGGAATGCGTCTTCCAGCCGGCGGCGCGGACCGGCCTGGTCCACCGCCACGCCCGCGGCCACGAGCGCCTGCAACGCCGACGCGCGCGGCGTGCCGTTGAGGCTCGCGTGGACCTGCTCGCCGTCCACGTGCACGTCGTGCACGCCCGACAGGCTCCGCAGCACGGTGGCCGCCTCGTCGGGCCGGTCGACCTTGAAGCTCGCCTCGCCGCCACCGGTCGCGATCTCGTCGACCGGACCGGCCGCGACCAGCGACCCCTTGTGCATCACGACCACGTGCGTGCACGTCTGCTCGACCTCGGCGAGCAGGTGGGACGACACCAGCACGGTGCGCCCGGCCGCCGCGTAGCGGCGCAGCACCTCGCGCATCTGGTGGATCTGGGGCGGGTCGAGCCCGTTGGTCGGCTCGTCCAGCACCAGCAGGTCCGGCAGGCCGAGCATGGCCTGCGCGATCGCCAGCCGCTGCCGCATGCCCTGGCTGTAGGTCCGCACCCGCCGCTTCACGGCGTTGCCGAGCCCCGCGATCTCCAGGGCCTCCTCGACGTGCGCCTGCTCCAGCGGACGACCCGTGGCCGCCCAGTACAACCGCAGGTTCTCCGCGCCGGACAGGTGCGGCAGGAAGCCCGAGCCCTCGACGAACGACCCGATCCGCGACAGCACCGGCGCGCCGGGGCTGACCCGGTGGCCGAACACCCTGATCCCGCCCTCGGTGGGTCGGATCAGGCCCATCAGCATGCGCAGCGTCGTCGTCTTGCCCGCGCCGTTCGGCCCGAGCAGGCCGAGCACCTGGCCGTGCTCCACCCGGAACGACAGGTCCTTCACCGCGACGAACCCGCCGGCGTAGGACTTGCTCAGGTTCTCGATCACCAGCGGCACCGACTCGAGCTCCGGGTCGACGTCCGCGGTCAGCCTGCGGCGGAACCAGGCGACCACGGCCGCGATGACGCAGATGATCAGCACGATCGCGATGCCCCACAGCGCGCCGGTCGGCACCTCGCTGGTCGCGTTCACGCCCGGCACCACCGGCACCGACAGCGCGGGCGAGGCCAGCGAGATCCGGTACGCGGCGGGCTCCGCGGCGTTCGAGTACGCCATGTCGGTGGTCGACACGACCAGCTGCAGCCGGTGGTCGGCCTCGACCGGGCGCACCGCGCCGGGCAGCGTCACGGTGACCTCGACCGGCGTGCCGTCGGCGGGCAGGTCGGCCACCCGCACCGGCGCGACCGCCGAGCCGGGCAGCGTCCGCACGCCACTGGCGTCGGCGTCGTACAGCTTCACGAACAGCACCGCGCCCTCGGCGGGCACCGGCTGACCAGGCACGGCGGCGACCCGCAGCCGCACCGTGGACGCGCCGGTCAGCAGCGTCTGCGCGGTCTGCGGCTCGCTCTGGAACACCGCCGCCTGGCCGGGCAGGTCGATCGACAGCCGCGACGAGAGCGAGCTGGACCGCGACACCACCGACCCGAGGCCGGGCAGGCTGGACACCGCCGCCGGGTTGCCGCCCGCGGGGTTGACCACGACCTGCTCACGGCCGGTCAGCGGCACGTCGCGGCGCTCGGTGCCCGCCGAGCCGGTCAGGCCCGGGTAGCTCGGCGCGACGACGTTGCGCAACGACGGCGTCCCGCTGCTGCGGAACGCGCCCACCACCGTGTACTCGAAGCTCGTGCCGGGGTCGGCGCCCTTGCCCTCCAGGTGGAACGCCATCCAGTCGGCGATCTGGCCGCGCAGCTCGGGGCCGGGCGAGCCGCCGTCGTGGCCGCCGGAGTACCAGACGACCTTGACCTTCGCGCCGTTCGCGGCGATCTGGCGGGCGTTGGCGTCGGCCTGGTCGAGGCCGAACAGGGTGTCCTGCTCGCCCTGGACCAGCAGCGTCGGCTGGGTGATCTTGTCGGTCACCTCCGAGGGCGACGCGCGACGCAGCACCTCCAGGGTCTGCGGCCCGGCCTTTCCGGTGGTCGCGACCTCGGTGTACGCGGCGCACACGTCGGCCTGGAAGCGGCCGCACGCCCCGTTCAGCGGTCCGACCGGCCGGGGGGTGTCGCCCTGCTGCGGCGGTGCGGTGACCGCGGCGGCGGCGCTCTCGGCGCCCTGGGCGTCGTTGTCCTGACCGGGCTCGGTCGCTTCCTGACCGGGGTTGGTGGCGTCCGCGCCGGACAGGCCGGCGGAGAAGAAGATGCCCGCCCACGACCGCTTGAACACGCCCTCGTCGGCGAACGCGCCCGCCGCCGGGGTGGCGGCGGACACGCCCTCGGCGCGCGCCGAGTTCGGCAGCAGCGCCTGGGCCAGGTCGTTGTAGGTGATGACCGGCGCAATGGTGTCCACCCGCGGGTCGACGCCGGCCAGCGACAGCGCGAGCGCGCCGCCGTAGGAGCCGCCGGTCACACCCACCTTCGGGTCTCCGGCGCTGTCGGTGACGACCTCTTCACGCGTGGCAAGCCAGTCGAGCAGCTTCTGCGCGTCGCGGACCTCGTGGTCGACCGAGTTCAGGGCGATCTGACCGGTGCTGCGGCCGAAGCCGCGCGCCGAGTAGGCCAGCACGACGAACCCGCGCCGGGCCAGCTCGGTGGCCTGGGCTTGCACGCTGGCCTTGCTGCCGCCGAAGCCGTGCGGCAGCAGGACGGCGGGCGCGGGTGTGCGTTCTGGCAGGTACAGGGTGGTGTCGATCTGCACGGTGCGGTCGCTGTCCGGACTTTCCGGCACGTCGATCACCGCGTCGCGGGTGCTCACCGGGGCGGGGTCGTCCCCCTGGCGCGTGAAGACCACGATGGCGCCCACCAGGGCGACCAGCACGACCAGCGCGGGGAGCGACCACCTGCCGCGGAGGCGGTTGAGGGAGGCCACGGAGTTGACCATAGGCGTGATTAGCTGAGAACGGGCTGTCAGCAGGGCGTCGGGCTCTCAGCCGAACCGCCCGGTCAGGCCCCGGTCGGGTGCCTCTGATCACCTCCGCTGGCGCGGAACCGCATTCATGCGTGAGACTGTGCAGGCGTGGAGGGGAGTACTCCCTCGCGGCGGTGTCGTCAGCACGGAGCCTGGCGTGAGGTTCCCGGTGCCGCCGGTCGGTCGTTCAAGCCGGCGGAGGAGACCTCCGGTCATTGGCGTGCGCGCGATGCACCGGAGGTTGAGTCGTGTCTGTTCCCGTGTGGCTGTGGTTCGCCACGATCGCCGGCCTGATGGTCTTGTTGGCCATCGACCTATTCATCGTCGACCGCAAGCCGCACGAGGTCACCATCGGCGAAGCCGCCCGGTGGGTCACCTTCTACGTGGGCGTGGCGATCCTGTTCGGCCTCGGCATCTGGTTCTTCTCCGACGGCGTCTACGCGGGCGAGTTCTTCGCGGGGTACATCACCGAGTACTCGCTGAGCGTGGACAACCTGTTCATCTTCTTGATCATCATGACCACCTTCAAGGTGCCCGCGATCCACCAGCACAAGGTGCTGCTGATCGGCATCCTGATGGCGCTGGTCATGCGCGGCATCTTCATCGCCGTGGGCGCGGCGGTCATCGCGCAGTTCAGCTGGGTCTTCTACCTCTTCGGGGCGTTCCTCATCTACACCGGCTACAAGCTGGCGCGGACCGACCACGACGAGGAGGAAGAGGAGTACAAGGAGAACGTCGCGCTCAAGGTGGTCCGCAAGGTCTACCCGGTGACCGACACCTACCAGGGCTCGAAGTCGTTCGTGAAGATCGACGGCCGCCGGTTCGTCACGCCGATGTTCATCGTCATCGTCGCCATCGGCACCACGGACCTGCTGTTCGCGCTCGACTCCATCCCGGCGATCTTCGGCCTGACCAAGGAGCCGTTCCTGGTCTTCACCGCGAACGCGTTCGCGCTGATGGGCCTGCGGCAGCTGTACTTCCTGCTCGGCGGCCTGCTGAACAAGCTGGTGTACCTGTCGATCGGCCTGTCGGTGATCCTCGGCTTCATCGGCGTGAAGCTGATCCTGGAGGCGCTGCACACCAACTCGCTGCCGTTCCTCAACGGCGGTGAGCCGCTGCACGTGCCGACGATCGGCATCGAGCTGTCGCTGTCGGTGATCATCGGCGTGCTGGCCATCACCACGATCGCCAGCCTGGTCAAGGTGCGGCGGAACCCCGAAGCGGTCAAGCCGGTGCCCGTCCCGCCCGCTCCCAGTGACCATCTGTGAGCGTCAAAATCTCGTAAGCCTTGCTAATAATCGTTGGGGTAACGTGCTGAAGCGTGCGCCCCGATGACTTGCAGTCGTTGACCCAGCCCGGCTCCGTGTCGGTGCGTGGGGACCTCGTCCTGGTGAACGTCTCCACCCCGGACGTCGCCGCGAACGCCTACCGCGGCGGGCTGCACCGCGTCGCCCTGGACGGCGGCGGGACGAGGCGTTGGACGTGGGCGGAACGCGACCTGGCACCCCGGATCTCACCGGACGGCCGCTGGGTCGCGTTCCTGCGCGTCACGGCGCGCGGCAAGGCGCCTCAGCTGCACGTGATGCCCGCCGACGGCGGCGAGGCGCGTGCGCTCACCGACCTGGCGCTGGGCGCCGGCGTGCCGGTGTGGGCGCCGGACTCGCGGCGGCTCGCGTTCACCTCGCGGGTGCCCGAAGCCGGTCGCTACGGCGCGCCGCTGGTCGAGGGCGGCGAAGCGCCGACGCCGGACGCCGAGGCGCCGCGGCACATCACCCGGCTGGACTACCGGATGGACGACATCGGCTTCACCGGCGACCGGCACTCGCGGCTGTTCGCGGTGGATGCGCTGGACGCCGACGCCGAGCCGGTCGAGCTGACCGACGGCACGTTCTCCGCCGCGGAGCCCGCCTGGACGGCGGACGGCGAGGCCGTGCTGTTCCTGGCCGAACGCGACCTCGGCGCGGCCGAGGCGTTCAACAACGACGTCTACCGCGTGCCCGCGACCGGCGGCGAGCCCGAGCTGGTCGTGCAGACCCCCGGTTGGGCCGCGCACCCGGTCGCGCTGCCCGACGGCGGCGTGCTGTTCTACTCGCCCGAGCAGGCGCCGCGCTCGGCCGCCGTCGCGCGGAACATGAGCCTGTGGCGGTTCGACGGCGAGCGGCTCACCCGGCTCACCGACATGGAGACCGTCGACTGCGAGAAGGGCGCCGGCGCGCCGGTCGTGACGGACGCGGGCGTGCTCGTGGCGGTCCGCAACCGCGGCGCGGTCGAGCTGCGGCGCGTGCCGCTGGACGCCGACAACGCCGTGCTGGCCGACCTGGAGCTGCTCGCGGGCGAGCAGGCCGAGGTCAAGTCGTTCGCCGCCGACGGCGACCGGGTGGTGGCCGTGGTGTCCACCTCGGACAACACCGGCGAGGTCGAGCTCGTCGGCGGCGGCACGCTGACCGACTTCGGCTCGACCGTGCCGCTGCGGCCGTCGGTCGAGCTGACCGGCTCCGCGCCGGACGGCTACCCGGTGCACGGCTGGCTCGTGCTGCCCGAGGGCGAGGGGCCGCACCCGGTGCTGCTCGCCGTGCACGGCGGTCCGTTCATGTACCACGGCTGGGGCTTCTTCGACGAGGCCCAGGTGTACGCCGCGGCCGGCTACGCGGTCGTGCTGCCCAACCCGCGCGGGTCCGCCGGGTACGGCCAGGCGCACGGCCAGGCCGTGATCGGCGGGTTCGGCACGGTCGACGTGGACGACGTCCTCGCCGTGCTCGACGTGGCGCTGGAGCGCCCGGACCTCGACGCCGACCGCGTGGGCGTGATGGGCGGCTCCTACGGCGGCTTCATGACCTCCTGGCTGGCCGCGCACCACGGCGAGCGGTTCCGCGCCGCGTGGAGCGAGCGCGCCGTCAACGCGTGGGACTCGTTCGCGGGCTCCTCGGACATCGGCTGGTTCTTCGCCGACGCCTACTGCGGGCCGAGCCTGGAGACCCAGCGCGCGATGAGCCCGCTGACCTACGCCGAGAAGATCTCCATGCCGTTCATGGTCGTGCACTCCGAGCACGACTGGCGCTGCCCGCTGGAGCAGGCGCAGCGGCTGTTCGTCGCGTTGCGCCGCAACGGCGTCGAGGCCGAGATGCTGGTGTTCCCGGGCGAGGGCCACGAGCTGACCCGCTCGGGCAAGCCGCGCCACCGCGCGCAGCGGTTCGAGGCCGTCCTGGACTGGTGGGC
Organism: Actinosynnema sp. NPDC049800; assembly: GCF_040656635.1. NCBI lineage: Bacteria > Bacillati > Actinomycetota > Actinomycetes > Pseudonocardiales > Pseudonocardiaceae > Actinosynnema > Actinosynnema sp. NPDC049800. The sequence goes on along the minus strand of NZ_JBFAMT010000003.1, from coordinate 9,024 downwards.
GCGCCACTTGGCCTGAACCGGCAGGAATCGGGGGCCCACCTCCTCCGCGAGCGGCACACTGGTCACTGGCGGAGGAGGTCGAACGGATGGCGATCGCATCGGGCTGGCCCACCGGCACCTACCTGGAGACGGTGTCCGACGCCGGTCGCGCGGCGCTGCTGGGGCTCGGCGTGCCGAAGGTGTTCCGGCGCGGCGACGCGCTCGTGCGCGAGTCCGATCGGTCCGACCACGTGATCCTGCTCGTCCAGGGCCTGGTCAAGGCGACGGCGACGCTGGAGAACGGCCGGGTCGCGCTGCTCAACGTCAAGGTCGGCGGCGACCTGGTCGGCGAGATGTCGTTCCTGAACGGCGGGCCGCGCTCGGCGACCGTGACCGCGTGCGTCGACACCCGCACGCGGGTGATCACCGCGGCGCAGTTCACCGACTACCTCACCCGGTTCCCGGCCGCGCACTTCGACCTGGACAAGATGATCCTGCGCACGCTGAAGTGGAGCGAGCAGCGGCGCACGGACTTCAACGGCTACCCGGCGGCCGTGCGGCTGGCCCGCGTGCTGTCCTACCTCGCCGACGCCTACGGCCACCAGGTCGTCGACGGCACCGCGTTGAAGCTCAACCTCACCCAGGGCGAGATCGGTTCGCTCGTCGGGGTGGAGGAGGACACGGCTCGCCGGGAGTTCCGCACGCTGCGCGATCGCGGCGTCCTGACCATGGGGTACCGGGCCATCACGATCGTGGACCGCGAGGTGCTGCGGAAGATCGCCGAACTGTGAAACGGGAAACCCGGTGATCGCCCTACTTCCGAACGCCCACCGGGACGATGCTCCTCGTGTGACGCTGGAAATGGTGACGCCCCTCCGCGGACTGGTCTACCGCCTCGTGGTGGCCGTGGACGTCGAGGGCTACAGCAAGCTCGACGCGCTGGACCAGTCGCTGGTCCAGTCGCGGCTGAGCGACGTGCTGGACGTGGCCGCCCGCAAGGCCGGGCTGGACCGCGACCTGTGGTACCGGCAGGTGCGTGGCGACGGCGAACTGGCCGTGCTGCCACCCGACGCCGACGCCGCGTGGGTGGTCGCCCACTTCACCGAGCAGCTCGCCGAGGCGCTGGCCGACCTGCGCCGCGCGGGCACGCCGCTGCGGCTGCGCGTGGCCATGCACTGCGGCCCGCTCACCGCGGGCGCGTTCGGGCTGGTCGGCGACGCCCCGATCGTGACCTGCCGGCTGCTCGACGCCAAGGTGGTCCGCGACGCGCTGGCGGCCGCCGACGACGACCTGGTGCTGGCGATCTCCCAGCAGCTGCACGACGACGTCGTGCGCACCCGGTTCCACGAACTCGACCCCACCCGGTTCCGGTCGACCCGCTTCCGGGTGAAGAGCCGGCCGTACTCGGGCTACGTGTGCACCGGCGCGCCCCGACTGGGTTGGACCAATGGCTAGCGGACGGTGGCGTGGTTGCGGCACTCTCACCGGATGCAGTGGACCGTGCGGGCCGGACGGCCCGACGACGCGCCCGAGATCGCCAGGATCAACGTGGACGCGTGGCAGCACTCGTACCGCGGGATAGTGGACGACCCGGTGCTGGACCGGATGCTGCCCGAGAGCAGGCTCCCGTCGTGGTCGCGGGTGCTGCGGCTGCCCGAACCCAGCCGGGTGTTCGTCGCGGTCGACGAGAGCACCGGCCGGATCGGCGCCTACTGCGCCGTCGACGCGGTCCGCGAGTCCCAGGACGCCCACCCCGACCTGCACACCGGTGAGCTGGTCGCGATCTACGCCGATCCGCGCTACCACGGGCAGGGCGCCGGGCACGAGGTGCACGAGGCCGGGCTGCGCCACCTGATGGACCAGGGGTTCCGGTACGCCGTCCTGTGGGTGTTCCAGGACAACGCCCGCAGCCGCGGGTTCTACGAGTCGCACGGCTGGCGGCACGACGGGCTGGTGCACTGCTACGAGCTCGGCGAGCAGGAGCTGCCCGAGGTCAGGTACGCCCGGTTCCTCCCGGCGCCGCGCCGTCGCGGTCAGCCGAGCAGGGTGTAGTTCAGCTCCTCGCACACCCGCGCCAGCGGCAGGTCGAGGCCGGGGTGCTCCAACGGCAGCAGCACGTCCGGCGAGGCGGGCAGGCCCGTGCCGGCCGGTGGGTCCCACAGGCACACCGCCGGGGCGCCGGAGTCCATCGACGAGCGGTACCACAGCCCGTCCAGCTCGGGGTAGGCCGCGCGGATCGCCCGCGCCCACTGCTGCGTGACCGCCTTGGGCCCGGCGCTGATCTCCTGCGACGCGCCCGCCCGGGTCGGCCACAGGCCGGTGAGGTCGAGCAGCCGCAGCGTCCGGCGCGGCCGCAGCACCACCAGGAACGGGCTGCGCGTGCGCCGGTCCACCACCGACGTCGCCTGGAACACCTCGGCCACCGACGTCCGCACGGTCAGGCCGAAGTACAGCACCCCCTGGTCGTGCGCGTGCGTCGGCCCGCCGTCAGGGCCGGGCGGCTGGGTGTCGAACCGGGCGTGCGGCAGGGGACCGGTGTAGCGGAAGCTGTTCCACCGCTGCGGGTGCAGCCCCTTCGCGGCGAAGATGCGCACCAGCCGGGTGGCCCGGTGCACCGCCACGACGTCCTCGGTGCGGCGCAGGTTCGCCTGGAGCACAGCGGGAGAGGGCGGCTGGGGGAGCCGTGACATGCGTGTCCAAGGTTCTCGGCGACAGGGGTAGGCGGCCCGGTCAGGCGGGCGTGCCCAGCTGCGCGGCCAGTGCCGCGACGCGGCGTGGTTCACCGCCGGCCAGCAGCCACTCGCGCGGCGTCGTCGGCGTGCCGTCCACCACCAGGTCCTCCTGATCGGTCGTCATGAACCCGGCGACCACGAGCGCGGGCTGGTCCGGCGGCACGGCCGCGAGCACGGCCTCCAGCCCCGGCAGCACGCCCGCGCCCGCGAACTGCCAGGCGGGCAGCCGCCAGCTGCCCCGGTCCTTCCAGCCGACCAGGCGGCCGACGCCGAGCCGGTGCCGGATGCGGCTGGTGTCCACGCCCAGTTGCCGGGCGGCCTCGGCCACCGTCAGCGCCGAGTCGCGCAGCACGGCGTGCGCCACCACGCTCCGCGCGCGCCCCTGGTCGTCGGTGACGCGGTGCGGGCTCAGGTCGAGGCCGACGTCCTCCAGCGCGTCGCGCTGGTCGGGTGGGAAGTAGCTCGCCGGGTCGGGGTGTGGCGGCGCCAGCTTCTTCGCCGCGTCGGCCACGAGCGACAGGAACTCGTCGGGGGTGACCTGCAGCCCTGCTTTGGCCAACACCGCCTCCAGCGCGGGACTCATGCGCACAGGGTATCCCGGGCGTGCGCTTCTGTGCGCATAGGTAACCCGATCGTCGGACCGCGTCGACAGAGTGCGCACATCTAGCGACTCTACGTAAACATCCGAGGTGGAGCATGGTGACCTCGGACTCACTCACGGGCTCGTCACGATCACCTCCGCGGCGCTCCGCCGGAGGTGGGAGCACGGCGATCGCATTTGCGAATCGTGCGCGCGGCCCGTGAGGCGGGAGGTTCGTGGTGTGGTGGCTCAGGCTTCGCCGGTGATCAGCGTGACCGCGCGTTCACGGGTCGCGTCGTCCACCTCGTCGAGCCGGAAACCGCGGGCCACGACGTGCGCCACCAGGTCGGGCTCGGGCGGGAGGCCGTGCTTGCGCAGGTAGTGCGGCACCGCGCCGGCCCAGATCCAGGCGCCGTCGGTGCGGAAGTTCAGCGGCACGTCCTGGTCGCCGGGGATGAACTCGTCCACGTCCAGGTTGCGCGCGGCCAGCACGACCGGCGCGCCCTCCAGGTAGGTCAGCAGCGCGTCGGCCAGCTGGGGGTCGAGCATCTGCCGGTTGACCACCGGGCGGCCGGCCTCGTCACGGCCGTCGTAGACGTGCGCGATGCGCAGCCCGTCGTCCTTCGGGGTCGCTTCGGGCTCGGGCTCCGGCAGCGGCGGCAGGCCGACGCGCCGGCGCAGCCACGGCGGGATCCGCTCGTCCTGGCGGGGGAACGTGCGCAGCTCGTCCTGGAAGCCGATCACCGGCGGCGGGTTGCGCCAGCGCGGCTCGTCGTCGGCGTTGAAGTCGACCGAGAACGCGGCCGGCGCCTCGATCTCGTACACCGCGCTCAGCCACGTTCCGCGCACGGGCTCGTACATCCCGGCCCGCAACTGCCCGAACAGCTGCACCACGTCCATCGGCGGCCGCACCGGCCGCCACTGCCCGTCCGGGCCCGCGAACGCCAGGTCCACCTCGATGTGCCGACCGGCCGCCCGGTACTCCGCCCGGATGCGCTGCCAGCCCGGCGGCAGGGCGGGGAGCATGGCCCGGCCGATCTGCTTGACGAGCTGGTTCTGCTCCTGCTCGGTCAGCGGTGTGGCTGGCTGGCTCATGCGTCGAACACCCCTTTGGCTCCCCCCGGACACGGTGCGCTGATCTTAACGGCCACAACACGCCGGTGTGGTCCGGTTGGGTGAGACCACAGGTCAGCGGTACCGCCGCGCCGCTCGCCGTCCGGGCGCCGGTGAGGTCAGGCGGGGGCGCCCTGCTCGTCTCACCGCCTCCGCGCCAGCTCTCGCCCGTGGTCGTCGAACTCGAGTTCCGAGGCGAGCCGTCCGTTGGGGTGCCACTCGCGGTGCAGGCCGACGGGCAGCCCGTCCCGCATCGTGCCTTCCTTGGCGACCTGCCCGCCCGCGAACCACTCGCGGTAGGGCCCGTGCGGGAAGCCGAACCGGTAGGCGTACGAGGAGATGACGAAACCGTCGTCGGCCACGTCGACCAGCTCCCCGGTGAACCCGCTGCCCTCGTACAGGGCGCAACCGTCGGTGTCCCAGGTCACGTCGTCCATGGTGACGCGCATGTCGCTCATTCCGACTCGATCTCCACGTTGTTCGGGTCGCCGGGCACCGACGAGTTGCGCCCGGTGCTGCTGGGCACGCCGGCGATCATGTTGTTGCAGTTCGCGCAGCACTTGGCCTTGGCCGGGAACGGCTCCCAGTGCGGGAAGACGTTGGCCACCCTCATCCCGCGCAGGTGCTCGGCCAGCTCCTCCGGCGAGACGTCGTCCGGCACACCGCGGTCGCGCAGCATCTGGTTGACGTTCTTCACCTCGGCGTGCCGCAGGGGGTTGTCGTTGATCGGGAACTCGGTGTGGTTGAGGACCTCGCCCGTGCGGCGGTCGAACTGGGGGTGGCCCTCACCCTCCACCGGGTTGCGGCGCATGCCCTCCATGCGGTCGCGCAGGGAGCCGTGCAGTTGGTCGTCGGGGATCGACGTGACGCCGGCTAGTACGTCACGTCCTTGAGCACCGCACCGTCCTCGGCCCACCTGCGGTGGGCGAGCATGCGGCCGGTGTCGTCGTAGACCTCCTCCTCGGCGAGCGCGCCGTTGGCGTGCCAGCTCCGCGACGTCCCGACCGCGTGTCCGTTCACCAAGGTCCACTCGTTGCGCAGCGTGCCGTCCGGGAACCAGATCCGGGCGGTGCCCTCCTGCCGGCCGTCGACGAAGTGCGTCGAGGAGACCACGTTGCCGTTCGCGATCGTCTCCACGACCTCGCCGGTGTAGGGCGCGCCCCGGTGGACCGCGAGGTCACCCGAGTCCTGCCAATCGATGTCCGACTCGTTGACGCGCATCGACTACTCCGGATCTAGGTACGTAGAATTCGGATCGCGACTGTCGCCGGACCAGCGGCCGCTGCCGGACTGCACGCCCTGGAGGGTCAGATTGCAGTTTCCGCAGCACGGCGCGGGCTCCAGACCGCCGCTTTCCCGGTCCGGGCTCTTGGTCATCATAACATCTATGCGCATGTCCTCCAGGGCGGCCGGCGTGAGCACGCTCTGGTCGCCGTGCTGGTAGGGAGGCATGCCGAGCTCCTCGCGACGCGCGTTCTCCTTGGCCATCAACGCCGCGTTCGTGGCCCGGACCTCCGCGTGCCGCAATGGCGGATCGTCGTGAGGATAAGGGATCTGCCTCGGCTGCCCGTTCTCCATCATCGGCTGTTTGTCGTTGCCATACGCGGTGTAAGGGCCATTCGCTGCGGCGTCGTCGACGTTGCGCTGGATCAGCGGGTGGACCTCGTCCGGCGGGATGACCGTGCCGCGCCGTCCGTTCGCGCCCTCGAAGATCTCGCCGGTGCTCCGGTCGATGGTCCAGCCGACGCAGTTGCCGGTCGCGGCGCCGGTGACCGAACCGTCGGCCTTGGCGTCCATGAACTCCTGGCCGCGGCGGTCGGCGAACCCGCGCATCCAGTCCTTGACCGGGATGTTGTCGATCTCGGTGACGCGGCCTTGGTCGTCCACGGCCGTCCAGCGGCTCTCGTCGACCCGGCCGAGGCTCTTCGTGTCAGTGCTGACCGGGGGCTCCGGCTCGTCGCTGCGGTAGCGGTCGGGGTCGTACCCGTCGCGGGGGTCGTCGCCCTCGCCCCGGTCGCGCGCGTCGGTGGGGTCGAGGTCGGTCTTGTCGGCGTCCTTGGTGCCGGGGACGTAGCCGTCGTCGCTCGCTCTGGTGGTGGTGCCGTCGGGGCGGTGGGTGTGCCATTCGCCGTTGGGTGGGATGCGGGGTTGGCGGTTGCCGTCGGGGCCGATGTGGGCGTCGCTGGTGTAGACGCGGCCGTTGGTGTCGGTCCAGGCGGGTTTGGTGGGGGCGAGGACGTCGGCGTTGGTGTGTCGGGAGAGGCGGTTGGCGAAGTCGTTGGTGCCGGCGTCGCAGCCGATGAGGCGGATGGGGGTTGTGCCGTCCCAGCCGTTGCGGCGTAGGAGGTCGCCGTATTGCTCGGGGGTGTAGGTGTGGTTGCCGATGCGGGCTCGGCCGTCGGGGGTGATGTGGACGTCGGCGGTGAAGTAGCGGGGGTCGGGTGGGACGCGGTGGGGCAGGTCGCCCATGTCGCTGTCGCCCCGGTGGTGCGAGATACCGGCGGGGGTGGTCTCACCGTGCCGGGCGTGCGCCTCGTCGATGCTCGGCCGGTCGCCGTCGGCGCGGTCGCTGTCGGCGCGGTCGCTGTCGGCGCGGTCGCTGTCGGGCCGATCCGAGTCCGGGCGGTCGGTGTCGGGGCCGCTGTCGGGGCGGTCGCCGTTCGGGGTGTCGTTGTCCGGCCGGTTGGTGCTCGGGTCGGGGTCGCGGTGGGGCGGGGTCCACGCTTCCGGGTCGCGGCGCTGGGACGGGATGCCGTCCTGGTCGCGGCGCGGTGGGGACTGCGGGTCCGGTTCGTGCCGGGGCGTGGGTGCCTGCGCGTCGGGGTGCCGCTGGGGAGCCGGCCCGTCGAACGGCCGGTTCGGGGTGTGCGGAGCCGGGCCGTTGGGGTGCGAACCCGGGGTGGGGCCGCCGCGTTGCTGGGGCGGGCCCGCGGGCGAGTGCGGCGGGTTCGAGTGCGGCGGGTTCGGGCCGTTCGGACCGGTGTGGGTCGGGCCGGCGCCCGCCGGACCGTGAGGCCTGGGGCCCGCGTTGCCCGGACCGGGGTTGCCGGGGCCCGGGTTGGCCGGACCGTGGTGTGGACCGCCTGGTGCGTTCGGCCCCGCGTGGGAAGGTCCGGTGTTGCCCGGGCCGGTGTGGGTCGGGCGAGGGCCGGGGCCCTGGTTGGGTGCGCCGCTGTGCCCGGGGCCGGGGTGGCCGGGGCCGTGGGCAGGACCGTTGCCGGTAGGGCCGAAGGATGGTTGGCCGGTGTGCGGTGGGCCTGCGTGCGGTGGACCGCCGTGGGACGGACCGGCGTGGGGCGGGCCAGCGTGGGATGGGCCCGCGTGTGGTGGGCCGGCGTGGGACGGGCTGGTGCTCGACGGGCCGAACGACGACGGCCTCGGACCTTCCGGGCCGCGCGGGGTCGGGACGCCCGAGCCGAGGTCGCCCCGGCCGCTGGGCACGTTGGGGCTGCTCGGGGCACCGGGGCTGCCGGGCGTGCCGGTCCAGCCGCCACCGCCCGGCCTGCCACCACCGCCAGGCGAGCCGCCACCCGGTGCACCGCCGCCTGGTGCACCACTACCCGGTGCACCGCCGCCCGCGGGCGTGGCTCCGGGTGCTGCGGTGGGCTGGTTGCCCTGCGGGGTGGTGCCGGGATCGCGGGAGGGTGCGGGGGTGTTGGGCTGGTCCGGGCGTGCCGGGGCGTCGGGGGTCGCGGCGGTTGCCGCGGAGGTCTGGTCGAAACGTGGTGAAGGCGCAGGGTTCGGCGCGCCGCCACCACTGCTGCCACCACTGCCGCCGTGTGAACCACCACCACTGCCGCCGCCAGCGCCGCTGGGACTGCCGCCCCCACTGCCGCCGCTGGGACTGCCGCCACCGCCGCCGTGCGAACCGCCGCCACCACTGCCATAGCCGCTACCGCTACCGCCGCCAGGGTTGCCGCCGCCAGGGTTGCCGCTGGGGCTACTGCCGCTGGGGCTACTGCCGCTGGGGTTGCTGCTGCTGCTCGGAGCGCCGCCGCCGCTGCCGCTGCTGGGTGAGCCGCCGCTCGGGCTGCCGTTTCCGTGGCTGCTGGGTCCGTGGTTGCCGGGTGCGGGCTGTCCGCCGGGGCCGCCTCGGTGTTCGCCGAGGGGCGGGTTGCCGGCGGTGTTGCCGCGTGGGAGGTCGTTGTCGGGGCTGCCGGGGTCGCGTCCGGGGCGGCTGGTCGGGGTGGGCACGTCGGTCGGGTCGCCCCGGCCGGGCCGTGACGCCGAGGAGGTCGTCGGGTCGGTGGTGGTGCCGGAGGTGGTGGTGCTGTCGCCCGGGCGGTTGGCCGGCGGTGTGCCGGTGCCGTCGCCAGTGCCGGTCCCCGTGCCGTTACCGGAGGTGTCCGAAGTGGACGAGTCGCCGTTGCCGGAGGAGCTGTTGCCGGAGCTGTTGGTGCCGGGAGAGCTGTTGCCGGAAGGGCTGCCGGAGGGGGTGTCGATGTCGGCCTTGCCGGTCTGCAGGAAACCACCCGGCTTGATGTTGCTCGGGCTGAGCACGTCCAGCCCGGTGACCTTGCCGGCCAGTTTGCCGACCACCTTCATGATCTTCTCGAAGACCTCGACCAGACGCTTGAGCATCGGCGAGACCTTCTTGATGGTGTTGAGCAGGTCCTGGAT